>DATEZD010000211.1:0-2736 GCA_035255865.1 Candidatus Udaeobacter sp.
CGTGCTCGATCGCGCGCCTGGCGCTCCTCATCCGTGAGAAGCTCTTCGATGTTGTAATAATCCAAGGAACTCATGCTGTGTCGTTACGCGCGCCAGTTTAGCGGTCGCGCGCCGCGAATACAACGCTCCCGCGGGCTGGCCGATGCCGGTTACGTCCGCCTGACAATCCGGTTATTTGGCCGTCGGCAACCCGGCGGCTTTCCAAGCTTTGAAGCCTCCGGCCATGGAGCGAACGTTTTTGTAGCCCATTTTTTGCAGGCTCTCGGCTGCGAGAGCAGAGCGGCCGCCTCCGCCGCAATGGCAAATGATCATTGCGTTCGTGTCGGGCACTTTTTCTTCGATGTCGAGCTCGATGGTGCCGCGGCTCAGGTGAATCGCGCCGGGGATGTGGCCTTCATCCCATTCATCTTTGTCGCGGACATCGACGATTACCGCTTCGCCGCTGTTCAACTTCGCCGCGGCGTCCGCCGGCGAGGTCTCGGTGACGTTTCTCTTCGCCTCTGCGACTAGTTTTTCAAAACGAGCGTGCTTACCCATACAGATTTCTAACCACTAATGCACACGAATAAACACGAATTTGAATCAATGACGAAATCCGAATGACGAATGACGAATTAAATCCGAATGACTAAACCCGAAACGGGGTCGGCGATTGTATCACGCTGAGTTCGTCATTCGGGCTTCGACATTCTTTCGTCATTCGACATTTGCGCTTCGTCATTTTCATTCATTCGTAGCGCAGCGCTTCGATCGGATCGAGCGCGGCGGCTTTGCGTGCGGGATAAAAGCCGAAGAAAACGCCGACGGCTGCACTGAACAAAAATGCAATCGCGATCGAGCCGATCGATATCAGGGTCGGCCAATGAGCGTAGATCGACAACACGCTGGACGCGCCGATGCCGCAGATGATCCCAATCAGGCCGCCAACCGAACTAAGCGTCACGGCTTCAATCAAGAACTGCGTGAGAATGTCAGTGCCGCGCGCACCGACGGCCATGCGTACACCGATCTCGCGCGTCCGCTCAGTCACGCTGACGAGCATGATGTTCATGATGCCAATGCCGCCCACGAGCAGCGACACGCCGGCGATTGCGCCGAGCAACACAGTCATCACGCGCGAAGTGGCGGTCGCGGCCTCGGCGATTTCCTGTTGCGTGCGCACGGTAAAATCGTCGTCGCGACCGGGCCGGATGTTATGTCGTTGTCGAAGCAACGAGATAATTTGCTGTTGCGCTGCTGCGATTTGACCCGGATCGCCGATTTGCACGTTGATGTTTCGCAAGGTCGTCCCGCCGATCACTCGTTTCATCGCACTGGTGTACGGCATGACGACGATGTCGTCCTGATCGACGCCCTGCGGGCTCAAGCCTTTTGGGGTGAGCACACCGGCGATCGTGAAAGGCACGTTTTTGATCCGCAAAATCTGGCCGATCGGATTTTCGTTGCCGTAAATCTGGGTCGCGGTTGTGCGGCCAATCACGCAAACCTTGTTCGCGCTTCGCACATCTTGCGGCGTGAACGGTGCGCCGTCGGACAGCGGCCACTGCCGAATATCGAAATAATCCGCTGATTCCCCGTAAATGCGGGTGAACCAATTTTGATTTCCGGCGGCCACCTGGCTGGTTGAGACAACTTCTTCGCTCACGGCGATTACGCCCGGCACTTCGCGCCGGATCGCTTCGGCATCTTCGATCTTCAATGTGCCGGCGCCGCCCCATCCGGTGCGAATTCCACTCGCCGTCGTGCTACCGGAAAAAATTAGAATCACATTTTGCCCGAGGCTGGCGATCTGCGCTTCGACCTGTGCTTTCGCGCCGTTGCCGATCCCGACCATGGCGATCACCGCGCCGACGCCGATGATGATGCCAAGCGCAGTCAGCACCGAACGCATTTTGTTCCGGCGCAACGCGCGGTAGGCGACGTTAAATGTGGGTACGATTCTCATGACTAAGAAATGGAGTGTTGGAGTGTTGGAGTAATGGAGTGTTGCAATCTTATGCCGCCCTTCATCACTCCGTTACTCCATTACTCCCGCGTTGGGATCTGCGCCGCCGCGTCGAACCGCTTCGTGACCGGATGATCGTCGACGATTACGCCGTCGCGCATGAGGACGTTGCGTTGCGCGTAGGACGCGATGTCCTGCTCGTGTGTCACCATAATGACTGTAATTCCGCGTTTGTTGAGCTGCTGGAAAATTGCCATGATCTCGACGCTGGTGCGGCTATCGAGATTACCCGTCGGCTCATCAGCGAGGAGCACTTCGGGATCGTTGATCAACGCGCGGGCGATCGCCACGCGCTGTTGCTGCCCACCAGAGAGCTGGCTGGGGGGATGGTCTTCGCGCCCGGCAAGTCCCACTGATGCAAGGACGCGATCAGCTTTTTCGCGAAGCTGAGCGTGTGACAAGCGCTGTGTGCTGTAAACCAGCGGCAGTTCCGCGTTCTCGCGCGCGGAGGTGCGCGGCAGGAGATTAAAACTTTGAAAGACGAACCCGATTTTACGATTGCGAATGTCGGCGAGCTGATCGCGATCTAATCCAGAAACATCTGCGTTATCGAGGAAATAGCTACCTGAAGTCGGCCGGTCGAGACAGCCGAGGATATTCATGAGTGTGGATTTGCCCGAACCGCTCGCGCCCATGAGCGCGACAAATTCGCCACGTTTGATTTCGAGCGACACGCCGCGCACGGCGAGCACTTCCATTTCGCCGGTGCGATAGGTTTTGTGTACGTCGAT
>DATEZD010000212.1:0-4329 GCA_035255865.1 Candidatus Udaeobacter sp.
AATTGCCACCATCGCCTTTGATCTTATTCAGCCGTTCCCGTGATAACGTGGCAAACGCTCGCCTTTCGGACAGCCCCGAAAAGCTTCGGCGGTTGCGTTTTTGCCGGTATGCCTGTGGGGCATGCTGAGAGAAGAAACAGACGTCGAAGCACTGATCGCGGAGAATCAGGATGACTTTTTCAGGATGCCGGACATCCAGACGAGCAGGTTGGTGATGACGTCGCGTCGATTTATTTCGTGCAGCATTTCGTGCCGACCGCCTGAGTAGAAATCTTGAGCGATTGAAGTGAGACCCGCGCTGCGATAGCGATCGATCAGCACACGCACGCCCTCAAGCCTTTGTCCGACCGGATCATCGCTGCCGGAAAAAATGTAAACCGGAAGATCGTCGCGCACTTTCCGGATTCCTTGCGGATCAGCGAGGCGCGGGGAATGCATCCAAAAAAGACTGCATCGAATCGGGCTTAAGCGACGGAAAGCACAGCGGATCGTTGATGAAAGCATCCACTTCTGCGTTGTCACGGCTAAGCCAATCAAACGGCGTGCGAGCTGGTTCAAACGCAGCGTTCATCAACTTCATTGGATCCTGTCCCGGTGATATCGATTGAGCGAGGCGCGCCAGGCCATCGAGTGTGCCAGATCCTGATAGCACCAGGCCGTCGATTGAATGACTGTGATCGAGCACAAACTGCTGCGCTGCAAACGAACCCAGGCTGTGCCCCAGTAGGATATAAGGTTTACCCGGGTGTTCGCCCTTAGCGATAACTCTCAGCGAGATCATGTCTTCGACGAGCTGATCGAAACCGCCGGGCCCGAATTCGCCGAAGCTTCCGGAAGGCTTTGCCGTCAGGCCATGACCTCGGTGATCGTTTCCGTAAACTGCGAACTCGTCCTCTAACAAGGTCTCGGCCAGCTGTGCATAGCGACCCATGTGTTCGCCGAGCCCGTGGGCGATTTGAACCACTCCACGGACGTGCTGCGGCCGAACCCACTTCACGCACGATATGGAAAGACCGTCATTACTTGTAAACTGGAATCGCTTTGGCTGATTCATACGTCCTTCACTCGCGACTGAGGTGGCGGTTTACCGATTCGTCGAGTCCACTCCACGAGGTTCTGTAGAAGCGCGAGGATGAATTCCTTCGTGATCACATCGGTCAAATTTCCTTCCTGATCGAAGCGCTCCTCAGCGTGGGCGATCATCACTTCGGGTTGATTGATCGGGAACATGTTTAAGAAAACGAGCATCTGCCGCAGATGATATTGCGCACGCGCGGTGCCCATGGCTCCCGGCGATGCGCCCATGATCGCCGCGGGTTTGCCATTCCACGCGCTGTCACCGTAGGGGCGCGACGCCCAGTCAATTGCATTCTTCAACACGCCGGAGACCGAGTAGTTGTATTCCGGCGTCACAAACAAGATGGCGTCCGCCTCGCGTATCCTACTCTTGAACTCCGTGACCTTGGCTGGCGGGTTCTGTTCCTCGTCCTGGTTAAAGACGGGGATGCCGTCCAGCTCGAAAGTTTCGAGAATCGCGCCTTCCGGCACAAGTTCAGTTGCAGCCCGCAACGCCGCGCGATTGTATGATCCACGCCGCAGGCTGCCAGCAATACCGAGAATACGAATTGGTGTCTTCATTTGCGATCAAATTAACTCACAGCGCGCTCTTGATGAATCCAAAAGCGCTCGCGCAAAACCTTCTTCAGTATTTTGCCGGAGCCGCTCTTAGGCAGCTCGGTTTCGGAGAACTCGATGCTGCGTGGAACTTTGAAATTGGCCAGCGATTGCCGGCAGTACGCGATCAACTCTTCCGCAGTGAGTGTTTTCCCCGGCTTGAGAACAACGACAGCCTTTACGATTTCGCCCCATTTCGGATCGGGTATCCCGAAAACCGCTACTTCGCGCACGGCCGGATGAGTGTAAATGACGGCTTCAACTTCACCCGAATAAACATTCTCGCCGCCCGTGACGATCATGTCTTTCAAGCGATCGAGAATGTAGAAGTAGCCGTTTGCGTCCTGATAACCAATATCGCCCGTTCGGAATAACCCGTTCCGGAACGCGAGTTTAGTTTCTTCCGGGTTGTTCCAATAACTGCGCATGATATTCGCGCCGCGCGCGACCAGTTCGCCAGTTTTCCCGGTTTCAACTTCGTTTCCTTTTGGATCGACAACACGCACGTCGATTCCGAGGCAAGGACGCCCGCAAGAGGTGAGCTTGTCCTCGGTGTGCTCCTGATCCAGCAAGCCAGTGAGAAATCCGGCCTCGCTGAGTCCGTAGACCTGAACAAGTTTAACGTTCAGCAGAACCTGTCTCGTGCGATGAACAAGTTCAGGAGCCATGGGAGATCCGCCGTATCCCAAATGCCGAAGAGTCGATAGGTCATACTTTTGCAGCTCCGGAAATTGAGTCAGCATATTGATCATCGTCGGCACCAACACAGTGTGCGTGACGCGTTCACGTTGAACCGTCTCGCAGAAGGTTTGCGGATTGAACTTTGGAATTGTGATCTGGCAGGCGCCAAAAGCCGGCGCCGCGAACATGAACGGAAAATCCGCGATATGAAAAATTGGCGCGGCATGTAAGTGCACCGCACCTTCCTCAAGCGGGAACCAGAAGTTGGTGTGATAAACGTTCTCCAGAATATTTGCGTGTGTGATCTCAACGCCTTTCGGCCGGCCGGTTGTCCCGCTGGTGTAGATGAGGGTAAGAATGGCGTTGGCGTCGTAAATTGGATCCGGAATGGAGTCGCTTTGAACGTCCAGCGGGTCTTGATCAAGCTCCAGTTGCCATGAAACTTGCGCGGTCGGGACTGGCAGCGACGAATGGCGAATCAAGCCGCGCGGTTTGGCGTCGCCGAGGATGCCGTCGATTTCTTTGACTGAGAGCCGGGTGTTTAACGGAACCGCTGTGACACCGAGCCAGGCGCACGCATAAACGAGCTCGATGTAATCAGGCTCGTTGGGAAGAAGAATCGCCAGTCGATCTCCGCCTTTGAAACCATGTTTCGTCAACGCCGCAGCAATACGTCCGACGCGAGCGCGTAGTTCGCGGAAACTCGAGCGCGTTCCGTTCGCTGCAAGCGCCGTCCGCTCTGGAAAATACCGAGCAGCTCGGCCTAATGAGTGGACGTAAATCATTCCGAGATGCTCCCGCTCCGAGTGGAGGTGTTCAGCTCCCGTACTTGAACGACAGTTGCAGGCGCGTGCGGAACTCCAACACTTTTCCGTTCTCGATCGTCACATCGGTCTTCACAACCTCGGCGACCCGCAAATCACGCAGCGTACCAGAGGCCGTCTCGACTGCGTTCTTCGCGGCATCTTCCCAGGATTTCGTGCTGGTGCCAATTACTTCCGTTACCTTATAGACTGACTCTTTTGATTTGCCTTGTTTAGCCATGATATTTCCTTTCTCTCACTTGGTTGCAGTTTGATGGGTTGCTAGTAGAAACCTTGCGTGTCGCGCTGAACGCTCACTTTTCCGGCATAGCGTCGCGAGATGAAAACAAAATAGAACACCGCCAGCGCGCAAGCGACTGGCCACCAAAAGCTCGCTCGAAGTAAAGTTGTCGGACTCGACGCCACAGCGTAGGCGGTCAACGAGTTCTCCGGCGCGAGCGTTGAGTGAAGCATCACCGGGAAAATGGCGGCCGCTCCGGTGGCCAACAGGCCGATGATGAGAAAATTTGATCCCACGAAAGCACGCAGTTCGCGCCGAGCGGCTAGGCCAGAGATCAGCGTGATCGTCGAGGTAGCGACGACGACCAATCCGATCCACCAAAACGGATTGGATAAGGCGCGTCCTGGCAGATCGGGACGCGCGATTCTCGATTCAATTAGGACTGCAAGAAGCAGCGGGACTACCGCGATCCAAAGATATTTTGCCCAGTTTTCCGAACGATCGTGCACCGGGCCTTCGGTCTTGAGCGTCAGATACGTCGCGCCATGAGCGGCCAGCATGACGACAGCTAGAATCGCGATCGATACGGTGTACCAATCGAGCAATCCGACATGGCCGCGCACATTGAAGTTCGTGAAAAACGCCATCGAGAAATTCCCCTGTGCGTCAACCGGAACACCGCGCGCGACGTTGCCGGCGGCTGCGCCGAAAAGAATCGCAAGCAAGAAATTGGAGCAGACGAAAATGAAATCCCAATATGCCTGCCAAAGGCGATTATTGATGTGTCCGCCGACTTCGAGCGAGATACCGCGCAAAATCAGACACCACAAAATCAGAAAGAGGGCGAGATAGTAACCGGCAAAAGCCGAAGCCATCAGGCGCGGGAAGATCGCGATCAATGTTCCGCCGAAACCGAGGAGCCATACCTCA
>DATEZD010000213.1:0-40575 GCA_035255865.1 Candidatus Udaeobacter sp.
TTCGCCGGCTACCTTCCGGCCGAGCACCCTGAGTTTGTCGGTCTCGTGGTGCTCGATGATGCGCACACGAGCAAACCGGAGTTGAATTACGGCGGGCTGGTAGCAGGGCCGATCTTTTCCCGTCTTGCGGAGAAGGCCGCCCGCTACCTTGATCTTGAGCCGCATGAGGAGATTCGCAAGGCGCTTCCCGTGGAGCGCGTCGAAAAACCGCCGGCAGAGCGAGCCCGCAAGACTGCGTCGGCGGAACGAATCGCCTTAACCAATGCCGCACGTCATTAAATGCCTCGTCGCGGCATGTTGAAACCTCATGCAGCTCAAGACTCTCCTCGCCGCGACTCCAGTTCGCCAGGTCATCGGGCCACTTGATCGCCCAGTGGAAAACATCGCGTATGACTCGCGGCGAGTGCAAAGGAACAGCTTGTTCGCGGCATTGCGGGGCGAGAAAGCCGATGGCCATCAATTCATTGGTCAAGCCATCGACAAAGGCGCGTCGGTGATCGTTGCTGAACGCCAGAACAACGATCCGCGCATCACCTGTCTCGTTGTTGAGAACACGCGCACCGCGCTTGCTGATCTTTCAGCAGCTTTTTACGGCTACCCGGCGCGGAAATTAAAACTGGCAGCGGTTACCGGCACGAATGGCAAAACCACGACAACGTTTCTCATCAAACATATCTGTGAAAGAGCGGGTTTGCGTTGCGGACTAGTCGGAACGGTGCGTTACGAGATTGGTGAGCGAATTCTGCCGGCCATCCGCACCACGCCAGAGTCGCTCGACCTACAAGAGCTGCTGGCGCAAATCGCAAATGCCGGCTGTAAGGCGGCTGCGATGGAAGTTTCTTCGCACGCGCTCGCGCAGGATCGCACCCGCGGCCTCGAATGGAACGTCGCCGTGTTTACAAATCTCACCCAGGACCATCTCGATTTTCACGGGACAATGGAAAACTACTTCGATGCCAAGGCGAAGCTCTTCACTGGACTTGTGAGCCAGAAAAGAAAGCGCAAATCCGTTGCAGTTGTGAACATTGATGACCGCTACGGCCAGCAACTCCTCAATAAAATCGATAAACGCGTGGCGGTTGTCACTTATGGCATGGGGACGCGCGCGGATTTCCGCGCTTCAAATTATCGCGCCGAGTTCGGCGGCACATCCTATCAGCTGGACGCTCATGGCAAGAGCTACCTCGTGCGTCTCCCATTAATTGGGCGCTTCAACGTGACCAACTCCGTCGCTGCGCTGGCCGCGGCCGCCGCTCTGGGAATCAACTTGCGAAACGCGGTGTTTAGTCTCGCCAAGTCGCCGCAAGTGCCGGGACGCCTGGAATTGGTTCCAGCCATGCGACAATTCCAAGTGTTTGTCGATTACGCGCACACGCCCGACGCGCTGGGGAATGTTCTCAAAACTCTGCGAGAGCTCGAGCCGCAGCGATTGATTGCCGTTTTCGGTTGCGGCGGCGATCGCGACCGACAAAAGCGCCCGTTGATGGCTGAGATGGCAGATCGCCTCGCGGACTACTCCATCATCACGTCCGATAATCCACGCAAGGAAGACCCGGGCGACATCATCGCGGAGATCGAAAAAGGATTTCGCTCGAATCGCTATGAAAAAATTGTCGATCGCACCCAGGCCATTGATCGCGCCGTTGCGCTCGCCCAACGGCGCGACATTATACTGATTGCGGGCAAGGGACACGAAAATTATCAGGAGTTCGGCGATTACACGATCCCGTTTGACGACATTCAGGTCGCGCGTCGGGCGATTGAGGATCATCCAGTGGAGTTTTGACTTTATCTGTTAGCATGAATCCACTTCCACTTTCTCAAATCGCGCAGTTTGCCGGGGCTTCACTCTCATCCGGAGATGGCAGCGTGATGATAGACAAGCTCAGCACCGATTCACGCACGCTTAAGCCAGGCGAATTGTTCGTCGCGTTGCGCGGTGAAAATTTTGACGGTCACAATTTTGTTCAAGCCGCCGCAAAAGCTGGCGCGGCTGCGGCGATCGTTGAGTCCAATTGGAGTGGGAAAATTCCGGAGACTTTCGCGCTGGTCCGGGCGAAAGACAGTTTGCAGGCGTACCAGCAGCTAGCAGCCAACTACCGGAAATCGCTCGCAGTAAAGGTGGTCGGGATTACCGGAAGCAACGGCAAGACGAGCACGAAGGATTTTACTGCGTCAGTGCTCGCCCGCCGTTTTCAGGTCACGAAAACGGAAGGAAATTTCAATAACCACGTTGGGCTGCCCCGAACCGTCTTAGATGCCACGTCGAGAGACGAAGTCGGTGTCTGGGAGATCGGCATGAATCACCCTGGTGAAGTTGCGGCGCTGTCGAAAATCGCCGCGCCCGATGTGGCCATCATCACCAACATCGGTGTCGCACACATCGAGTTCATGGGTTCGCGCGAAGCAATTGCTGATGAGAAAGGCGCCCTTGTGGAAGCTGTGAGCGTTGGGGGGACAGTCATCTTGAATGCGGACGATCCTTTTAGCGCGCGCATCGCCGCGCGCGCGCGCGCCAAAGTCGTCCTGGCGGGTACAACTGACGGAACGATCCGTGCCGCCGAGATAAGCCAGAGCGAGGACGGAACGGAGTTCACTATTCTCGAGGGCGCGCATCGCTGCCGCGCACAGTTGCCCGTGCCCGGCTTGCACATGGTGCAGAATGCGTTGCTCGCAGTCGCCGCTGGACGTGTCTTCGGTGTCTCCCTGGAGGAATGTGCTGCCGGTCTCGCTGCCGCGCCGCTGGCCAAAGCGCGTTTGCAGATCAAGAAGATCAGTGACGTTGAGTTCATTGACGACAGCTACAACGCAAATCCTGATTCCATGAAGGCGGCCTTGCGCACCTTGGCGGAACTGCCCGCTGAGGGGAAACGCATTGCTATTTTTGGGGAAATGAGGGAACTCGGCTCTGAATCGGAGCGCGGCCATCGCGAGGTGGGAGAAATCGCGGCCACGTTAAAAATCGATCAGCTGATCGCGATCGGAAATATGGCGGCGGAAATCGCTCACGGCGCCAAGGATGCCGGACTCAAAAATACCGCAATCGTAGAATCGACCGCAGAAGCCGCTCAGTTGTTAGGTGAAATCGCTGCGCCGGGCGATCTCGTGCTGGTAAAAGGCAGCCGCCTGGCTCGGACCGAGCGCGTGATTGAAGCATTCCGCAATTCGCAATCCGCATTCGTCAGTTCGCCATGATGTACTACCTCCATCGCCTGAGCGATCAGTTCATCGGGTTCAATGTTTTCCTTTATGTCACTTTCCGAGCTATCGCCGCTGCGGTCACTGCATTCCTCGGCACGTTGGTTTTTGGAAACCTTATCATCCGAAAACTGACTGCGCTAAAGGTGGGACAACCAATTCGCCAAGCGGCTGAAGTTCACCGTCTCGCCGAGCTTCATGGTGTGAAACAGGGCACGCCCACCATGGGAGGCGTCCTGGTCATCGGAGCCGTTTTTGTGTCGAGTCTTTTCTGGGCCCGTCTCGATAATCGCTTCGTCTGGTTGGCGCTGTTCAGCATGGTCTATCTCGGGGCGCTCGGTTTCGCGGACGACTATCTCAAGGTCACTAAGAAGAAATCCGAAGGGATCAGCGGCCGGATCAAACTTCTTTTTCAAATCTCGCTCGCGGCAATCGTCACTGCCCTTTTCCTCACGAATCCATTGTTGGAAGTGCAGGCGCGCTCTCTGTACGTGCCGTTCGTTAAGGCGCCGGTCATTGCGAACATGAGCTGGTTTACATTTGTTTTTTTTGCGCTCGTTATCGTGGGCTCATCGAACGCGGTGAACCTCACTGATGGGTTGGATGGCTTGGCGATCGGTTGCACCATTCCAGTGGCATTCGCATACGCATTGCTTTCTTACGCGGCCGGCAATTTTCGGATCGCGGAATACTTGCAGGTACCTTTTTATCCGTTCGCCGCGGAGCTAACGGTAGTTTGCTCGGCCCTGATCGGGGCGGGCCTCGGTTTTCTCTGGTTTAACTGCTATCCAGCCAAAGTTTTCATGGGCGACACCGGATCGCTGGCCATCGGCGGGATGCTGGGCGTCGTCGCGATCTGCTGCAAACAGGAACTGCTTTTGGTCGTGGTCGGCGGCGTGTTCGTGATCGAGGCCGTATCAGTGATTTTGCAGGTGTTGAGTTTCAAACTCACGGGCAAGCGATTTTTTGTCATGTCGCCACTGCATCATCATTTCGAACTAACCGGCTGGAAAGAGAGCACCGTGATCGTTCGGTTCTGGATTCTGTCAATCATCTTCGCCCTGCTTGGCTTGGCGACACTGAAACTGAGATGAAAAACGAGCGCTACAAAAATCAACATATAGCCGTTCTTGGTGCAGGTCTGAGCGGGAGTGCTGCGGCGCTTCTGCTCAGATCGGAGGGCGCACAGGTTACGGTGCTCGATAGCGCCGAGGAGAAGAACTTACTTAAATCGACGATAGACAATCTACGGGCACAGGGCGTGAGCGTGATTTGTGGGGCGGCAGCGGATGAAGATTCGTCCGCTTATCAGCTGGCTATTTTAAGTCCTGGCATCGATCCGGCTTCCCCGCTGGCGCGCAATTTTCTTTCGCGCGGAATTGAAGTAATTAGCGAACTCGAGCTGGGGTGGCGGTCGTGTGAGATTCCGGTGATCGCTGTTACGGGCACGAACGGCAAGACGACAACGACGGAATTGCTGGCTCAAATGTTGAATGCCTGCGGTCAGCGAACGATTGCTTGCGGGAACATTGGCAAACCGCTTTCCGAAGTGGCGCGGGAAAGGCAGCCATTCGATGTGCTAACGGTTGAGGTGAGCTCGTTCCAACTGGAAGCGATCGAAACCTTTCATCCATCCATCAGCCTCTGGCTGAACTTCGCTCCCGACCATCTCGACCGTTATCGCTCCGTGGCTGATTATCGCGCGGCCAAGCTGCGCATTTTCGAAAATCAAACCGAGACCGACGTGGCAGTCGTAAACAGGATCGAAAAATTTCCCGCGATTTGCCCGCGCGAGGTCACCTTTAGCGCGTACTCCGATCAAGCGGACTTCCAACTTTCTGATGGTGCGATTGTTTACCAAAACCAAGCCGTCCTCCGTTTGTCAGACACCAAACTTCGTGGACTGCATAACATCGAGAACCTGATGGCGACGCTCGCCGCTGGTATGGCGCGCAGACTCTCGTTCAAGGAAATGGTCCCGCCCCTCTGTGAGTATGAACCCCGGCCGCATCGTTGCGAATTTGTCCGCGAAGTCAGCGGCGTCGAATATGTGAACGACTCGAAAGCGACAAACCTCGACGCGGTAGACAAAGCGCTGCGTGCGCAAAGGAAGCCGGTCATCCTCATCGCTGGCGGCAAGGACAAAGGTTTCAGCTTTGATCCGCTTCGCTCTCTAGTGAAGGAGAAGGTCAGATCGACGATTTTAATCGGCGAAATGGCCGACAGCATTAGGCGTTCCTGGGGCAGCGCGGTCGAGTGCGAAATTGCAAACTCGCTTGCGGACGCAGTCGAGCGCGCACATGCCCGCGCAAAACACGGGGAAGTGGTCCTGTTTTCCCCGGGCACATCGTCGTTCGACATGTTCAAAAGCTACGCCGATCGAGGCGACCAATTTCGCGCGCTCGTGCAGGCGTTGCCTCAAACAGACCGATGAAAATCTTCCGGCTCTTCAGACATAAAAAACTCGCGGCCGCAACCGCACGCCGCGCCTCGGCTGCATCTGCGGGAATGGATTTCGGAGACATCCCAGAGCCAAACATGAAGCTGTCGCGGGCGTTGCTCATAGTGTTGCTATTGCACGTGGTTGCCGTGTCGGGAATCATCGCGTTCAACGCAATCAAGACGCGAGAGAGTTCATTTGTACCCGGAATTCCAGCGAACACGGAAAACAGGACGGCGGGCACAGCGGGAACGCCAGTTCACGCGGACGGTGCCAAACCGCGCGATGGGGTGGCACGACAGGAAAGCGTGCCACGCAACGATGCAAAGCCTTCGCATTCGCCTTCGAAGGACGAACACGCGAAGGCGCCTCCGTCTTCGGGAAAAACCTACATTGTAAAGAAAGGCGATAATCCCGTCACAATCGCAAAGAGATTCAAGGTTTCTTACGATGATCTGCTAGCTCTGAACCACATTGAAGATCCCCACAAATTGCAGATTGGCCAAAAGCTTTTGATCCCGACGACAAACCAAAAGAAGAACAAGAAATGAAAATAGGTGTGTGAATGTAATTATGCATCGTAAGAGCGCCTATATCCTTTTCCTTGCAGTACTGGCATTGCTGGTGATTGGGATCGTCATGCTTTTTAGCACAAGCGCTTTTGCGCACGACAGTCACGGCGACGTTTATTTCTTCATTAAACGGCAGGCGATTTGGGTTGGGATTGGACTTGTAGTCTGCATCTTCGGGGCGCTGATCGACCATCACTTCTGGCGGCGGACATGGTGGCTTTGGTTCACGTTGGCACTGGCGGCTCTGGCGCTTTGCTATGTTCCGCACATCGGAATGCGCCTCAACGGATCCCGCCGCTGGATCGGTTGCGGACCGCTTACTCTTCAGCCATCGGAACTGGGAAAGTTGGCCGCAGTCTTTTTTCTCGCCGCCTGGTTTGCGCGATATGAAAAACCGCATAGCAATGTGCTCTTTGGACTGATTCTTCCACTCGCGATCATCAGCCTGCCGGCTGGGCTTGTGTTGGGTGAAGTCGACCTAGGCACTACCGCTTTGATCGGTACAACAGCGTTCGTCGTGATGTTCATTGCTGGCGCTAATCCTCTATGGCTCGGTGCTGTGTCGTTTGCCGGCCTGAGCGCTCTTCTCATTGTCGCTACACAAATCTCCGAGCGAATGGGACGGCTCTCCGCTTTTCTTCACCCGGAGAATTTCAAAGAAGATGCTGGCTTACAGCAGATGCAGGCGTTGATCGCCTGGGGTAGCGGCGGAACGGAAGGGCTTGGCCTGGGCAACGGGCGCCAGAAGATGCTTTATCTGCCGTACGCGCACACTGATTTTATTTTTCCAATCATCGGTGAAGAGCTGGGGCTGCGGTTCAGCCTCCTCGTGGTTTTTTTATTCGTGGTGATAATTGTTTGCGGCATCATGATTGCGCTACACGCCAAGGATCGTTTCGGCCTGCTGCTTGGCTGCGGCATTGTCTCGCTCCTTGCGTTACAGGCCGCGGTCAACATAGGCGTGACCACGTCGCTGCTGCCAAATAAGGGATTGCCGCTGCCTTTTATCAGCTACGGCGGTTCGAATCTGGTCGCGTGCATGTTCGGCATCGGTTTGTTGCTGAACATCTATCGGCAGGGCATTCTAGAACCGCCGCAAAGGCGACACGCCACGATGCACGCTAGGACAACACTGCGGATTTAGATGCGACTGATGAATCCTATAAGGCCTGTGCGACAACCAAAAACCGAAAACCAACTTTCATGAATGCAGTGATCGCATGTGGAGGAACCGGCGGCCATCTTTTCCCCGGCATCGCCGTGGCGGAAGTGCTGCACGATCGCGGCCACGAAGTGATGCTGCTCATTTCCGAGAAGGATATTGACGCTCTGGCGCTTTCGGGTCGCACCAATTTTCAAGTCGAAAAACTACCCAGCATTGGGCTGCCTTCGGCATTTTCTCCAGCATTCTTCGGATTCATTCGCCGCTTTTACGAAAGCTTGTCACTTTGCCGGTCTCTTTACCGTAAATTCAAGCCTCAGGTAGTCCTCGGCATGGGCGGATTCACTTCCACTGCGCCGGTGCTGGCGGGACGGATACGCGGAATTGCCACCTTCATTCACGAATCAAACGCCATTCCCGGAAAGGCAAACCGACTGACAGCGCGGGTAGTGAATGCCGTCATGCTCGGCTTCAAGGAATGCGCGCCCTTTTTTCCAAAAACGCACACGGAAGTCACCGGCACGCCGGTTCGGACCGAACTGGTGCGTTTGGATCGGAAAGTTGCGCGCCAAAAACTTGGGCTACACGAAGATCTTCCGACGTTGCTTGTGATGGGAGGCAGCCAGGGTGCGAGCGGAATTAATCAGGCGCTGATCAAATCGCTGCCATTCCTGCAAGGTGTGCCGCTCCAGGTGATCCACCTTTCTGGCGCGCGCGATGAACGGCTGGTCGCAGATAACTATCGTCGCGAAAATGTCCCCGCTTACATTGCCGCTTTTCATCATCGGATGGAAGAAGTGTACAGCGCCTCCGATCTCGTTGTCGCGCGAGCAGGCGCGGCCAGCTTGGCTGAGTTCGCAGCTTTTTCATTGCCTGGCATCCTGATTCCGTTTCCCTACGCCACCGATGATCATCAAACGCGTAATGCAGAAATTTATGCTCGCGTTCAGGCTGCGATTCTCCTCAAAGAGTCAGAGGTCTCTGGCGAATTGCTGGCACGCAAAATCCGCGAGGTGATTCAGGATCCGCAACTGATTCAGCAAATGGCTACCAATTGCTCGCGTCTGGCGCCGAAAGACGCGGCCGGCCGCGTGGCTACCACCATGGAGAAATACACCACTCATGAAGCCCGCCTTTAAAGAACGCAGCGCGCCTGCCGATCGCGATCGAGCGCTGGACTTGCAGCGATTCTTCGCTCGTGAACATCACCGGATCCACCTCGTTGGCGTGGCCGGAAGTGGCATGAGCGGTCTCGCTGCGCTTCTGATCGACCTCGGGCACGCAGTGAGCGGCTCAGACAAGGTCAGCAGTACGGAGACCGAGCGATTACAGCAGCTAGGGCTGCGGTTTCACGAGCAGCATCGTCCGGAGCATGCGGCCACAGCCGATCTTGTCGTTTTCTCCTCCGCTATCAAAGGCGACAATCCCATTCTTGTGGCCAGCCGCGATTCCGGTAAGCCGGTCGTGCGTCGCGCGGAAGCTCTGGCTGCAATCATGAGCGCAAAGCGCGGGATTGTTATCGCTGGAATGCACGGCAAAACAACAACCTCGGCAATGATTGCACACGTGCTGCGCGAAGGCGGACTCCATCCATCCCATTACGTCGGTGCCGAAATTCCGCTTCTCGGAACGAACGCACACTGGGATTGGCGCGGCGAATTTTTTGTTGCTGAGGGAGATGAAAGCGACGGCACCCTTCGCTGCTTTCGTCCCGAGCACTCCCTCATTCTGAATATCGAGGAAGAGCACCTGGATTTTTATGCCGATCTGGCTGCGATTGAAAAAGTCTTTGGGCAACTGATCGATCAAACGAGCGGAACAGTCTTCTACAACATTGACGATCCCAACACCGCTCGATTGTGTGCGAAACGCAAAGGCGCGGTTTCCTACGGATTTTCTGAGCATGCCCGTTATCGCGGCATCAATGTCGAGCTGCGGGACTTCGGCTCGGTTTTTTGCGTTTATCGCTGCGGCCAAAAACTCGGGCAAGCGACCCTTTATGTTCCCGGCGAACACAACGTGCACAATGCACTTGGAGTGATCGCACTCGCCTCCGAGCTTGGAATTCCATTTGAGAAGATTGCGGTTTCCCTTCGTAAATTCGAGCACGCGCGGCGCCGGTTTGAGATCAAGTATGAGAGCGATCGTTTTTTGCTTGTTGACGATTACGCGCATCACCCCACCGAAATTCGCGCTACGTTAAGGACTGCGCGAGCCACTGGTCGCAAAAGGGTGCTGGCCATGTTTCAACCTCATCGTTATTCCCGTACCAAAGCGCTGCGCAGCGAGTTTGGCCGCGCCTTTGACGACGCTGATCACGTGGTGGTGACGGATGTTTATCCTGCAAGCGAACCGCCGATTCCTGGGATTAGTGGGCGCACGATTGTCGATGAAATAGTGAAACACGGTCATCGCGCTGCGAGCTACCAGCCGCGGTTCGAGCACGTGCATTGGGGTATCGGCAACGCGCTCGATGTCGGTGATCTCGTGTTGAGTCTCGGTGCTGGCAACATTCACGAGCAATTGTCGATCCTGGCGGCGGATCTGGTGATTGCTGAAAAGTTAAAGGCGATCGTCGGCACAGAAGGTGACGTGCGCCTTTACGAACCACTCTCGAAACACACGACACTGCGTGTAGGCGGCCCCGCGCAATTTTGGGTCGAGCCGCGGAACGAAAAGGCGTTTTCAGATTTGATTCGGTTTTGTCGTAATGAAAACCTGCCGCTTTTCGCAATGGGTCGCGGATCGAATCTTCTTGTCCGCGACGGTGGCATCCGCGGTGTGGTTGTTCATCCATGTGGCTGCGATTTCGATAAAATCGAGGTCAACAGCTCCGAAATCACCGCAGGCGCAGGCGTAAAGTTGAGGGAAGTTGCTTATGCGGCGCGCGCGGCAAATCTCGGCGGACTCGAATGGATGGAAGGAATCCCGGGCGTAGTCGGTGGTGCGTTGCGCATGAACGCCGGCGCGATGGGCGCTCAAACTTTCGAGAGCGTGACGCGCATTCGCTATCTCGACGCCGAAGGCAATCCGCACGCCAAGGATCGACATGAGCTTGAGGTCTTTTACCGGCGGTTCCCGTTGCTGGAAAATAATTTTGCGATTTCGGCGACATTCCGCGCGCAGCCGGCCGAGCGTGCATCGATTGATGGTCGCTTGCGCGAATCGCAGGAGAAACGGCGCACCACTCAGCCAATCGCCAAGAGCGCGGGCTGTATTTTTAAGAACCCCGGCAGCATTCCGGCAGGAAAACTGGTGGATGAACTGGGGCTGAAGAATTCGCGCGTCGGAAATGCGCGCGTGTCGGAGGTGCACGGTAATTTCATCGTGAACGATGGCGGCGCGACCGCAGCGGAAATGCTTCAATTGATCGACAAGATACAAAACGCGGCGCGGGCAAAACGTGGGATCGAGTTGGAGACTGAAGTGGAAATTGTCGGGGAGTCGGGATGATATGAAAGATCTGCCAAAGAAAATTGCCGTTCTCATGGGAGGCCCAGGCTCCGAACGCGAGGTTTCGCTTGCCACTGGGCGAGGGGTATCGAAGGCGCTTCGCTCGTTAGGCGCGGAGGTGGCGGAAATCGATGTGCGGGACAAGGACTTCCAATTACCCAGCGGTGTCGATCTTGCGTTCATTACGATTCACGGAACCTTCGGCGAAGACGGCCAGCTCCAGAGAATTCTGGAACGCCGCGGCATCGCTTATACGGGTGAGGGAGTAAACGAAAGCGAGATCGCTTTCGACAAGATTCGGACAAAAGAAAAATTCCGGGAACACGGAGTAACGACTCCTCTCTGGGAAGTAATTCATCCCGGGCAGCGCCCAACGTTTCCGTTGCCGATCGTCGTCAAGGCCCCACGGCAGGGATCAACGGTGGGCGTGGTGATCGTGAAAAGTGAAGGCGAAATCGAATCCGCGATTAGTGAAGCCGCAAAGTATGGCCGCGAATTGTTGATAGAAAAATTTGTGTCCGGTCGAGAATTAACCATAGGTATCCTCGGTGACCAAGCCTTGCCCATTCTCGAAATAATTCCCAAGGGCGGCTTTTACGATTTCAACAACAAGTATCCGTTTCTCAATCCGCAGGCGGGCGGCGGAGCAGAGCATGTTTGCCCGGCGAAGATCGACGCCGCAAAAACAAAAGAGATTCAAGAACTGGCGCTCCGCGCATTTCGCGCAGCGAGTCTGCAGGTGTACGCGCGCGTGGACGCAATTTTGTCTGAGAACGGGCAGCCGTTTATTCTGGAGATCAATACCATTCCTGGAATGACCGAGGCCAGCCTCCTGCCCGAGGCAGCGGCTACAGCCGGGATCAGCTACGTCGATCTTTGCGCCCGCATTATCGCGCTCTCTCGCGCCAGAACAGAAGGGAGCGGGAGATGAGTCTTGGCCAAAAGAAATCCCGATCGCGCAACCGACGAGTATCCAATGTCCGTCAGCGGCGTCAGCAGCACTTGCTAGACGTGAAGGTCCGTTCCCGCAGAGCGATACAGCATCGCATTCGAAGAGCCATGGGCGTGCTCTCCAGAATAATTTTGCTCGCGGCGTTGCTCGGTGCCGTTTACGCAGGAGCGCGCGAAGCTGCAAGACGCCTCTTCTTTGAGAATCCGGATTATCAACTCAGAACAATTGAACTACAGACTGACGGCACCTTGCAGCGTGAGCAGGTTTTGAAAGAAGCCGATCTGTGTGAAGGCGAAAATATTTTCAAGGTAAACCTGGCGCGCGTTCACGATCGGATACAGCAGCTTCCTCAGGCCGACGAAGTCCAGGTGGTGCGAAAATTGCCGGGCGAGATCGATATTCGTGTGGTGGAACGAAAGCCGGTCGCCTGGATCACTAGCGAAAAAGAAATTTCCGATCCGTTTGCGTCAGATGCTGCTTTTTTAGTGGACGCGCGGGGCGCTTTGATGAAACAAAAGAAGTTGTTGCCGGAATATTTGGGATTGCCGCTCATTTTGGGATGCTCGAGCGAAGCGCTCGAGGCCGGAAAAGTCGTCGAATCCTCCGAGGCAAAAACAGCGCTGGAGTTGCTTCGTCTAAGCACGCGCAGCTCTTTGCAAATGCGCTTTCAGATTCGAGAGATCGATGTCTCGAAAGGTTATTGCCTGCTGGTGACGGACAAGAATGACGCGCGCGTGACGTTCGGGTTTAATGATCTGGAAACCCAATTACGGCGGCTGGAACATTTTCTTGTTTATTGTGATGACTCAAAGCAGGAACTCGGGACTGTAAACCTGCTGGTGCAACGGAATATTCCCGTCACTTTCGCTCAGCGTCCGGCAACGGTTATTAACGATACGATCGAGCCCGCTGTGGAGCCGCGCATCATGAAGGCAATCCCTGTGCACGCCCCCGAGAAACCTGTGCCATCAACTCCGAAAACCCGCGCTGACTCGGGGGTTCCTCCCAAGGCAATTCCCAGCCACCAAAAGAAAACGGATTAACAACGATGGCGAGCAATAATTTGATGGTCGGTCTTGAGATTGGCACCTCCAAAATCTGCGTGGTCGTCGGGGAAAGCCGCACAGATGGCACTCTTAAAATTCTCGGCGTCGGCCAGACGCCGTCGCGCGGCGTGCGTAAGGGCGAGATTGTTGATTTTGAAACCGCGATGAAATGTGTGCACGAAGCAGTGGTCGATGCCGAGCAGAAAAGCGACGTGATGATCCGCAGCGTTTACGTTTCTGTCGCCGGGTCGCATCTGCAAAGTTTCAATAATCGCGGATGCGTGATGCTGCCCGAGGATCGCGATGAAATTGATGAGCAGGATGTCGAGGACGTGAAAATTAATGCGCGCGAGGTGAGTATTCCGGCGCAAAACGCGTTCCTGCATTCCATCATTCAACATTATCATGTGGGTGGACAGAACGGCGTGCTGAACCCGATTGGCATGTTGGGTCAAAAATTGGAAGCCGATTTTCATATCATCCACGGCGTGCGCACGCGTATTCAAAATACCATCCGCTGCGTGAAAGAACTGCCGCTGGACGTAGAGGACGTTGTTTTTGGCGGGCTCGCTTCCGCGCAGGTGGTGCTCACCCAGCATGAAAAGGATCTTGGCGCGCTAGTGATCGATATTGGCGGCGGGACGACGGATTACGTGTTGTACGCCGACGGCGCGGTAAAACAAAGCGGTTGCCTGGCCGTCGGCGGCGACCACATCACTAACGATATTTCCATGGGGCTGCGCATCCCGATGGCGCGCGCGGAGAAATTAAAGATTGAAGAGGGAAGTTGCATCCTCGGCAATTGTTTGCCTGGCGAAATGATTTTGTTAAAGGACGATTCAGGGTTCGCTGGAAAAGAGATCGATCGGGAAACGCTGAACACGATCATTCACCTGCGCATGCGCGAAGGCCTCGAGCTGCTCAAACGCAGGCTCGAAGAGCAGCCGTATCTCAACTATCTCGGAGCCGGCATTTTCATTACTGGCGGTTGCAGCCTTCTTAACGGTATCGACCATCTAGTAGAGGAAATTTTCGAAATACCTGGGCACCTGGCACACGCGCAGACTACCTGGGGCGTGACGTCTGCAGTGGAAGACCCCCAGTTCTCGACAGCGATCGGCTTGGTCAAGTTCGCACAAGTGATGCAAACGGATCGACCGCGGCGAGGCTTCGGCCGGATCATCGGAAGATTTTTCAGCGGAATGCGATGAGAACTTCGAACCCACTCTCCAGCGGTCATCCCGAGCCCCGAATGCTTTCGGGGCGAGGGACCTCACAAATGCGCTGGGCGTTTGCTTGCTTCAATGCGTGTGATCATAAAGCGCGGATAGTGCTGTGTTTGGTTCGGGTGACCTCTTCTCAAATTGCGAGGTTTCTCGCTTCGCTCGGAATGACACGTTTAAGAAATGGGGTAGCAAAATCGATATGATTCAACTCAGTAAAAATTACAGTCTCCCGGATCGCCTGGCGGAATTTATTCCGGTAAAAGTGGTGAGCGTTGGTGGTGCCGGTTTAAACGCGCTCGATCGAATCGTGCTCGATGGCTTGGAGAAAGCCGGCGTAGTCGCGATCAATACCGATGTGCAGTCACTCACGAGTTCGGTCGCGCCGCATAAAGTGCAACTGGGGCGTACGATCACGCGCGGTTTGGGTGCGGGCGGCGATCCCGAGCTTGGTTATCAAGCCGCTGTAGAATCAACTGAAGAAATTCGCGAAGCGTTGTCGGATGCGAATGTGATTTTCGTTTGTGCAGGGCTCGGTGGCGGCACGGGTTCGGGCGCAGCGCCCTATGTCGCGCAGCTGGCGCGTGAAGCCGGCGCGCTTGTGATCGCCTTCGTCACTCTTCCATTTACATTTGAGGGGAAACGGCGCAACGCTCAGGCGCGAGAAGCGCTTGCACGACTCAACGAGATTGCCCACTCAGTGATTTGCTTCGAGAACGATCGGATGGGCGACATGATCGCGCCACACGCTGGAATTCATCAAGCCTTCGCAACGGCCGATATCACGATCAGCCAGAGTGTTCGGTCGATTGTGAACCTGATCCAGCGGCCGGGACTCATTCGCATCGGCTTCGATGATTTGCTCGCGGCATTGCGCGCTCACAATGGCCGTTGCTTGTTTGGCTACGGTGAAGCCGATTCGGACAATCGCGCGCACGACGCGCTCACGCAGGCGCTCAAAAATCCGTTAATGGATCGTGGCCGGATGCTGGCTGACGCCACGCACGTGCTCGTGCAGGTGGCCGGCGGGCCCGGGCTCACGCTTTCTGAGGTCGAAATCCTCATGCAGGAACTCGGCCGTCACGTGAGCGAGCAAACGCAAATCCTCTTCGGCGCCGCTGTGGACGGACGGCTGGGAGACCGCTTGAGCGTGACCGTCATCAGTTCGCTCGCTGCGGAGGAGGCGGCGGGTGTGATTTCGACGCCTTCTGTGTTCAGCCCCACATCCACGGCGCCAGTGCAGGAGCAGTACCAGCATCCCGCGCCACAGATTCATATCGAACCAGAACCAGCTGCGATGGAACCCGTGGCTCCGGAGGAAAATATTTCGTTTGAAGAACCGATCGCAGCCGATGCGATACCGGCGCCCCCATTCGTGCCAAGTGAGCCGGAGCCGCTCCTGACCACGCCGCAGAAAAAGACGGTCCCGCACAAGGAAGAAAAAGTACTGGCCGAAAAGTCTGCGCAGGCAAAACAGGAAGTTTTACAATTCGAGCCGGTCACCCGTGGCCGCTTTGAAAAGAGCGAGCCGACCATCGTCGAGGGCGAAGATCTCGACGTTCCGACTTATCTGCGAAAAAACGTGCGGGTGAAATAGAGCCCGCAACTTGCACTACTCACCAAGAGAGTTCTGAGTGCGATTTACCTTACCGTCCGTGATAGGGCTACAAATTCGCGCGGATGAAGACGACTTTCGTTCCGTCTCCAGAAAGTGATGGCTGGCCACAATCAGCAGCGCCGTCGCAGCGGCTCACATTCACCGGTGCAGCGTCATCGCGTTTCAGGAAAACATCCTGCCACTCCACGGTCCCCGAAACGCTTTCGCGCGTCTGCGCTCTGGAATAAACCATAGTGTCGCCATAGACGCGTTCCCAACCTTTGAGATGGTTCAACTGCTTGCGATCATTCCGCGAATTTGCGTCGTAGGAAATCTCGGTAATCGCACCGGTGGCGAGTGACAGCAGCGCCGGCGCGGTAGTTGAGCTCCGTTTGGTCAAGACAAGGATCTTGTCGGAGTCCTCACGATCGATGCCAACCAGCTTCGTCAGGCCAGCGACTTGGTGCATCTTGCTCGCGTCACCGGTTTGGAGCGGCACTCGCCAGAGAGCTCCAGCTTTGACTGCTAGCACTGCCTCGTCATTAGGACCGAAAATCGGCGAACGAAATCCATTTTCGTGGCCGAGTCTCTGCAGCGTTCCAGCTTTGACGTTGCTGATCCAAATTTCTCCGCCCGCTTCGATTTCCTCGCTCGGTGCTCTTTGCTGACTTGGAGTCGCGGAGATGCCTGTAATGCGCAGCAGCTTATTTAACAGGCCATCCTCCGCTGTGACGTACTGGCAGCAGAGCAGCGTGGCGCACGCAATTAGGGGAAGGGCTTTTCTCATTTTTTCTCCGCAAAGAGAATCCGCAGCAGGGGATCGTAAGCGACGATCTGCTTTTCTGCATCGAGCTTCTTGGCGTCCACGGTGATGAGCGCGCGCTCATCAACAGAAGCCGCAGGTAGAACGAACAGAGTCGCCTGGTTGTTGTTTTCCCATATCAACCACGTTCTGCGCGCTGGCGTCGCCTGGGTTTCAGCGATGCGGGGGAAACTCTTGTGCGCTATCAGAATCGAGTAGTTAATTGGTAAAAGAAGAGCCTGCAGGGCGAGAAGCAGCGCGAGAAGTTGCGCAAGCCAACCTCCTTGCTCTGGTTCAGGCAAGCGCTTGTTTCCGGCTATGAGGCAAGCCGCCGTTATTGCTGTCGCCCCGACCAACCCGGCGAAGAACAGCGGCGCGACGTGGTCCTGATCATCGAGGAGAACAGCTTGCAGCCACGCGGGGCCGGGCAGGGTGCGCGCGAGCAGGAGGTTATTGAAAACGAAGCATTGGCGTGCCACGAACTGGATCATGAGGATGGCAAAAATAATGCCGGTGACATAAAACGTGCCGGATCGAATAGCCTGCAAGCGCGACTGCAGCCGCGCAGGAAGCAAGCGCCAAAGTAAGTAAACGATCACGCCCGGCACGAGCAACAAAAGCAAAAGCGACGGAACGGTCGCGAGTAAATAGACCACAAACTTCGCTCCGGCGAAAAAGTAGCGTTCCTCGAGCACGTCGAGATTTCGCGCGACACCGAGCATGGTCAGCTCGAATCTCGTCACGAGATAGCCGAGCAGGTAGAGCAGAAAACTACAGAACGCGGAATAGCCCGCCCAGCTGGCTGCGTAACTCTTGAATTGCTCCGCGATGGTCTTGCCGATGTTCTGCATGTTAACGGCCGACCAGGCGAAACGCAGCCCAATAGTAGGGTTGCGGAAATTTCTTTTTCACTTCGATGCACGCTGCACGCGCTGCCTCAGCCAGCGGCTTCTGTCGCGCTTCCGCGTAGAAAGTTTTCATCCAGAGCGCCGTCGAAGCCGAATCGACCGGCCATGAGGAGAGCACGAGACTGTTTGCCCCGGCATAAACGAGAGCCCGCTCGATTCCCAGAATCTCATTGCCCGGGGTCGCCTCGGCCTCGCCCGTTTCGCACGCGCTCAACACGACCAGCCGCGCTTTGCCCAGCGGAAGTCCGAACATTTCCGCTGCCGTCAGCCGTCCATCGTCGTGCGCGTCTTTGCCCAGCTGAAGATACGACAGCATTGGCTCGAGTGGTGTGAATTTTCCGTGTACTGAGAGATGGAGAACATCATAATCACCTGCGATCGATTTGACTTCCGACTCGAGAATCAATGCGTCGGTGACTGTTTTGCTTCGGTCCGGGTAGAACGAGGCCACCGCCTCAACTTCGCTTCGTGCCTCTTCGATGTTCGGATCAGCCGCAGCAACCAGCCGGCCATTCTGGATCGCACCGCCTTTTTTCAGATCGAGCAGCATACTGGCGCTCGGCGCATCAGAAAGCGCGAACATTTCGCCTAACGACTGGCCTGATGGGGCGACTAGGGCAGCGAATGGCAGGCGATTCATCTCAGCGTGCGGGATCAACACCAATCGTTGACTCTTGATCCAGCCGAGCGCCGGTTGAATGAGGTAAAGGAATAACTCGCGCGCGGATTTCTCATCGAACTTCGCATCGCGGCTCGACACACTCGCCCGCAGCGCCGCCACCTTGGCTTTAAGTCCACTGCGCGGAAAAAGAACGCTGCGCACATGCTGGCTTTCGCCGGCGATGTGCCACAGGATGAGGCCGTCATCGAGCGAGAGGTAATAGAGCATTTCGCTCCCGTCTCGGCGGAGCATCTCTTGCACGCGCTCGAGCGAGGCCGGTTGCGAGACGATCAACTCGCGTAGCCGCGGCGCTTTCGTGGCGAGGCGCGCTGCGGCCTCGCGATCCGCTTTTTCCAGTTCCGCGATCTGTTGCTCGGCCGCCTTGATTTCTGAAGTGACGCTTTCCCGATCAGGGCGCGTGCGATATTCAAAAAGCTTCTTCTGCAACGCGGCGATTTCCGCTCGCCGGCGTTGCGCTTCGCCGAAGAGCGATTGTTCTTCCGGCCGGGCGAGCGCGAGCTTTTTGCTGAAGATCAGATCGGCCATCGCGCGAGAACGCGAGCGTTCCATCAACTCGAACGCCTCGGCGAAACGCTTGCGCTGCAGGAGCTGCGAGATTGCTGGATAGTAAAAAGCGATCTTGTCGTTAAAAAACTCCTCGCGACTTTGATCGTCACGCAGGTTGCGCCGGTCAGCTTCGAGCGCATCTACCGCTTTCAGATAATCGGCCAGCGCCTGGTCGGCCTCGCCTGCGGCGGCGTGGAATTGTCCGCGCGTCACCAGGCTGCGCGCGTCGCGTCCATCGGTCAGGCGTTCCTTTTGCACGAGCGCAATTAAACCGGCCGGCAGATCAACGCGGTCCGGAACGAACTGCTCGTTTACCAATACGTCGCTCGGCTTTCTTGGGGCGAAGACGCTGCTCTTTCCGAGCATCTTCGAATAGTTGACATTGTTCTCGACCATTCGCCGGCGAAACGTCAATTCACGCAGGAACTGTTCGATCGTCGGGTAAAGAGTCGCGTATCCGAACTGGTGGGCGAGTTTCAGCGCGGCTTCGTAATCGGCCTGGGCGAGTTGCAAACTTTCTAACTGCGCGCTGTACGCCTTTGTGGCTTCTGACTTTCCCGCCAGCTGCACGAAAACATCGGCGCGATCGAGATGAGCAAAGAGAACAAGCGATTGATCCTGCAATTGCGGCGCGAGCGCGAAAGCGCGAGCGAGAAGATCTGCCGCGCCGATTAAATTGCCCATCATCACTTCTACCGCCGCTTGCCAGGAAAGCGCATTGAAAAGCGGCGTCCGATCGGTCAACGCCGAAGCAACGGTTACTGCTTCCCGAAAATGCGCTCCAGCAGCAGTGTAATCCTTCATGCCGGCGTACTCGCAGCGTCCCGCACCGATTAAGGCCGAAGCCTGCGTCTTTGCATCGCCAGCAGTTTGCGCCTGGGCGATTGCCGTAAGGAAATAACCGAACGCCGCGCGATAGTTGTTCTGAAACCGATAGATTTCGCCTAATTTCAAGAGGCTCAATCCTGCGGCCGCGGAGTTGTGCGCCCCGTTAAATTCGTCGAGACACGCGGAGAGTTCTCGCGCGGATTGGTCAAGCTTCGATCTGAACGTCGCCAGGTCACCGGTTTTTAAGTAATCTTTGTGAGCAGCATCGAACGCTTCGATTGCAGCTTTTTGACGTGCGATTGTGCCATCCTCATTTGGCGTGGCCGAAATCGCCGCTGGTTGCAAGGCGAGTACAAGCAGCGCCGCAACGGAGCTCAACATCCGCGTTCTGGCGCTCGCTTTCATTGCGACCGCGATCTTAAACCGGCCAATCAATTTGTTGAACCACAAAATATTGATTGCCGCCCGGAGCCGTAGCTTGCTAGACTTCGTATGTTCGCCTCCGCGAACCTTGAACACAATTGAACTTATGAGGCATCGCACGCTGGCCATAATCCTCGGGTTCCTCACGCTTTCATCGCACGGCGAAGAACCGGGCGTCGAGCCAATCCTACAGGTCGAGACCGGGATGCATACGGCGGCAATCGGCCAAATCGCTACCGACGCCGCGAACCGATACATTGTTACCGACTCGAATGATAAGACGGTCCGCATATGGGAATTGGCCACCGGTCGATTGCTGCAAACCATTCGCGTCCCCATCGGCCCAGGAAACGAAGGGAAGATTTACGCCGTCGCCGTCTCGCCCGATGGAAACACCGTCGCCTGCGGAGGCTGGACAGGTTATGAATGGGATAAGTCGGATTCAATCTACCTGTTTGATCGTTCCAACGGACAGTTGACGCGCCGCATCGGCAACCTGGAGAATACAGTGGATTATCTCGCCTTTTCTGCTGATGGCCGTTTTCTGGCGGCAACGTTAGGAAAAGCAAATGGCTTGCGCGTTTACAAGACAACCGATTGGAGTCTGGTCGCAACGGACACAGATTATGGTGACGACAGCTATGGAGCAGACTTTGACGCGCAAGGTCGGTTGGTCATCGCATCTCAAGATGGGTTTATTCGGCTCTATGACAGCGACTTCAAGCTTCTTGCGAAAGAACAGGCGCGAGGTGGCAAGACACCATTCCGGGTCAGGTTCGCGCCAGACGGCGGGCAGGTCGCCGTGGGCTTCGATGATTCTACGAAGGTTACCGTGCTCTCTGGGAAGGATCTCTCCTTTGAGTTCGGCGCGGACACAACTGGCGTGGATAACGGGAGCATCTCCGCGGTCGCTTGGTCTATTGATGGGAAGTTCTTGTTCGCGGGCGGAAAGTGGTGGAAGAATGGCAACCCAATCCGGCGCTGGGCTGGTGGCGGGCGCGGTGCTTATACGGACATTCTGACTGGGGCTGGTAACACCGTTATGGACGCGATTCGGCTGCAGGATGGTGGGATTGCATTCTGCACATATGATCCGGCTTGGGGCGTCATTGATTCTCGTGGTCAGCGCACCCTCTTGAAACAGCCTGCTATCGCGGACTATAGAAGCAACTTACAAGGCTTTCTCCTCTCCGCTAATGGCAGTGTTGTGCAGTTTAGCTATCAAGCGTTTGGCAAGTCGCCGGCTCGCTTCTCGGTTGCTAATCGAAAGCTAGATATCGGCGTTTCGAGTGGCGGCGAGATTTCTCCCCGGCGGACGAAGGCTCCAGGACTCGATATCACAGGCTGGGAAGAGACCTATGCTCCCAAGCTGAACGGCAAGGATCTGAAGCTAGCTCAATATGAAAAATCCTTCTGCCTGGCCGTTGCACCTGATGGCGATAGCTTCCTACTTGGAACCTCCTGGAATCTGCGGCTGTTCGATAAGGATGGACGCGAGAAATGGAATGTTGTGAGCCCAAGCGCTGCTTGGGCAATCAACATTGCAGGAAATGGCCAAGTGGCAGCCGCGGCTTTTGGAGACGGCACCATTCGCTGGTATCGCATGAGAGATGGCCAGGAAGTGATGGCATTTTTCCCGCATCCCGATCGTAAGCGGTGGGTTTTATGGACACCGTCAGGCTATTACGACTGTTCACCAGGCGGCGAAGACCTCATCGGTTGGCACGTCAATCGAGGCAAAGACCAAGCCGCAGACTTCTTCCCGGCTTCGCGCTTCCGCGATCTTTACTACCGGCCCGATGTCATTGCCAAGTTGATCGATGCGCTCGACGAGCAGCGTGCGCTAAAGCTGGCCAACGCCGAGGCCAAGGCCAAGCCTGCAGAAAAAACTGCTGTGGCCGAGCGTTTGCCACCCGTGGTGAGGCTCATTTCGCCGGTCGATGGTACGATGATCTCCGGGTCGCAGGTAGTCACACGCTACAGCGTCCGTACCCCCTCGGGTGAGGCAGTGACGTCCGTGCGTGCGCTGGTCGACGGCCGGCCAGCCGCAGCCGCGTACGACTTAAATGTCGTAGCCCCGGACGAGAAGGAGGACGAAATCACTGTGCCGATGCCGCCGCACGACTGCCTGATTTCCATCCTTGCCGAAAACCAGTTCGGGGCCAGTGAGCCATCTACGGCGCGGGTAAAGTGGAGTGCCACCAAGCCGACCGAAGCATTCAAGCCGCGACTCTATGTGCTGGCGATCGGGATCAGCAAATACCAGGACGCATCGATCGAGCTTGATTACGCGCACAAGGACGCGGTTGATTTCGGTGCTGCGCTCAAGGCGCAGGAGGGTGGCATCTATCGCGAAGTCCTTACCAAAGTTCTCATAAATGAAAAGGCGACCAAAGAGGCCATTCTCGACGGATTGGACTGGATCCAGCACGAAACGACAAGCAGAGACGTAGCGATGGTTTTTCTGTCTGGGCATGGCGTCAATTCGCCGACACGCGACTATTACTTTCTGCCGCACGACTACAACCGCGACCACCTCAAAGCGACGGGCGTGCCTTTTACAGACATCCGAACGACGGTCGCAAACATTCCGGGCAAGGCGCTGTTTTTTATCGATAGCTGCCATAGCGGCAACGTAATGGGCACGGGCAAGACCAAAGGCATTGGCGACATCACTGCAGTCATCAATGAACTGGCGAGCGCCGAAAATGGTGCGATCGTATTTTCCGCTTCCACCGGGCGTCAGGTTTCGTGGGAGGATGCGAAGTGGGAAAACGGCGCATTCACCAAGGCGCTGCTGGAGGCGATCAAAGGCGAAGCGGATTGGCAGAAGAGCGGCAGGATTACCGTGAAGATGATCGATCTTTACATCTCGGAACGCGTGAAGAAACTTACCGAAGGCCGGCAGTCGCCGACCACGCAAGTACCGCCAACCGTGCCTGATTTTCCTGTCGCTGTGGCACGTTAGCCCACCGTTACGGTCGGACCGCGGCGACAACATTATTTCTTCATCAACTCGAGCACGGCTGTCGTCATTCCGACGATGCCCGTGCGAATGGTGGGCTCGGGAACGGGCGCGAACTTGCTGGAATGCAGACTCGGCAGCGGTACGCCGGTTTTCTTCGACTCGGCCACCTTTGCCGGATCAACCGCGCCCACAGTGAACATGAGCGCCGGAATAGAATGATCCTGCAAACTAAATTCGCAAAAATCTTCGGCGCCCATGCTTGGATCTTTCTGCAGGACATTGTCATTGCCTAACGCCGCTTTCAGCGCAGCGGCTTCGCGTTTTGTCAACCCTGGATTGTTATAGGTCGCGGCGCTGAATTCATTCTCGAGCACGTGCACGTCCGGCAATTTGTCCGGCGGAAGACCGAAAGCGGTCGCGCAATCTTTAGCGATCCGCGCGATGGCGGCGAGCACCTTTTCGCGCACTTCCTTCTTATAAGTGCGCACCGTCAACTGCATTTTCACCTCGTCTGGAATAATGTTGTGCTTGGTGCCGCCATGAATCGAACCGACCGTAATGACGACGGGATCGATTGGGTTGTTCTCGCGCGAGGCGATCGTTTGCCAGGCGTTGATGATCTGCGCAGAGAGCACAATCGGATCCTTTGTGGCCTCGGGATGCGCACCGTGTCCGCCAATGCCGTGCACAGTTACGTTAACTGAATCGACATTGGCAAAAGCGAAACCCTCGGTGATACCGACCTTGCCGGTCGCGATCTCGGCATCGTCATGCAGGGCAAGCGCGTAATCGGGCTTTGGCCAGCGCGTGTACAGCCCGTCTTTCAACATCGCTTTTGCGCCACCGACCGTCTCCTCCGCTGGCTGGCCGATGAAAATGATCGTGCCATGCCATTTGTCCTTTAGCTTTGCGAGCGCGCGCGCCGTGCCGATCAGCGTGGACATGTGAACGTCGTGTCCGCACGCGTGCATCACCGGCACGTCTTTACCCTCGTCGTTTTTGGTCGTCACAGTGCTCGCATAAGGCAGACCGGTCTCTTCGTGCACTGGCAACGCATCCAGATCGCTGCGCACCAGCACAGTCGGGCCGGCGCCGTTCTTCATCACGCCGACAACACCGAAACACGTCAGGCCCGGCTTGTCGTATTTGCCGACGCGCTCGGTGACGTCGCACCCGGCAGCTTTCAGTTCCTTCGCTACGATCGCAGACGAACGCTCCTCGTGCCCGGAGAGTTCGGGATGCGTGTGGAAGTCTTTATAAATCGGCACTAGCGACGGCAGTTCCGCATCGGCAAGTGATTGTGGGGTTTGCTGAGCGAGGGCAAGCGCCGGAAGGAGGATTGATAACGATAGGATCGAGAGGGAGCGAATCTTCATAGTTGTCATGCTGAGCGAAGTCGAAGCATCTCTCAATTTAATTCCCCGGCAAACGAGAATGAGAGATTCCTCGACTTCGCTCGGAATGACAGAAAGGTTGGTTAAAGATGGAATTCGAGAAAAACACGCTGCTCTTTGGCGCTGATCCCACTCCGCGCATCGTCGCCATTGAGCTCGGCGAAACCGGAACGGTGAAAGTCTATCGCCGGGAAAAAAATGGATCGACAATCGCCGACGTCGAGCCGTTCCATCCCTTTGTCTGGGCCGACAGCGACGTTGTCGATCTCGGTATTGAAGCCGAGAACCTTCGCGGCGATCTCAAGTATGGCTGGCTGATCACCGTCGATAGTTGGAAGGAACTCATCGCGTTGCGGAATGGGTTGAAGAATGCCGGGCGCGATTTCTTCGCGTTCACAGACCCGGTGCAGCATTACCTCACAGCCACGGGCCGCACATTGTTCAAAGATCTGCCGTTTGAAGAATTGAAACGAATGCAGATCGAAGTACTGCAAAACGTGGCATCGGCTTCCAGCCGATCTGCCGAGGATCATCGGCAAGATGCCGATTCCACGGGGGACCATGTCATGAGCATTGCAATCTCGGACAACACCGGCTGGGAAGAATTGATCGTTGTCGATCCAAAAAACATTGAGGAATCGGAGCGCAACGCCTTCAAGCGACTTACCGCGCTCATCAAGGAGCGCGACCCGGATGTGATCGAAGGTCATGATTTGTTTCGGGTTGATCTGCCTTATCTCGTCGGTCGCGCAAAGAAACTGAAAACCAAGCTCGACTGGGGACGCAGCGGCGGTTTTCTTCGCTCGCGTCCGTCGCGACTCCAAATCGCGGAGAAGACCATCGATTATCCGAAATTTACAATCGATGGCCGGCATTTCGTTGATACGTTTCTGCTGGCGCAATTCTATGACGTCGGAATGCGTTCCCTTGCCAGTTTCGAACGGACGGGTGTCGCGCGGCATTTCGATCTCTGTGACGACGAACAAATCTCAGCGCTTACAGGCAAGGAACTGGAGCGCGCGTATCTTGAGAATTCAGAAGCGTTCCGGCGACGCGCGTTATGCGGCGTTCGAGAAGCGCGTGCCTTATCAGACCTGCTCAGCCCGAGCTACTTTATCCAGGCGCAAATTTTTCCGTACAATTACCAGGACGTGATTGTGCGCGGCAACGCCACGCGCATTAACGCGCTTTTCCTGCGCGAATATTTCAGGCAACGCCATTCCATTCCCGAGCTGCCGATGCCGCGCGCGTTCGAAGGTGGCTACACCGACATCTTCTTCACGGGCGTGGCGCGCGACGTCTGGCACTGCGACATCGCTTCGCTATATCCATCGGTGATGTTGCAATTCGAGTGCTTCCCCGCAACGGATCAACTGCAAATTTTCAGGCATCTGCTTACTGACGTGCGCACCTTCCGGCTCGAAGCGAAGGCAAAAATGCGGGCGGAACAAGATCCCGCCAAACAGCATCATCTCCAGGCGTTACAAAACACGTTCAAGATTTTGCTCAACAGTTTCTATGGTTATCTGGGCTTCGCGCAGGGACATTTCGCGGATTTTGATGCAGCTGCGCGCGTCACCCAGATCGGGCGCGATCTGCTGAAGAAGATGATTGACTGGCTTAACGCGCACGGCGCGCAAGTGGTCGAGGTCGATACCGACGGAATTTATTTCGTGCCACCTGAAGAAGTGGCATCGGCTTCCAGCCGATCTTCTGAAGATCACCGGCAAGATGCCGATGCCACGATCGATCGACTGCGCGCTGGCTTGTCGGAAGTCCTGCCGGCCGGAATCGACGTCGAGTTCGACGAGCAGTTCGACGCGATGTTCAGTTACAAGGCAAAGAATTACGCGCTGCTGACAGGAGACGGCGACGTTATCATCAAAGGTGGCGCGCTCAAGTCACGTGGACTCGAAAAATTCCAGCGCGTGTTTCTCGAAGAGATGATCAAACTCATCATGCAGGGAAAACCGGAAGAGGTGGGTGATCTGCGCAATGAATTCGAACAAAAAATCCGAAACGGCGAATGGAAGATCGACATGCTGATGAAGACCGACACGCTTCAGGATTCACTCGACAAATATCGCGCCAAGATCGCCGGCTCCTCTCGGAATCGCGCCGCCGCGTATGAGCTCGCGCTGGCCAGCGGCCGCAATTACAAACCCGGCGACCGGATCAGCTACTACATCAAAGCTACGCCGAAGAAGGTTCCCGCGTACGAAGCCGCCAAACCCGCCAGCGAATTCGATCCCGAAAACCGCGACGAAAACGTTGATTACTACGTTGCCAAACTCGATGACCTAATGAAAAAATTCAGCGGCCTCTCTGGAGCTACCCGTTCGGCTCCGAAGCAGGAGAGCCTCGCGCTCTAGGCCGAATTCTCACCGATTTTTGAGCAGTTTGCGAATCTGATCGTGGGTGCCTAGGTGGTTAAACGCCAGCACGTCGGGCTCAACATCGAACACGAGGCGCAGTTTCAGACCAACGCGGCACTCGAATACACTGTCGCGGAAGCGGCGAATCCCCAGTCCTGAATGCAGGTGAGGCGCGCCGAAGCCATCCCGAACAGCGGTAATGACGTCGCCAATCTCTTTGCGTTGCCGCTTAGGTAGCCCGCGGATCGCTGCTCGGAGTTGTGGCGATAACTCAATCCGCAATGTCTTGTTCGATGTCGCCACTGAATACCTTCATTCGGCCAGCTCGTCGATCGCGTGCGATTTGCCCCTTCATCCGCGTAACGAAACGATCGAGCTCTTTTTCAGTCACACCGTACTCCTGAAGGGCGTAGTCGTCCGAGTGAACGGTGACCGGTCGCAACGCGATGACATTGCCGTCGTGCAAAATGCCGATGTCTTCTCCTTTAGCCGCCCGCTTCAGCAACGAAGTGAGATTGGCTCGGGCGCGGGTAGGCGACAGGGTGGTCATGCGACTATATTAAGACGATACGGAGAGCAGCTCAAGCGGCTGTATTATCACTTGCCGCGATGCAATGACAGGGCAGAAGTAATAGCCATGAAAACATTTGGCCATTTCATTTGTGCGCTGGCTGCAGCTGCACTTTTCGCTGCGATTCACGATGCATCTTCTGCTGAGAATGATCCCGCCGACATTAAAGCCGAAATCACCAAGCGGCACGATGAGGCGGTAAAGCGGTTGCAGGATTGGATCGGGCAGGTATCGATCGCGGCCGAGGACCGCGGGTATCCGGAAGGGGCGGAGTATATGGCGAAGCTCGCGCGCGATGCGGGATTTCAGCAGGCGACTGTAATCAATACGGATGGGAAGCCGGGCGTGTTCGCCACGCTGGATGCAGGCGCGCCGAAAACCGTCGGACTGTATTTCATGTATGACGTGAAGCAGTTCGATCCCGCAGAATGGACGTCGCCGCCCACTGAAGCGCGAATCGTGGACAAACCGCCGCTGGGCAAGGTGATCGTCGGCCGCGGCGCGGTTAATCAGAAGGGACCGGAAGCGGCGTTCCTTGCGGCGCTGCATGCGATTCGCGGCGCGGGCAAGAAGATGCCGGTGAACCTAGTGATGGTGGCTGAAGGCGAAGAAGAAATCGGATCACCCCACATTCCCCAGCTCGTTAGGCGACCGGAAGTGCTGGCGGCACTGAAAAAATGCGGCGGCGTCTTCATGCCCTCTGCATCCCAGGATTTGGACGGAGTTGTTACCGTGAGCCTCGGGGCGAAGGGCGTCATCGAACTGGAACTGGTTTCGAGCGGTGAAAAATGGGGACGTGGTCCGGGCAAAGACATTCACTCTTCGCTCAAGGCGATGGTGGATAGCCCGGCGTGGCACCTGGTGAAAGCGCTCAACACGCTTGTGTCTGACGATGGCAACGAAATCAAGATCGAGAATTATCCGAAGCCGCGGCCGCTGAGCGCGGAGGAGAAAGCGATGATCACCAGCGTGTCCAAGGTGCGGAGCGAAGCGCAGGCCAAGAAGTTATTTTCCGTTCAGCATTGGATCAACGATCTGCCTTGGGAGCAGGCGAACGAACGACTTGAATCGCAGCCGACGGTCAACATTGAAGGCTTGGTTGGTGGTTACACCGGCCCCGGCGGCAAAACGATTTTGCCGCATCGCGCGGTTGCGAAGATCGACATGCGTCTCGTGCCCGACATGAAAGCGGCGGACGCCCTCGCCGCGTTGAAGGCGCATCTGGCGAAGCGCGGCTTCGGCGACATCGAAGTGAATATGACCGGCGGATATGACCCGACGAGCACGTCCGCTGATTCCGCGCTCATCAAGGCGCAGACCGCGACTTACAAAAATTCCGGAATCGATCCATTGCTCTGGCCGCGCAACGCCGGTTCATATCCCGGCTACGTTTTCACAGGCGAACCGGTCAAGCTTCCGGCCGGCCATTTCGGGCTTGGTCATGGCAGCGGCGCGCACGCTCCGGACGAGTATTACATCATCGAATCAGCGAACCCGAAAATACAGGGCTTCGACGGCGCGGTGATGTCGTTCGTCGAATACTTGTACGAGCTAGCAAAGTAGGCAGCGCGGCCTCTGCCGCTAAAGCAATTTTGCTTCGAGATTGATCTGTGTACCCGCGAGTGCGACTGACACCGGACAAGTCTTTTTTGTGAGCTCGGCTTGCTCGCGAAATTTTGCTTCGTCCATTCCGGGAACGTCGGCTTCGGTTTTCAAATCGATGGACGTGATTTTGAATCCGCCGTCGCCAGGCTCCAGTTTCACTGTCGCCGCGGTGCTGACGCGTTTGGCGGGATGACCTGCCTTTTCGAGATTGAACGCCAGCGCCATCGAGAAGCAGCCGGCCTCAGCGGCGCCAATGAGTTCTTCCGGATTTGTGCCTTTGCCACTCTCGAATCGCGATAAAAATGAGTAAGGACCTTCGAATGTGCCGCTCCCGAGTTTCATGGTTCCTTGGCCTTCCTTCAGTGTGCCTTCCCAGACAGCCACTCCAGTTCGTGTTGCCATCGTTTTACCTCCTTTGTTTGTTGACGTGATGCAGGCAATCCTGCCTGCAATTCTCTGGCAGACACGATTGTCTGCCTCACTCTCATTTAGCGCGCGAACGGCTGCGCGCAATCTGTTTTGGGCCGATCACCTCGTCAAAACAACTGGGGAAGGCGCTCGCCGCGGCGAGCGCCTCTACACATTTCACGCCGGCTCAGGGGCAGGAATGTCGGTGAGGGGCGAGGACGGATCCCGCTTTGCTTGTGCGTCCGCCAAAGCGCGCTGTTTGCGGCCGAGGAACAGGCTGAGAACACACCAAACGCCGGTCAGCGGCACCGCGACCCAGGAAATACCGGTCAGACCCAGACCGAGCCAGCGCAAAAGGGAATAGGACCACGCACCAACTTGATCAGCGACGCGGTAAACAAAGGTGTCGATGAAACTCTTCGCTTTGTATTTGTCTTCGCGACTGAGAACGGTGAAGAGAACTTCGCGCGCGGGACGCGTAACGGCAAAATTTCCAGCGCGGCGCGCGACTTGAAAAACGGCAAACAAGCTCAACACCGGCGAGATCCCAATTGCGATGAAGCCAATCATGCTCAGCACGGGCAGGAAAGCGAGCGTGGGGCCGACGCCGATCCATTTCAGCAAACGACCGGTGAGGAAAAGTTGAACGAGCAAGGTGAGTGAATTCACCCAGGTATCAATGTGCGCGAAGAAAGCAGTGCGCGCGGCACGATCGTGGAATTGGCTTCCGGTGATATCAGCCTGCTGAAAATAAACAAAGGTCGTGGTGATGGCGTAGAGGAACATGAACCCGCAAATCGCCATTAGATAAGGTGAGCGGAAGACATGTGACATGCCGGTGACGATTCCGCCGCCGACCGGCCTTTCGGCCGCTTTGTCATCGCGCGCCGCGCTTCGCCCAGGATGACGAGTGCGGAAATCAGCAGGAAAAAATCGCACGCACCACGCTGCCGCCTCGAGCATGATCGCCGAAATGATGAGTAAATTGACGGCACCGATTCTTTTCACCAGCGCTCCGGCGAGAAACGCACCGACAATGCCTCCAAGCTCGCCGCCCACGCTGATGAACGCGAAGAGGCGTTTGCCTTGGTTGGGGCTGAATACATCCGACATGAACGCCCAGAAGACGGTAAGGATGAAAAGGTTGAAAGCGCCGCTGACCCAAACGAAGAAAGCTGTCCCGACCCAAAACTGTGCAGTGTTGCTCAAGTAGTGCATCGCCAGATAAAAGATGGCGAGATTCAAAATGAAAAAACGGTAAACAATCGGGATGAATTGGCGTCGCGACATACGAGCGACGATGGCCGAGAAGGCAGTGTTGGCGACAAGCGCAACGAGCAACGTGCCAGTGAACATCCACCAGAGATTTTGGACGCCGTTGTGTGCGCCGATGTCATCGCGCACCGGTTTGATGGCGTAGTAACTGCCGAGGACGAGAAAATTAAAAACGAACCCAAGCCAGAGTGCGTGAATCTCGTCCGGCTTTACATCAACGATTTTGGTGAGCAGACGTTTCATTTCAAACGCGCTGTCATCCTGAGCGTTAGCGAAGGACCTCTCCTACTTGCATGACGCTTCCCGCAGTTGTGAGGTCCCTCGCATACGCTCGGGATGACATTGCTGCTATGCGTTCCGTTTCTTCCACGCGGCAAGCACTTGTGTTTCGCGCTCAGGCGTAAGACCGGCGTGCAATTTCGCTTGCCGATCTTGCGGCAGCGACTTGAACCAGACAAGTGTGTCGCGCGCAGTTTCGGCGAGTGGTCGAAAGGTCAGACCCTTGCTCAACGCGCGATCGATTTTTGCGCGAGCAAGTCCGCTATCTTTCCCAGTCCACACTGGCATGTCGGACCACGGCTGAACCTTTTGATCGGTCAGAAAGTCTTCGCTCACCCAGGTGAACTTTGCGTCGGACCTCAATGCGCTTTTGATTCCACCAAGCATTGCGCCGATGCCTGACGGTTTGGTTGGACCGGTTGCGTTGTAAATCCCGGTTTCACGGTTTTCGGCCATGCGGATCGTCCATTCAGCAAGATCACGCGCATCGATGAATTGTACAGGGTCAGCAGGCGAACCGGGTGCGAGAACCTCACCGGCACGATCGATCCGCACGGGCCAATACGTGAAGCGATCGGTCTCGTCGCGCGGCCCGACGATGAGCCCCGGGCGAATGATTAGCGTTTTTCCGGGAAACCATCTCTCAGCCTCTTTTTCCGAGAGCGCCTTGAGCGGACCGTAGGTTTTGTAACCGCCCGCCTTCATCGCCTCAAGCGTCTCTTTGTAAGGATCGGCGCCTTCGTATTTTTCCACCGGCGCGTTCTCGTCCGGACCAGTTTTTACTTCGCCGTAAACAGAAATCGTCGAGACGAAGACGTAGCGTTCGACGTTGCCTTTGAGAATCTGCGCTGCGTCTCGCACCCACGCCGGAAGCGTCGTCGGGTTGTCGATGGCAACGTCCCATCGTCGATTTTTCAGCGAGTCCAGCTGGCAGTTTCGATCGCCAATTAATTGCTCGACTTCATTGGGCAATTCGCCGGGATGCGTTTTGCCGCGGTTGAATGTCGTGACCTTGTGTCCGCGACTAAGCGCGTACCGAACCTGGTATGGTCCAGTGAACCCTGTGCCGCCAAGAATGAGAATGCGAAGAGGTTTCACGGATTTCTCTGCGAACAGCGTGGCCGATCTCGTTCCGAAGGCAAGTGCGCCGCCAGTGGCAGCCGAGACTTTGATAAAATGACGACGCGTCCTTTTCATATGGCCTGCTAACCTTTCTTGTCATTCCGAGCGAAGTCGAGGAATCTCTAATCGAAAATGAAAAGACGCGAAGCTGTGAAACTGATCGGCGGAACAACCGCTGGATTACTCTTGCCAATCAGTACCCGGGCCGCGAGCGAATCATCGAAGATGGTTATGCGCTCGATTCCATCATCCGGCGAAAAGTTGCCAGTGATCGGCCTCGGAACTTGGAGCGTGTTCGATGTCGATCTTACGCTCGAAAACAGAACGCAACTCGCAGAAGTGCTGTCGCTTTTCGTAAAGCACGGCGGCAAGGTTATCGACTCCTCGCCCATGTACGGCCGGGCCGAGGGCGTGGTAGGCGAGCTGGCCGCCCAATTGCATTTGCGCGATTCGCTCTTTATTGCGACCAAGGTTTGGACGTTGGGTAAAGCCGCCGGGATCGCAATGATGCAGCGCTCAATGAACCGCTTTCGAACCGGCCAGATCGACCTGATGCAGGTCCACAATTTGGCCGACGTCGAAAATCAGATGGCTTCGATCCGTGAGTGGAAAACCGACGGCCGGGTTCGCTACACAGGCATTACCCATTCACAGTCGCGTGGCTTTTACGACGTAGAAAGGAACATGCGCAGTTGGAAACCCGATTTTGTCCAGATCAATTACTCAGTCATGGAGCCCCAAGCCGCACAACGTATCCTGCCACTGGCTCAAGAGCTTCGCATGGCGGTCATCATTAATCGCCCGTTTGGTGGCGGCGGTCTGTTTGGGCGAGTTGCTGGAAAGCCGCTGCCGCCCTGGGCTGCCGAAATCGATTGCCAATCGTGGGCTCAGTTCTTTCTGAAGTGGATTGTGGCCCATCCGGCAGTCACTTGCGTGATACCTGCAACCAACAATCCGCGACACATTGAGGATAACATGGCCGCCGGGATAGGCCGGCTTCCCGACGCAAAAATGCGCCGGCGAATGCTGGAGTTGGTCGCGTCGCTGTAAGAGCCGCAGGGCTTTTGCGCATTCGGAAGATGTCAAATGGAAAAATTTACGTTTCCTGAAAAAAATAAGTTGCGGGCTGGGCCGATCTGCTGGATAGGACGCGCTCTTTATGCGAAAACTTCTCACTCTTACCTTCATCGTTTTGGGATGCGCGGCGTTTTGTATCCGGCCGGCATCGGCATTGGGGTTCTCGGCGCCGAAGCCGCAGTTTGCTTTTACGGATGCTTCCGGGAAAAAGCAGTCGGCTGACGTCGTGGAGAAATATTATCCAAAGAAAATTGTGCAACCGTTTGTCGGGGATTCGAAGATCGATCCAAAATTGCGCCGCGCTGCGACCATTGCCGAGGAACGCGCCCGCGCGCACTCGCTTTCGAAGTGCTGGCATTTTGTCAAGGAAGCGCTCGTTGCTGCGGGCGTGGTGAAATCCCGGCCGCAAACACCTCTGGCGAAACAAGCCGGTCAAGAGCTCGTGAACAATTACGGGTTCAAAAAACTTCCTGTGTCCGATCCCTATCAGGCGCCAGTCGGCTCGGTGTTAGTCTATGGTGCCAAGCGCGCGGCTGGTCACGTTGAGATCCGAACCGAGAACGGTTTCGTCAGCGATTTTCGCTCAAAGACACCGTCACGCCGCCCACTGCTGGGCGTTTTCGCAAAGACCTAATTTGAACACTGCGCCTCGGCGGCTTGCATCGTCTTCGGAGAAGCCGATCCACCCTGGCGAAGGCGGAACGCCTCGTAAGCGTTTTCAACGCCGAACGTTCAACGCTTAACGCCCAATCCAGACAGTTGAGCGTTCGGCGTTGGACGTTGGACGTTGGACGTTTTATTTCATTTGCGTATGCCGCAAGAGAAGATCGTCCGCATCGCCATGTGGTCGGGCCCGCGAAACATCTCAACGGCGATGATGCGCGCTTGGGGAAATCGACAGGACACCTTTGTCGTCGATGAGCCGTTTTACGCCTATTATTTGAAGGCGACCGGCAGACAGCATCCAGGTGCAGAAGAAGTGATCGCCACAGGTGAAATCGATTGGCGAAAAGTCATGGCGCAACTGACTGGTGCGGTCCCAAATGGCAAGAGCATCTTTTTTCAGAAGCAGATGACGCATCATCTCCTGCCCAAGGTAGATCGGCAGTGGCTGGATACGGTGACGAATTGTTTTCTCATCCGCGATCCGCGCGAAGTGATCGCCTCCTATATCAAGAAGCGCGAGAATCCGGCGCTGGAAGATCTCGGCTATGTGCAGCAGGCGGAGATTTTCGATCTTGTGCGAGCGCGCACAAAATCGCTACCGCCCGTTCTCGACGCGAAGGACGTGCTGGAAAATCCGGAGCGAATGCTGCGGCTGCTTTGCAAGGAGGTCGGTGTCGAATTTAGCGAGTCGATGCTGTTCTGGCCGCCAGGCTTGCGCGAGACCGATGGAGTTTGGGCAAAGCATTGGTATGGCGAGGTGGCAAAGACGACTTCATTTCAACCGTATCGGCCCAGACACGATGAAGTGCCGGAACGCTTCACCAAAATTTACGAAAGATGTCGCGAGCGCTACGAGCGGCTTTATCAATGGCGGCTACACTAAACGGGGGTCATCCCGAGCCGGCGTAGACGGCGAGGGACCTCACAGCATGTCGAAGATTTACTTGTGTCTCTTTGCCGTACATCATCGATGTCGTTTTGAGTTGTGCGACTGTTTGCGTGCTCTCCTCTGCGCATGAGAGGTTCCTCGCTGCGCTCGGAATGACAAATTGAAATGCTTCAGAAATTCGACGACCGAAACCGCGATCTGATTGTGAACATCAACGGAGAGTTGGTGCATCGCGATCAAGCCGGGATCAGCCCGTTCGATTCGGCTGTGCAGGGTGGTGACGCAGTGTGGGAAGGGTTGCGTCTATACAACGGCCGGATTTTCAAGCTGCATGAACATCTCGACCGGCTGGAGCGTTCAGCCAGCGCCTTATCGTTCACCGAAATTCCGCCGCGCGAAAAGATCATTGAGGAGATCAAACGCACGCTCGCCGCAAATAAAATGCGCGACGGCGTGCATATTCGCCTCACGCTCACGCGCGGTGAGAAAATCACGTCGGGCATGGATCCCCGGCTGAATCAGGACGGGCCGACGTTGATCGTGCTCGCAGAACACAAGGCGCCCGTTTACGCGAAGACAGGACTGACTTTGATTACAAGTAAAATCCGGCGACCCCCGCCCGAGGTTTTGGACGCGCGAATTCATCACGCGAACCTGCTGAATTCGATTCTGGCAAAGATTGAAGCGAACAACGCCGGCGCGGATGACGCGCTCATGCTGGACACGAGCGGTTTTGTCGCGGAAACGAACGCGACGCACATCTTCATTGTGCGCAACTCCGATAAATCGCGAGCAAGCGGCGATCTGGCGACCAGTCATGTGGCGGCATGCCCGGAGGGAATTACCCGCGCGACGGTGATCGAGATTTGTGCTGCCGAAAAAATTCGTTGCATCGAGACCGACCTGTCAGTGGTCGATGTTTACGACGCCAATGAAATCTTTTGCACAGGCACCATGGGCGAATTAGCCGCCGTGACGAAGATCGACAACAGCCAGATCGGAGATGGTAACGTCGGCCCGATGACAAAACGCCTGAGCGCTCTCTACGCTCAGCGTACGGCGAGCGAAGGCGTTCAGGTTATCTAGGAAAACGCCCAACGCTCAACGTTCAACGCCCAACACTCAACTGTCTGGTTGCGTTGAATGATCCTACTGTCCCCAGGTTTTCGTTTTAAATGAAACTCTCCCTGATCCTTTTTCGAACGCTTCGAAGTGCTCCGGATTTTGCCGATAATATTTTTGGTGATACACCTCGGCAGGATAGAATTTTATCGTCGGCAAAATTTCCGTGACGATTGGTTTATGGAATTTGCCTGAATGCGCGAGCTTTTCCCTTGAGGTCTCCGCGATTTTCTTCTCCTCTGCGTTCCCATAAAAAATCGCTGCGCGGTAACTCGGGCCTATATCGGTAAACTGGCCGTCGGCCTGGGTGGGATCGATTTGCCGCCAGTAGATGTCGAGAAGCTGCTCATAGGAGATTTTCGCCGGATCGTACGTGATTTCGATTGATTCGCGATAGTTTGTCCTTTCGGACGAGACGAGCTGATATGTGGGGTTTGGTTCTGTTCCGCCAGAATAACCTACGACGGTTTTGATCACTCCGTTTGCTTTATCGAATGCCGGCTGAATGCACCAAAAACAACCGCCAGCAAGAATCGCGGTTCTTGTTGCCGTCGGAGAGGAATTTTGCGCATGGGTGTGCGCGACAATCCCAGCGACGAGCGTAGCGCAGCCGAGCGCGAGAAGAAAGTTTCGCTTCATGTTGTCGATCTTAGACACCATCCTGATCGGCGCGTTGTGAATAACTCAAACTCTTTTTGCTTGCCAGCGACAGGCACGCCTGTCATAAGCCGATCGACCTCAAACCAGGGAGACATAGAATGATCAAATCAGCCGCGATTCTCTTTGGCGTTGTATTCTTGCTAGTCGGAATTCTTGGTTTCGTTCCCGGCGTCGCTCCAGATCAGATGTTGGTCAAGATTTTTCATGTCAACGCCGCGCACAACATCGTGCACATCGGTTCGGGAATCATTTTTCTGATTGCTGCGATGGCGGGTGCGGGAGCATCTACAGCATGGTTCAAAATTTTCGGAATCATTTATGCAGTTGTTGCTATTTGGGGTTTCACCGTTGGGACCGGCAACACTTTGTGGATGGTTTCAAACAATCCCGCGGTTACCTACCTGCATGTTGTGCTCGCGGCCGGGATGTTGTTTCTCGGCTTCGGCACCTCTGGTAGCAAAGCGGCGGTGTGATTTCTCCTCAGCGTGCCTGCGGGCGAGGGTAGCTTAGCTCACCGCAGGCACGTCTGTTCTCGGCTGATCGCACAGTCGCCCGAGTCGCTGACGAGTCGGCTCGACCTGGAAAAGATCTTCCGACGCAAAGCGCCCTTGCATGTCGATCTTGGCTGCGGCGACGGTTCGTTTCTTTGCGCGCTGGCGCAGCGCCTGCCGGACAAAAACTTTCTCGGGATCGAACGATTGTCTGGTCGGGTTCACAGCACTTCGCGTAAAGCCGCCAGTCTGGATAATGTGCGGCTTTTGCAGATGGAGAGCTTCTACGCGGTGCGTTATCTGTTGCCTGCCGAATCAGTGGAAACATTCTATCTTTTGTTTCCCGATCCTTGGCCAAAACGCCGCCATCATCGGCGCCGAATCGTAACACCAGACTTCCTGAACTCTGTTCATGCCGCGTTGGAGGACAATGGGGTCATTTACATTGCGACCGATCACCTCGATTACCTTCGAAAGATCAGAGAGACTGCCGGATCAACTCCCGGCTTTGCAATCGATGACGCTGACGTCGATCTGCCGCAGAGCAAGTTTGGGCTCGCTTTCCGCCAGAAGGGCGCGCCGATTCACTGGTTGGCGCTGCGAAAAGTTTCGCCGGTGAGATAACTTTGCGCTTCCCAACGATCGCGACCAAAACGCAATATCACCGCGCCGGTTTGGTCCTGACGAAAGAGTTTAATGCCTCGTCTTTGCAATTCCTCCGCCCAAGTGTCGCTGATTCGCTCGTGATCGGGAAAATCGCGCGAAGTGGCAATGATCAGGCGCGGTCGCGCAGCATCCAGGAACGCTTCCGAGCCGGATTCTCCGAAGTGATGCTGCCCTTTAACGATTATTTCGCTGCTGAGATTCAAGTGGCCGGTCAACAATGCCTGTTCGGTTTTGATGCCACTATCCGACATAAACAACATCGACGCCGCTGGCCCGATTAACATGTGGATAACGTACGCCTGATCATCAGCGATCGGCGAGCTGAAGCTACGCGGAGGAAACAAGACATTGGCGGTGACGTCGCGTGATAGAGAGAAACTGTCTCCCGCAGCTAGAGCGTCCGTTTTGATATGATCTTGTTGAAACAGACGTTGCAATCGACGGTGGATAGTCGAACGATCCGGCGCCGGATTGTCCGCCACTCGAACTCGAGGAAAATCGCCCAGTAATTGCGCCGTCCCACCCAAGTGAAGCGCATCGCCATGCGTGAGGAGCAAACCCGAAAGCCGGTTTACGCCTGCCCAATGTAAATACTCGCGGACCACACGTTGATAGTCCCGCTCACTGCCGCAGTCGAACAACCAATCGGCGTTCCTGGTGTGCAAATGAATGGCGGCTCCCGCCCCGAGATCCAGGACGGTGATCCTGGCGTCCAGTTTTTCGGGCCAATGTGGCTGTTCGACGTAAAAATGTCCGCCAGGAATCTGCGCGAACAGGTGGACGATCCAGATAACCAGCATGGCCAGCGCCCAGTTAGCGTTATTAAAAATCACAGCAAGCCACGGCAGTATCGGCGCTGAAAGAAGCGAAAGCAGCGCAATGGCCAGAACGAAAAATGCGATGGGAACAACGACCAGATTCGCGAGCAATGAAATCGGTGTAACCAGATGAAAGTACCAAAGGATGAATGGCAGCGAGCCAGCCCAGGCCGCGAGCGATACAGATGCTCCGTGGCAAAGCCATTCATATACAGAGTGCAGCCAGCGACGTGGACCGCGCAGTAAGCTTCGCGGCAGAAACGGATCGATTGCCACCCAACGCTGCAAAAATCCGAAAAACGGATCGGCAAACAACACGATCGCGCCTACCACCGCGAAGGACAGTTGAAAACCTGTGGAGAAAAGCTCGTTTGTATTCCAGCAGAGAAGAACGAACGCCGCTGCTGCGAGGCTGTTGAATACAAAAGCTTTTCGTTCGAAAAAGAAACCACCAATCATAATCGAAGCCATCACCGCGGCTCTGACGCTGGAAATGTGCAGTCCTGTCACCGCAGCGTAAAAAAGAAGCAGGGGAATGATGAGCGCCGCTGCAGACCTGCGCGAAAGCCGCGCCACTGTCGCCACCATCCACAAAAGCGCGGCGACAATTCCCACGTGCAGGCCAGCGACAGCGAAGAGGTGAAGCGTCCCTGTTTGTTGAAATGGTTCTTCGATGTCCTCCGGCGTCTGATGCCTAAGACCAAGCACGATTCCGCTGAGAAAATCTTGCACCTCCGGCGCGTCCTCCAATCCTCGGGAAAGTCCGTTTTGCATCCAAGCCCGCGACTTCTGCGCGGCGCGCAGAATTGGGTTGCCACCGCCGTGTCGAATGAGCGTCCCGTCCTCCGGGTAGCGAACGAAGAGCATTCGACGAACGTCGCGGCGCGCAAGATAAGCGCGCATATCGAATTCGCCGGGATTTCGCGGCGGCGGTATCGGCTCGGCGGTTCCAAAAAACTTTAGTTCATCGCCAAATTCCGGCGCGCCTTTCCAACGCACTTGCCAGACCGCGTGCGTCGGTTCTTTTCTCCCTTCGATTTCAATTGACGCAAGCCTTAGCAGGAACGTCGCGAATCCGCCCGGCGAAGTTTTAGGCTCACTGATGATGTAGCCGGTTGCTGTGACGATTCGCGGCCGGCTGCCAAGCTCATCAGCGACCTGCTGGCCTTCCGTGTTACCCGTCTCGAGATTGTGCAGCAGGAAAAAACCGCCTCCTACGATGGCGTATGTCGCGAGCAGCCTCGGCCAGCAGATCAGAGTAAAAGCGCAGACCGCGAGAATTATCGCGGTTACTGTTAGGGCGACAGATGGAAGCGGAAAAACTTCCGCCATGATAATTCCGATTGCAGCCATCAGCGCCAGACCAACGAATGGCTGGCGCGGAGCGCTAAGCAATTTCATCTACCGCGCTTTTTGCTTATTCCACCTTTGCAAGGCAAGCCGCAATCGCGAGCGGCAATCGCCCCAAGATCTAAAAGCGAGAAAAATCCCCAACAAAGGCGTCATCCTGAGCGCAGCGAAGGACCACCCAATCGAAGCGAACATCACGCGTAGTACATTGTGTGATCACAGGACCCGAGTGCGAGGTCCCTCACCTCGTTCGGGATGACCGCGTATTGAAGCGTTGGGCGTTGAGCCTCGGACGTTAGAGCTTTTGCGAAGATTTGGGCGCTGGCACGAGAAGCACGGGACGGGTGCTGTCGTAGCGCTGCCTACCACCAGGTTATACGTCGCGCCGTGGGGGTGTGTACCCATCACAATGAAGTCCGCCTCGACAGCGTCCGCTACCGATCCGGTTCGCGCCTTCGAGCTTACCTGGCGCTCCGCTTCATCTCAAGATCGTGACGCGGAGAATCGTTGTGTTTAGCGCTAAAGGCGCAACATTCATCGCAAGCCTGGGGCAACGCCCCAGGAACCATAGGTCCGACAAAGGTATTAGCGCTGAAAGCGCGATTCACGCTTGCCGCGGGAGTTCGATCAGTGCGCCCGACTGAAACGCGCTCTCAGCGCTTGTTTAGGCCGTGGTTTGAAGCCCTGGGGCGATGCCCCAGGCTAAACGTGAGACAGCGCCTTTGGCGCTAAACATCCGGCACGATTGCCTGCATCACGCGCGCACCGTAATTTCCCAGGTGCACGATCTATTCGAGGAAAAGGAAAACGTCGAAGCGGCAGCAAGCACTGCACCGCTTGCCACACGCATGCGGCCGCGCTTGCTCGAGGAATTTGTTGGCCAGGAACACATTCTTGCGCCCGGCAAACTTCTGCGACGCGCGATTGAAGCGGATCGACTGCCGTCAGTGATTTTTTCCGGGCCACCTGGAAGCGGCAAGACCACGCTGGCCCGAGTCATTGCGGAA
>DATEZD010000214.1:0-2090 GCA_035255865.1 Candidatus Udaeobacter sp.
GGTTTCAACAATACATACGCGCTGGTAATGCGACGCAGCGAAGCGCAACGGCTTGGTATCCGCACAATCAGCGATCTACAAAGATATCCCGAGCTTAAATTCGGGCTCACGCACGAATTTCTTGGGCGGCAGGATGGCTGGCGGCCATTGCGCCAGCGCTACGGGCTGCCACAGCAAAATATCATCGGCATCGATCACGCCCTTGGTTACAGCGCGCTTGCGAACGGATCGATTGCTGTAAAGGACGCCTACTCGACGGATGCAAGAATAGAGCAGAATGATCTGTTCGTTCTCGAAGACGACCTTCAGTTCTTTCCGAAATATGAGGCGGTCTTCTTGTTCCGATCGTCCACGCAAGCGGACGCAATCGCAGCATTGCACCGCCTGGAAGGCACGCTGGATGAGACGCGAATGATTCGTCTGAACGCGGAAGCTGAGCGGACAAAGAATTATGCAAGAGCAGCAGATTTGTATTTCAATGTGGGAGCGGCCTTCGCGCCGCGACCTTCGGGGCACTCAGGCCCCTCCCACCTTGGCGATTCTTTTCTGCGCAAGCTGGCGCGCTGGACGGTTCGCCATCTTGAGTTGGCTGGATTTTCGCTACTGCTTTCAATCATCGTCGGGATTCCGCTTGGCATTGTGGCGAGTCGCGGCGGGGCTGTTGGCCATGTTATTCTTGGTTTCGCCGGCGTCGTACAAACCATTCCGTCGCTCGCATTACTCGCCTTGCTTGTACCCCTTCCCTTTTTTGGAATCAGCCTTCGCACCGCAATCGCTGCGCTTTTTCTGTACGGTTTGCTGCCGATCGTGCGCAACACAGCGACCGGTTTGCAGGACATTTCACGATCATTGCGCGAATCGGCGGTCGCCCTGGGCCTCAGCCCAACCGCGCGCCTTTGGCAGATTTATCTGCCGATGGCATCGCGATCCATCCTCTCCGGAATCAAAACCAGCGCCGTGATTAATATTGGAACTGCCACGCTCGCCGCATTGATCGGCGCTGGCGGTTTAGGCGAACCGATCATAAGCGGCCTTAACTTGAACGATCACGTGACCATTCTCGAAGGTGCGATTCCCGCTGCTGCGCTCGCGCTTCTCGTGCAATGGTGCTTTGATTTGCTCGATCGCGTTTTGATTCCGAAAGGATTACGAATTTAGAGTAGCGGGAGCGTCCACGTTTGCGTGAGGGCTGTGTCGCAAGCTGGGAAGCTTGCGCTACATTCAACCAATGGCAATTGCTTCCATTAACCCTGCTACCGGCGAAAAGCTGAAGGAGTTCCCTCCCTTCGACGATGCGGAAATTGAGAAACGGTTGAGCCGCGCGGAGAAAGCATTCAGGAACTATCGCCGAACGACCTTCACCGAACGCGCAGAGTTGCTGCACGCCGTGACTGAGTTGCTGTTCCAGGAAAAGCAAACATTCGCGAGGATCATCACGCTCGAGATGGGAAAATTGTTCCGCGATTCACTCGCAGAGATCGATAAGTGCGCGCGCGGTTGCCGGTTTTATGCCGAAAACGGTGCGCGATTTCTCGAAGAAGAACCGGCGCAGACCGATGCGGCTGAAAGTTACGTCGAGTATCAACCGCTCGGACCTGTGCTGGCGGTGATGCCGTGGAATTTTCCTTTCTGGCAGGTGTTTCGATTTGCTGCACCGGCTTTAATTGCCGGCAACGTGGGCTTGCTTAAGCACGCATCGAATGTGCCGCAGTGTGCGCTTGCAATTGAAGAAATCTTTTGCCGCGCCGGATTCGAGGACGGCGTTTTCCAAACGCTGCTGATCGAGCCGGAGCAGGTGGAAAAACTAATCGTCGATGCGCGCGTCAAAGCGGTAACTGTGACAGGCAGCGAAAAAGCCGGAGCGGCTGTCGCGAGCGCGGCCGCGCGTGAAATCAAGAAAAGTGTGCTTGAGCTGGGCGGCAGCGATGCGTTCATCGTGATGCCAAGCGCAGACTTCGAATCGGCGTTGAGCACAGCGATCAAGGCGCGCACGATTAACACCGGTCAGTCCTGTATCGCCGCGAAGCGATTCATTATCGCGGACGAAATTTATGAGCGGTTCCTTCAACAATTCGTCGAGCGCATGCGCG
>DATEZD010000215.1:0-7813 GCA_035255865.1 Candidatus Udaeobacter sp.
GTCCTTGCCAACCTTGTCCATGGCGTCGGCAATGATTTCGCCGATCGTCTTGTCCCAGTTGGCCGAAACGGTCGCGACCTGCGCGATCTCGGTGCGATCGCTGACTTTCTTGGAGAGCTTCTTCAGCTCCTCGACGATTGCTTCGACACCTTTCATGATGCCGCGCTGCAATGAAGTCGGGTTCGCACCGGCGGTGACGTTGCGCAGACCTTCGCGGTAAATTGATTCCGCGAGGATCGTCGCTGTGGTCGTGCCGTCGCCTGCGACGTCGGACGTTTTAGAAGCGACTTCGCGCACAAGCTGGGCACCCATATTTTCATACGGGTCCTCGAGCTCGATCTCCTTCGCGACAGTTACGCCGTCCTTGGTGATCGTCGGGCTGCCGAATTTCTTGTCGAGAATGACGTTGCGACCACTCGGGCCGAGTGTGGCCTTTACGGCTTTCGCCAGTTTCTCGATACCGCGCAGCAACGTGTGCCGCGCGTTTTCATCGAATTGTAGTTGTTTAGCTGCCATATAATTAGTTGATAGTCTTTAGTTGAGTGTTGATAGAGACGATCAACCGATGATGCCGAGGATGTCGTCCTCGCGCATGATCAGATAATTTTGATCGTCGATTTTGATTTCGGTGCCGCCGTATTTGGAAATCAGCACCTTGTCGCCCTTTTTCACCGTGAAATCGATTTTCTTACCGTTCTCATCGATTTTGCCGGTGCCTAAAGCGACCACTTTCCCCTCTTGTGGTTTTTCTTTGGCGGTGTCGGGGATGATGATCCCGCCCTTTTTCACTTCCTGCTCTTCAATCGGCTGCACCAGCACCCGGTCTCCGAGCGGTTTTACGTTAACTGCTGCCATAGGTTTTTTCGTTTACTCCTTTTGGTTTTGTTTTTGGTTTAAGCCGATGACTGCCGATTTTGCGGCAATCACCGACAAATTGTTTCCGTTATTTTTTCTTGTCTTCGTCCACGACTTCGAATTCGGCATCGACAACGTCGCCTTCGCCCCGCTTAGCGGGGCCGGCGCCTTCGTCGGCGCCACCGCGCGGCTGCGCTTCAGGTCCGGGTTGTGGACCCGGGCGGGGGCCGGCTTGCGCTGAGGCTTGCTTGTAAAGCTCGGCGCTAACTTCCTGGAACTTGTTCTGTAAATCGTCGTACGTGCGCTTCATCGCGTCGGTGTCGTTCCGATTGACCGCGTCGCGTACTGCGGCGATGGCGTCTTCGACCTGCTTTTTCTTGTCGCCGGAAATCTTGTCGCCCAACTCTTTCAATTGCTTCTCGGACTGATAGGCAAGCATGTCTGCGTTGTTCTTAATCTCGATGGCTTCCTTGGCCTTCTTGTCCTCTTCCGCATGCGCTTCTGCTTCGCGCTGCATCTTCTCGATTTCCTCCTTGGAAAGACCGGAGCTGCCGGTGATGGAAATTTTCTGTTCCTTCCCTGTGCCCAAATCTTTGGCCGAGACGTGCAGAATACCGTTTGCGTCAGTATCAAACGTCACTTCGATTTGCGGAACACCGCGCGGAGCGGGTGGAATTCCATCGAGGTGGAAGACGCCAAGCTGTTTGTTATCTCGCGACAGCGGCCGCTCACCCTGGAGTACCTTAATCTCTACGCCCGGCTGATTGTCGCTGTAAGTCGAGAAGATCTGCGACTTTCGCGTCGGAATGGTGGTGTTACGCGGAATCATCGGTGTGGCCACGCCGCCGGCCGTTTCGATCGAAAGCGTAAGCGGTGTGACATCGAGAAGAAGCACGTCTTTGACGTCGCCCTTGAGAACGCCCCCTTGAATCCCAGCTCCGATTGCGACCACTTCGTCAGGGTTCACTCCCTTGTGAGGTTCCTTGCCGATAAGGTCGCGAGCAATCTGCTGTACCTTGGGCATGCGCGTCATGCCGCCCACCAGCACGAGCTCATCGACGTCCTTCTCCGTGACGCCTGCGTCCTTCAAGCAAGCTTTTACCGGCGGAATGGTTCGTTGGAACAAATCGTCGCAAAGCTGTTCCATCTTCGAGCGAGTCAACTTCTTCTGAATGTGCTTCGGTCCGCTCGCGTCCGCCGTGATGAACGGCAGATTGATTTCGTATTCCTGCGTGGATGAAAGCGCGATCTTGGCTTTCTCCGCCTCCTCTTTGATGCGTTGAACCGCATCCGGCTGCTTGCTTAGATCGATACCGGTATCTTTTTTGAACTCGGCGACGATCCAATCCATGATGCGCGCATCCCAGTCGTCACCGCCCAGGTGCGTATCGCCGTTGGTCGCTTTCACCTCGAAAACGCCGTCGCCGATCTCAAGAACTGAAATGTCGAATGTGCCGCCGCCCAAATCGTAAACCGCAATCTCTTCGTCTTTTTTCTTGTCCAAACCGTAAGAGAGCGATGCGGCTGTGGGCTCGTTAATGATGCGCAGCACTTCCAAGCCGGCGATCTTGCCTGCGTCTTTCGTGGCGTTACGCTGCGAGTCGTTGAAATACGCCGGCACGGTGATGACCGCCTGCGTGATTTTTTCGCCCAGCTTCGCTTCCGCGTCGGCTTTCATCTTGGACAAGATCATCGCCGAGATCTCCGGCGGCGAAAAATTCTTGGGCTGCCCGTTTACTTCCACCTGAACGTGGGCGTCGCCGTTCGCGGCCTTCACAATCTTGTAGGGCACACGTTTCTGTTCCTCGTGCACCTCATCGAACTTGCGGCCCATAAACCGCTTGATTGAAAAGATTGTATTCTGCGGATTAGTGATCGCCTGACGCTTTGCGGCCTGGCCGACCAGCCGCTCGCCGCTTTTTGTAAACGCAACGATCGACGGCGTCGTGCGCGCGCCTTCGCTGTTTTCCAAAACTACCGGGTCGCCACCCTCCATGACGGCCATGCAGGAGTTAGTGGTCCCCAAATCGATACCTAAAACTTTAGCCATAAATTGAAAATCCTTTCTGTTTCGAGTCGGCCGACGGACGGATGCGCCACGGCGAGACTTCGCCCAACAAAATCTAAGCAAGCAATGGGCCAGCTACGCGTGCCACACCCTAAGCGCTTGTTTAGCAGAACTTAGCGCTAATCAGAGGGTATTGCAACGCCCGCTAACCTGAGCCAATTCATCTCGATCTAAGCCTCGTCACAACCGCAGCTCGCGCCAATCCGGCACGCTTTCTCTGGGGAGCACAGGCTGCTGGCCTGTAGTTCGCGGCAGCTTGCCGAGAACAGAATGTGAACCGTCATAACTGAAGGCGTCACCCAGGCATCACTTTAGCAGTGTGAACACCTGCGTGTATGAGCCATCTGCATTCCGCGTACTCGTCAACTGGCCACGTGCGCCCATATACTTTCCGGTCCCGCCTAGTATCGCGCGCGCGCGCGCCTTGTCCGCTTCAAATTCACCGGCAGTCGGCGAGTAATCGGCAACGCCCAAAGCGATAATTTGATCCTGGCGATCGCTAAAGGTAAAACACAGAAACGTTGTGCGCTGCTCGAAGTTTGGGTTGGCGTCAGTCGCCAGCTTGACCAGTGTCTTTGAGCCAAATACCTCGCCAATCACGGGACCGCCGGGGCTGGAGTGTAGCGGAGCAGAGAAATGATAGACGTCGCCCGGGCTGTTCCCCGGCTCGCCGAGGTCAAGCAGCTTCATCTTCGGTGCGTCTTGATAGATAGTGAGAGTTTCGGTGGAAGAATTCGTGGAACGCAGACCACACGCTGCCATCAGAGTTGAAGCGAGCAGCGCAGCTAATGCTGCCATGCTCCACCCAAAATTTGTTTTCATTGTAACTCCTTTGAAGAGTAAGCTGAGTTTCTGTGAAGTACGTTTCGCGCCGCCGAGCATGAGTTGTAGAGGCGCTTGTGCCAAGCGCCTATTCGTTTTGGTTCGGCGTTTGATACAAACGCCGCTACAAGGATTCAGGGCACACACACGTTTTACTCAAAAAGTTCCGAGCATTACGCGGCTCGCAATCACAAAATCGTGATAGAAGAAATTCTGTTTCGCGAACGCGCTGACCGCGATAAAATTTTGGCGTGCGGCAATATCACGATCTGCTCCGGCTAGTGCTTGAGAAAGGCCGGTCCCGCACAGATCGCACAGGTACTGGTACTTTATCGGTATTTGGCGCGCAGACTCGGTTTGACTTGCGTCCCGAGGGGCCGGGGTTCCCGCTGCTTACGACGAAAAAGTTGCACATCAAATCGATCATTTACGAGCTGCTCTGGTTTTTGCGCGGCGACACCAACATTCGTTACCTCAACGAACACGGCGTCACGATTTGGGATGAATGGGCTGATGAAAACGGCGAGCTCGGTCGTGTTTATGGCGCGCAATGGCGCGATTGGCGCGGGGCAAACGGCGCGCGAGTGGACCAAATCGATAACGTCATCGCACAAATAAGATCGAATCCGCAGAGCCGGCGGCTCATCGTGAGCGCATGGAATCCAGCCGAGACCGAGAAGATGACCCTGCCACCGTGCCACGTGCTCTTCCAATTCTATGTCCAAAACGGCGAGTTGAGCTGCCAGCTTTACCAGCGCAGCTGCGATCTTTTCCTCGGTGTTCCGTTCAACATCGCAAGCTACGCACTGCTCACGATGATGATGGCGCGGGTTGTCGATCTTACGCCGGGTGATTTCGTTCACACCTTTGGCGATCTGCATCTTTACAAAAATCACCTCGACCAAGCCCGCGAACAGCTTTCACGTGAGTGTCGGCCCTTACCGCTGATGAAACTGAATCCGGCGGTCAAAGATATTCACGATTTCAAGTTCGAGGATTTCGAGCTGGTCGGTTACGATCCGCACCCATCGATCAAGGCGCCAATCGCGGTGTAGGCGCGCCGGAAGTCCGCGCTGTAGTGTGCACTGTCTCAGACGCCCATACCCGTTAGTCTTTCCGCTGAGACAGCGGACGCTACAACACGCACCGAAGTGATTTTTTAAATCTCAGAGGCGCTGCTACGGCCGCTGTTGGGCCGGCGCCTTATCAATATACGCGCTGGCCGTCTTCGGCCCACGCGAAAAATCGACGAGATCAGCGAGGATGTTTAGTGCCTCGTCCCGCTCCGGATCGATAGCCGGTTCTTTATTGTCACTGTCGGAACCGGCGCTGCTGATCAAATCCGAATCCGCATCGGGAGCGGCTTCGGGATCCACTTTCGGCGCAACACCATTCTTCTTCGCCTCGGCCAATTTCCCCGGGTACATGATCAACTGGAGATTTGGCTTATCAACTGTGTCAAGAGTCACGCGATAAATCTGCGGCTCCTGTTGATTCCGCGCCAGCCGGTCTTTCGAACGCGTTTCCTTGCGCAGTTTGTCGTCAGCGAGTTCTTTCTTTCGCACATCTTCGTTCAGCGAAATTCGGTTCTCATCGAGCTTGTGACGCAACCGATCCATGTCTTCCATCACGTAATGAAACTCAGGATCGTTCTTCGCGCGCTCTTCCGAGCGGCGCCGCAATTGATCGATAAACAGCGAATGCGTATCGGACCATTTCGTGTATTTCGCTCTAGGCACTTCGTCGTACGGCAACGCGTTCTTTAGCGCGCCTTCGCCGAACTCCGGAAGATCGCTCAAGCTCGGCAAAATAATGTCGGAAGTCACGCCATGGAGCTGCGTGGAGCCGCCCGCGACCCGATAAAATTTTTGGATGGTCAACTTCAGTGCGCCGTCTTCATCGGAATGGTTGCCCAGCAACGAAGCGAACCGGCCGATCGGCAGGATTGTCTGCACGGTTCCTTTACCAAACGTATTCTTGTCACCGACGATCACTGCGCGGCCATAGTCCTGGAGCGCAGCCGCGAAAATTTCGCTGGCCGACGCGCTTTGCCGGCTTGTCAAAACTATGAGCGGGCCAGTATAAGCGATGCCGTTGTCGGGATCAGACGAAATTCTAATGTAACCGTTGTAATCTTTCGTCTGAACGATCGGCCCGGACTTCAAAAACAAGCCGGTAAGCGAGAGCGCCTCTTCCAGTGAGCCCCCACCGTTTTTCCGCAGATCAACAACCAGTCCGGCGATGTTTTCTTTCTTCAGCCGTTTGAGCAACGCCAGCACATCGCGCGTGGTGCTTTTCTGGTGTCTGTCCATGTCGGCATAAAAAGAAGGCAGCGTAAGCCATCCGAGTTTTACCGGCTCCCCGTTCTCGTCTTTTTTAATGATGATATCGGCACGGGCTTCCTGATCTTTCAGCTTAATTTCATCCCGGACGAGCTCGACATTTTTCCGGCGCGACGGATCCGCGGCATCCGAGCCAATGACGAGCAACCGGACACGCGTCCCCTTCTTGCCACGGATCATCTCGACAACTTTGTCGAGCCGCATCTCCCGAACATCGACAAACTCAGCCGGACCCTGCGCTACGGCGGTAATGCGGTCGCCTACCTTGAGTCTCCCGTCCACTTGCGCGGGTCCACCGGCCACCAGACTCTCAATTTTCGCATAGCCATCTTCCGACCGGAGCATGGCGCCGATGCCTACGAGCGAGAGGCCCATGTTGATGCTGAAATTCTTCATGTCGGCCTTGCTCAGATATTCCGAATGCGGGTCGTACGCCTGGGCGAGCGCATCGAGATAAAGTTTCATTTGCTCGTCCTTGTCCTGCTCGTGGACGGTGCGGGCGAGACGATCGTAACGGCGAGCAACCAGTTGCGGGGCGGGCTCAATCGGATGTTCGCTCAGATGCTCCTGCAATAGCTCGTTTGCGATACGACCACGCCAAAGCTGGTCGGCTTCCGCTTCATCTTTTGGCCATGGCGATTTTTGACGGCTCATCTCGACCGTCGCATTGCTCTTGAAATCAATCGGCTGCTTCAACAGCTCTTTTATCTTGGCCACCCGCTCGTCAACGCGTTTCGTATAAAGGGCATAAATGTCGTAAGCGGGTTTTAGCGCGCCGAGCAGAACGTCCCCGGCCATCGAGCTGCCGTATTTGGCATTCAGATCATCGACGTCTTTTTGAGTGAAAAACAGATGGCTGAAATCGAGCAACTCCAGATACGTCTGGAAGAATTTGTTCGAAATTTCCTCGTTGTTGAGCTTTTGACGGGTGTAATGGCCTTCCTCCAGGAGGCGGCCCACGGACATGGTGACCGTTTCCTTCGAGCTCGCTATTGCCGACGGACCTCCAGTCGCGGCTGCTAAAACGACAGCGCACAAAGCCAGGGATCGCTTCAAATGTGGTTTCATCGGGAATTACGCGGTTTCCCACCTTGGCAGATTTCACGATCAAACGCAAGATGATCAAACAAGGCGACCATGTGAGTAGGAATCAGACAATCGAAACGAGTGAACATTCAATTAATTCGTAAAAGCTCTCGCCTTCAGCCGTAGTCGCGCTTGTATAAAGTCAGTCAGAATGAATTACGAGAGCTTTTGCGGCGGCATTTTCGAAACGAATTGCTATTTGGTCAAGGCGCCAGAGGGCTGGATTCTTTTCGACGCGCCCGAAGGCGCTTGCGAATGGTTGCGTTCGGTTGAGATCGATCTCAAACTTTTGCTACTGACGCATGGACATATCGATCACGTCCAGGATGTTGCCAGGATCAAGCGCCAGTTTGATTGTCCAATCGGGTGTCACCCGCTTACCGCGCCAATGATTTCCGACCGCGAATTTTTTCGCAACTTCGGGTTCCAGCTCGAAATCGAACCGGTGAAACCGGATTTTCTAATCGAAGAAACGCCAACCCGAAATTTTCTCGGGGCTGATTTTGAAGTTCTGGAAATTCCCGGCCATTGCCCGGGCAGCCTTTGTTTCCTTTCGCGCAAAGACAAGTTGCTCGTCGGCGGCGACGTTCTTTTCGCCGGCAGCATCGGCCGAGGCGATTTGCCCGGCGGAGATATCGAT
>DATEZD010000216.1:0-25135 GCA_035255865.1 Candidatus Udaeobacter sp.
TCTGACGCTGGTAGTCGCAGAATCTGTCGGCGTGAGGTCCGGTCTCGGTTGGTACGTCAGTTGGGCGCAAGGCTGGGCCGAATACGGCAAAGTTTTCGCCGCGCTGATTATTATGGCTGGGTTTTTTTCAAGCGTAATGACGCTTCTGTTTAAGATCCGCGACCGCATGCTGGTTTGGCAAAAGGGTGTCATCAAATGGTAGCACTGGCTGAGACCGAAGCGTCCTCACTCCGCGTTCACGAGGTGAGCAAAAGCTTTCCCGCTCCCGATGACCCGTTCACGCGCCGACAGGCTCTGGGTAATATTTCGCTATCGATAGCGGCAGGGGAACTGGTCTCACTCATTGGCCCGAGCGGCTGCGGCAAGTCAACTCTCCTTCGTCTCATTGCTGGCTTGGATTTCGCCGATTCAGGGGAAGTTTTGATCGGTTCTGAGCGAATCAACGAACCAGGCGCGGAACGCGGTCTCGTCTTTCAGGATCCAAATCTGTTTCCCTGGCTCACCGTTCGCCGCAATATCGAGGCCGGTCTCGTCGCGCGTGGAGTGTTGCGCGAGAAACGAAATGAGGTGGACGAATTCATGCGCCTCGTGGGCCTCGAAGCATTTGGCGACGCTTACCCGCACCATCTTTCAGGAGGCATGGCCCAACGCGTCGCTCTCGCGCGAGCGCTCATCAATCACCCGAAAGTTCTCCTACTCGACGAGCCGCTCGGCGCGCTGGACGCTTTTACTCGCATGCGGATGCAGGACGAAGTCTTGCGGCTCTGGCAGACACGCCGCACGACCATACTCTTTGTTACCCATGACATCGACGAAGCCATTTACATGAGTGATCGCATCATGATCATGACTCAGCCTCCGGGCAGGATCGATCAGACCATTGCGAATAGGCTGGCTCGACCGCGCGATCGCAGCAGCCCGGAATTTCTTCGCCTGCGCGGAAATATTCTCGAGCTCCTCCATTTCGCCGGCAACGCACCGACTGCAAACGGCACTTGAAATTCAGAGCGAACGTCGACGGATTTCGGCGACACCGCGGCCGCCTGAACGGAACGTTCCCTGGCTAAGATCCGCTGGCCAGACCAGATTTCCTGAAGGACCTCCCGTCGCCGTGAAGATATGGGTCTGTCCGCTTTGCACATTCATTGAAATCACTGAACGCGTGGCGGGAAACCAAATCGGCCATCCAGAATCAAATTTCCTGACCCGTCTGTCACCGCTGTAAAGCCGTAGGTCTGGCCGCTTCGCACATCCACAGGCAGTCGCCAGGGAATCGGCCACCGTGGGTTGGGACTCGCCAGCACCGCTAAAACGTGATGGCCCGGCGCCAGGAAACCTTCATAGGTGTGGCCATATCCAATAGATCGAGCCGGCTGGCCATCGATCCACAACCGGACGATTACGTTGACTCCCAAATTTGGATTGCGCCTTATGATCAAACGGGCAGGCGCTTGGCTTGGCGCTGCGGCGTGAGGTGACCGTGGATCGGCACCTATCGCCTGACCGGCGACAAACGCACTAAAGAACAGGGAGACAATGAGCAGAAGGATCGCGCCGCGGGTACTGTAGTTAAGTGTCTTCATGGTTGTTACTCTCATTCGGCTCAAGCTTTACCATTCAATAGACGCGCTATTCAAGCTTTATCGCATGATTCTACCGCGCCGTGCAAGAGTCTCTACGTCGAGGACACTGCGCGTAAATCAAACAATCGCCATTCGAAGATCGGAGATGGAGAGAGCCGGCAGTCGGATTCGAACCGACGACCTGCTGATTACAAATCAAGGTACGGTTTCTAGGGCCTTGGCCGCGGAGTGGAACGAGGCCGTGGTGTTAGTGCGGGCGTGGGGGTAGGACTTGGCGTCCCGGTAGCAGTCGGTGTAGGCGTAATTCGTGACGGTGTTGGGCGTGGAGTCACTATGGGCGTGGGATTAGGACTTGGCGTCCCAATAGCAGTCGGCGTAGGCGTCATGCGCGACGGAGTTGGCCGTGGCGTCGGTGAACTTCATGCGCTGGCAAGCTGGTCGAATGCGTTGCATCGAAGTGGAGAGCGTGCGCGGTTGGATATTCGTGCTGTTCGTCTGTGAGATTGGTAAAACTGGTCTCACCTAGTCGGGCTGTTGGGTAAAGGCAGCAAGAATTGCACAAAACTTCCCAATTTATGCGTAGCTCAGGACGCCGCGTAACGTGACATAGAACAATTATGAATACAGTAACTCGGTTCAAAAACGCGATTGCGCTAATTGTTATCGCCGGTGCAATTATTTTTATAGGCGATATTGTCACGGCGGCATCGCCCGAAGTGGTCACCCCCGACGTCGTCATTACACCCGGCAGGGCTATAGTAGCTGACTTTAACGGCGACCTCCATCCGGACTTTGTGCTCTATAATCATAGCACCCATCAGACCGCGATCTGGTATATGAACAACAATGTTCATATCGGGGGCCATTTTGGTCCAACCATTCCAACCGGCTGGGTCCTAGAGTGTGCGGAGGATTTCAACGACGACAACAATACAGATTATGCACTGTTCAATCCGACTACTCGCCAAACTTTAATCAAGTTAATGTCAGGGCCAACGTTGATCGGAAACGCTCCTGGGCCAACGCTTCCAAGCGGCTGGGAATTGGTAGCGACAGACGACTTTAATCTCGATGGCTTTGCGGACTATGTCCTTTACAACCCAAGCAGCCACCAAACAGCGATCTGGTATCTGCACAACAACATTCTCATTGGGGGTCATTTTGGACCTACTCTTCCGGCGGGCTGGAAATTGGTGGGTGTAGAGGATTTTAACGACGACAACCATCCAGATTACGCACTGTTCAATCCGGCTACTCACCACACTCAAATCTGGTATATGTCAGGGCCAACGCGCATCGGAACCGCTCCTGGGCCAACGCTTCCAATCGCCTGGGATTTGGTGGCTGCGGCCGACTTTAACAATAGTGGGCACCCGGATTATCTGCTCTATAATCGGGTTACTCGACAAACAGCGATCTGGTATCTCCATAACACCGTGTTACTCGGCCATGCGGCTGGTCCAACTCTTCCGGTAGGCTGGAGCCTGATCGCGCAGTGATGCGAGACATCCAGCGGTGTAGTGGTGAGACAAAGCCAACGCGCATGGCTTGGCAACGCTTCGGGGCGATCATCTGTATTCCTTTCGGATGATCGCCCGACTTTTCTAAGCATCTAGGGCGCAGTCCGAGCGAGGCGCGAAAAAAGTTGATTAAGGCTCGCGGAAATCGCCCGTGTGCTCGTGCGTTTCGATCACGTTGCCCGCTTCATCAGGCGTTGGATAATGCTTTTGGATTGACAGAGTCGAGAATTTTGGTTGAAGTTCTTTGGCAGCGGCTGCGAGCACTCTATGGTGCCGGAGAGGCGGCTATTGAAGTGGACCGTGCTGAACATGTGGACACCGTGCCAAGCAAGTCCCCGTAACCTTGGCCTCGCAGTCGCTCAACTATCAGTGCCGAGTGGAATCCTAATTGCGTTTGGCTCACCGTACCACAAGCGACCGAATCGGCAGCGCATCGAAAATCAGATCAACTCCGCGATGATCTTTGCGGGGACGGACTTCGTAAACGTGCATGAAATGCCCTAAATCTATACGATTATCGGTGCCGCGTGTATTAGCCTACAGGTAGTGTCCTAATTTGCTTTCTTAAACGCCACAACGAGAAGTGCGGCGATAATGAGTACAATTACAATCTGGCTGAATAATGGCTGAAATCTATCGGATCGTTGTCGTGCCATTGATCGAGGATAAAGTAGTAGCCACCAGACATGTAACGACCGCGCACCTCTAAGACTCGTGGAGAATAAAGGCACATCGCGATGATAAGGCCAACGGCAGCAAACAGAGTGATGCGTTGAGGCTTGTTTATTTTGATTGGCGTCCCTTCGCCGCCACCGCCACCTTCACACCAAAGTACCGCCAACTGCCAGGATAAAAAAGACTAACCAGAGCAGAGTTTTTTATTTGCCACCCGTTTTGTCGCCCTCGCCGGAAATTTGGCAGTACCGAAGACTCTGAAGAAAAAACAGCGTGACAAATCTCAGCCAGTTGCTGCCATGGATTAACTGTTTACAAAATGGCCCAAATGTTACGAACCAAGAAAGCCCTACGCAGGGCAGCAGCGATGAAATCGAGTCCACGCCAGGTGCCGAAAAGTAAAGAGTCGCTTCGGTCCATGCACGTGTCTCTGCAAGTTCTGCGCTCGTGCTCCGCCAGATAGAGCGGCTGATTTGTAATTCAAGAAAGAGTTTTTGCGCGTGTTTTCGCTGCGTTGCACGTCGTTGCCGACGCTAGGTAATTAGGTCATTCAACTTTCGCGCTGCGTTACGCCGAGTTGCGCAGTTTTGCAGCAAAGAATTTTCAGACCGTAGAAAACGACCGTGAAAAATTCCGGGTTATTCGTTGGCCGTGCGGTTACTTCCGTGAGCGCAGGCCTCTGATTGCATGTGCTGATTGCAAATGATTGCTGAGGGCAAAGAAGTTGCGCTCTGCCTGTCTCCTGAGCGCCCTTGCTCTATTGGTTGCCCGGTTCCCTAACCTCGACCTCCAGATCACCCATGTTGAGAACGTTTAGCGTGAAGTGGCTGTACGGATTATCGTCCTTTAAGCCGAAGGTGCGCCTGGCAACCTTGTCGAGTTTCTCGATTTCATCTACGGAGTTGAGGATTTCGGGGCCGTCCAGTGTTTCGATGTGATCAATGCCGCGCTCTGAAACGCCCGCCATGCGCTCTACGTGACGTTCTCCGCGTTGCCGCATAGACAATTGCGACTGCTTCAACTGGAGTGGCAAGGGCGGCATCCTCGCGCTTTGCCAGCGCCTTTGCGTTTTGAATCTCGCGTGTCCAGGCTTCGCGTTTTGCTCGTGCCAAAACAGTTCCTTCTGGAATGGCCATATTCCGCGCGATCTCGCGCAGACCAATGCCCGAAGCGTAAGCCGTGCGGATTTGCTCCCAAACGTCTGCGGAAATTCTGCTGCGCTCTGTTCGCTTCGCTAGCGGCAATTGTCCGTTTTCCCGCTCGCTCATGTTCGTCTGAACATTTAAGCTTATCTGGAGGAAAACGCAAAGCGCTCCTTGTCGTGACAATTTCTGCAAAGAGAAAGACAAGCGAAGCCCGACTTTTGTGCAATCAAAACGGTCTCTAATCTTGGGTGAAAAGGCTCACGAACCGAATCGCACGACTTTTTGGGGATGCAAACAGCGGGATGGAAATGTCCTCCACCCCTGCCCAGGACGTTTATGAGATCCGTCTCCGTACGGACCGGAACGGCTTTGATCTAATTAGCGATCGCCTCCGACGCGGCCCAATCTGGTATGCCGGACCCGATGCAGTTCGCAACGCGGTCGCGTTCGCGAAGTACCGCTCGCGCTCACGCTGGGTGATCATCCGCGTGTTCAATGAAGCGGGCAAAGTGACCGAGACACACGAGCATTAGGGCGATTCTAAAGAGCAGTGGCGGGTACTGAACGACGCGCAACGTCATAACCGGGTGTATTTCCCACGCTGCGTAGCGGGGAAGATTCTTTCTCCGGTTCTTCGATTGTTGCCGACGCGCATCGTGACGACGGAAAGCGTTAGGTTGTGCGAGCGGATGAAAAGCTGACTGCGTTTATGGAATTGGAAACCGCGATTCGAGCAGTCAGTCCATAAAATCAAACTGGTCATGGTTCACCCACGTACAAAAAAAGCGGCGTCCGATGTTCCGGACGCCGCTGTAACAAATACTATTGCGGCTGCTTAAAAGGCGAAATTCACGCCGGTACGAACCATACCGAAGTTGTTGCTGGTCCCGTCTATGACGTTCCAACTGAAATCACTGATCCAGCCGATATGCGGCGTGAAGCGGTATTCGATGCCCGCACCGAATTGGCCAACGGCCTTCGATTCGTGCTCTGTATGACCAACTGTCTTGATAATGTCGAAGCCCTCGCCCCCGTTTATACGAAGCCCACCGGGTCCGGTTACAGGCCGTCCGGTTGCAGGCCCGCCTGGCTCGTTTTCGCGGAAAAGCTCATTGATCGGCTCCCCACCACCGCCGCCAAAGATTCCGCCGCCACCAGCCCACACATAAGGGGACCAACGACTGCAGTGGAACGGAAACCGGAAGGTCAAGGTGCCCAACACGGAACCGACTCCGTGATGCTTATCGGTGAAGGTTTGCTGGAAAATTCGGTCACTGAAATCGACGAAGTCATTTTCCTGCGCCTGTCTTGCATCGGCCATCCAGCCTTCAATCCCAACGCCGAAATAACGGTGGAAAAAGTATTTGGCGTCTATGCCACCGCCCCAGGCATGGTCGGCATGCAAGTAGCGGTCCTCTGGCCAGGTGTTTGCTGTGAAAATGTAGGTTCCCCACAGACTCACGTTAAACTCCTGATCGGCGTAAAACTCCGGGCACGGAGGTGGAGCAGCTACCTGTTTCATTTCCTTTCCGGAATATTCGGTCCCGGCAAAGGCGATCGAAGCGAATGCAACAATACCGCAAAGACCCAACAGCAGTTTTTTCATTTCATTTCTCCTTTGGTTAAGGTTTTGCTTTTACCACTCCAAACATTTTGGAGCGTAAAGTCAATAACGAATTTCGCTCCTTGCCTGGATGCCGAAAGTCTGAGCCGGGCGATCGGGAATTGCAAGCTTTTTTGTGCCTTACGGTTTTAGTTCCACGCCGGTATTCGCGTCCGTGATGAGAAATTTCTCGTGGTGAAACGTCGGGTCGCCGCGAAACATTAGGCGACCTGCATAGCGCCGCTCCAGTTCCACCAGTAGTTCTTCGTCTTCTTCCTTCAATCGCTTCAAAACGTCGGGGTTCAGGATCACCCGAATCTCGTGGATGCTGTCCTGGTATTTGCGCATGATGGTGTTGAGAGTACGATGCAATTCCACGCTGGTGGTCATGGACGTTTTCACAACGCCGCGTCCACCGCAGTAGGGGCAATTCTGGTAAATTGTCTCGCTCAAGCTTTCCTGTGCCCGCTGGCGAGTCATTTCCATCAGGCCAAGCTGTGAAATGGGAAGCACATGCGTCCTGGCTTTGTCGCGGGTGAGCCGCTCCTTCATTAAATTGTAAACTGCCTGCTGATCTCTACGGCTCTTCATGTCGATGAAATCGCCGATGATTAACCCACCGATATTGCGTAATCGGAGCTGGCGGGCGATTTCATCTGCCGCCTCCAGGTTCGTCTGCAAAATTGTTTTCTCCACATCGCGCCCGCCTTTGTTGCGGCCTGTATTCACATCAATCGCTACCAGCGCTTCAGTCTCGTCGATCACAATATAGCCGCCACACTTCAACCAAACTTGCCGGTGAAAAGCGTCGTCGATTTGCCTTTGCACGGAGTAGGTTTCAAAAATTGGCGTCGCGCTATCGTAAAAATGGACCCGGTTCCGCGCGCGCCGGGAAATCTGGCCAATCATTTCGCTCATCCGCTCCGCTGATGCGCGATCATCGCAAACGACCTCGTCGATTTCTTCGGTGAGGAAATCGCGCACGGTTCGCTCAACCAGGTCAGGCTCCTCGAAGAGGCGGCAAGGAGCCGGGTTCTCACGAATGGCCTGCTCGACTTTGGCCCATTGATCGAGAAGGAAACGCAAATCACGCACAAAATATCTTGCGCGCTGGCCTTCGCCGACGGTGCGAATGATTACACCGACGCCTTCGGGCATGTCCAGCTCACGCAGAATCTTGCGGAGCCGGTCACGTTCTTTGGGACTCTCGATTTTTCGCGAGATACCACTGCGATCACTGAATGGCATCAGGACGAGGTAGCGCCCGGCAAAACTGAGATTGGTTGTCACCCTCGGCCCCTTCGTGCCGATCGGCCCTTTCGTGACCTGTACAATTACATCCGAGCCCACCGGATAGATGCTCGGTATGTCTTTTACCGTGATCCGTTTTCGAGGCCGCTTGTTGGTACGCCGATCGATTTCTTCAATACCGCTGTCCAGCGCAGCGGGAATCGCATCCCAAAAATGAAGGAATGCGTTTTTTTCGAAGCCGATGTCAACAAACATCGCCTTCAGGCCCATCTCGATGTTTTTGACTTTGCCCTTGTAAATGCTGCCGACGATGTTTCGCGAGGTCTTACGCTCGACGCTGTATTCCTCGAGGCGGCCATTCTCGAGCAACGCGACGCGAGACTCGAGTTTTTCTACACTGAGTATGAGCTTGTTCCCTGTTTTGCGAGAGCGAAGCCCCAAAATTTTTCTTACCTTGTCTATCATAAAATTGAAAGGGTTGAGCGATCAGCAGCGGCATCGCCGGGACGGATTGCGACAGCGTTTCTGATCGAAAGTTCATCGTACTGCACGCCGGCGAGCGGGCTGTGGCGTTGGCGCGGGCGCCGGCTGCCGGCGAATTCCAAAAAGTCGTTCGAAAAAGTTGCGAGATTGCGGCGCGGCAACGGGAACGGCGCGTGCCACAGGAGCCGCGCCCCGTCGTCTCACTTGGCCTTGAGAATCTGCTTCCGGTTCGACATCAGGCGCCGCATCCGAACTCGCCATCTGCACTGTAGCAGCCTGTGACGCGTCGGAATTTTCTTCGTCCTCGCCTCCGAGATTTCCTTCCGCATCATGATAAGTCACATCCTTGATCATCTGGAACGGGTTAGCCTTGTGAGCGGGCGCGAGCCAGGCCACCTGCATATCGAATGTGCCTTCATCCAGCGCGAGCGAGCGCTGCAAGATTCTGTCGGCGATTGGGCCGGCCACGCTGCCGCCGTGCTCGCCGCCCTGCACCATCACAGCAACCACGTACTTTGGATTTTCAAATGGCGCAAAGCAGGCGAACCATGCAGTCGTATCTTTGTGCCCCCGCACACTGGCCTGTGCAGTGCCGGTTTTCCCCGCCACCACGACATTTTTCAAACGCGCTCTGCCGCCGGTGCCGCCGTCTTCGTTAACAACTTTCCAAAGACCCTTGCGCACGAGATCGATTCCCACAGGGGAGATTTCCTGCCGTAAATCCGATCGGACCCGCGGCGGCGGCGCTGCTGGATTGCCTTGCTCATCGAGCACCGGAGAGCCGTCTTGGTGCAAAACTCTATCAACCAGACGTGGGTAATAGCAGATGCCACCATTTGCGATCGCCACGTAGGCCATTGCCAATTGCATGGGCGAAACAAGCGTGTATCCCTGGCCAATTGAGACATTGGCGGTTTGCGCCTGCGACCACCTCTCCTGCGGATGATGAATTTGCATCCACTCGGGTCCTGGCATGTTGCCGCTTTGTTCGCCGGTCAGTTGCAGGCCTGATTCTTCGCCAATGCCCAACATCTTGCCAATGTGGTCGATCGACTGAATCCCGGCTGCGTTGCCATACTGATAGAAAAAGGAGTCGCACGAAACCTTGATCGCATCGGGCAGCCCTATTGTGCCGTGCGTGTAATGTTTTTCGGCCACCCAGCATTGGAAGAAATGGTCACCGTAACTCACACCGCCACCGCAGCTGTATTTCGCACCGGCGAGATTTTTTGTGCCCCGCAAACCGGCTAGCGACGTAATAAGCTTGAATGTCGATCCTGGCGGCAATGCGCTGATCGCACGATTAACCAATGGATCGGCCTCGTCTTTTTGCAGTGCTTTCCAATCCTTCGCTTTGATGCTTGGGATAAAAGTGTTTGGATCGAACGATGGCACAGTAGCCATTGCCAAAATGTTGCCATTGTTTGGATCGACCACGACCGCTCCCGCCCGGCTCACGGCGCGCAGCGCTTCCTCTGCGATCGCCTGAATCCGCGCGTCGATCGTGAGGAAAACGTTGGCGCCTTGTTGCGGCGGATCTTCGCGCAGCACCCCCTCGATAGTTCCCTTCGCATTCTTGCGCAAATAACGCACACCAGGCTTGCCACGCAGATATTCGTCCATCGTTTTTTCGACGTTCGATTTTCCTTCGACGTCCTGCTGATAAAACGTGAACCTTCTCGCTTCCTCCTTATCGATGTCGTCAGGCATGCCGACATAACCCAGAAGATGCGCCGCTAGCGCGCCGTAAACATAAGAGCGCACCGGTTTGATCGCGATATCCACTCCCGGTAGTCCGACATCGTGCTCCGAAAACTTTGCCATTGTTGGAAAGTCGATGTCTTTGATATACGAGAACGGCACCTCCGTATCGTTACGAAAATGCCGCTCCAACTTGGCGGAATTGTAGTCGCGCGCCAGATCAAGGTCGTTAAGACGCGGGACTATGCCGTCATTAACGATCTTGATGATGTCCGGTTCCTTCTGATCTTTCGGCATGCCGTTGATGGTCGCTCGATATTCGGTCAAGGGCGGCGAACCAAAACGTTCTCGATAACCTTTGACCATTTCCGGCAAATAAAAATCCACCTCGTAACTGGCGCGGTTTTGGACAAGGGTCACGCCGTTGCGGTCTTTGATCTCGCCACGCACTGATGGGATGCGCACCGTCGCCTGAGAACTGCCACGAAGCTGGGCAGTCCATTCTGCGCCATGCGCGACCTGTATCCACCAAAGCTTCAGGCCGAGAGCCCCCATACCCAGCAGCATGAGCAAGCCGAGAAACTGAATCCGAATACGCGAAGTCAAACGGCCTTTCTTCATTCGAATCGCCCCCTTTCGGGACCGTATGAATAAGCCGTCATCCGTCCCAACCATTGCAGAAGCCAGAACAGGATCGGCGCCACTGCCATGGCAATGAGACCGGGCCCCCCGATTTGCCACCAGATCCCAGGGGTAAAAACAAAGGAGCCGCGACGGAACGTGATCATCAGATATTGCGCCAAAACTATCAACGAAGTGAAAATGCCACTCAGGATGCAATGCACTTCCCACCGGCCGCGAGCAAAGAGCGGTCTCAGGCCGTGCATTATTCCTGCCAGCACACCGTAAAGCAGTATCGACGATCCAGTTGAGATTTCAACCTTCCCAGCGATCACCTGCACCGTAAGGGCATCCAGCAGGACTCCTGCGTATAACGCAAGCGCGAGCATGAGGGGAAACGGCAAGGCCATTGCCCCATAGAAAACAATAACGGGCACAATATAGACGTGGGCGTTGTAGAGCCACGGCAGCGCCGGAATGAAAAGCTCCCCAATCTGCGCCGCCAGCACCAAGATCAGCAGAAGAAAAAAGAATATCATCTTCGGCCTGTCACTACGAACACATCCTCCAAATGCGAGAGATCGACCGCCGGAGTCAGCTGTGCTTGTCCGTCCAATTCTCGAACACGAAAACTTTTCACCACGCCGATCAGCAAACCGGACGGGAAAACGCCGCCTACGCCTGACGTGTAAACTTTCTGGCTAGGCTTCAGATCGGCCTGTTTCGTTAAGAAATTCAGGTCCAAAAGCGGGCTCAGTCCGGTGGTTACCCGCTCGCCAGAAACGATCCCCTGCTCGCGGCTTCCTTCCACTGAGGCCGCGACGCGGCAGTTCTCATCGGAGACCAATAAAACAACCGAGATGGTCCCGCTTACAGTGGTTACTTTTCCCACCAGACCCTCGGCTGTTACCACAGGCATATCGATTTCGATGCCGTCTCTCTTGCCGCGATTGATCGTGACCGTTCGCCACCAGGTGGAAGAATCGCGCGCGACAATTTCTGCCGCGATCAACTTGAAGACCGAGCGCTCTCGATAATTGAGGGCGTGACGCAGACGATTCACTTCATGCTCCACATCCCGCAGGCCGTTGTTGGTCGCGCGGAGCTCCCGATTTTCCACTTCAAGTGCAGCATTCTCACGCTCTAGTTGCTCGAGCGATTTCAATCCGGTGCTCACCGATGTAATCTGTTTTTTCAGCCCGGAGCCGCTGGTCAAAAATGGCGCCAGCAACTGATAGATGCCGGACTTGAACTTTTGCGTCATATCCGGCCCGAAGGTGAGAAAATATCCCAGAATAGCGCCAAAAATCAGCAGCGCGATGATGTTTGTCCGGCTCATTCGAGTTGCCAATTGCCAATTGCCAATTGCCGATTGGAAGATCGACAACTCACCGCTCCGCGCCTAACGAGCTTTCCGGTTTGCGCTTGCCGGTATCCGCAATCGTTATCGCCACTGGCGATCCGATGAGGCCACCTGACGCAAAAATTTGAGTTCATTGAGGCATTTACCGGTCCCTTCCGCCACTGCACTGAGTGGATCTTCGGCTACATGGACAGGCAAACCTGTTTCCTCACTCAAGAGTTTATCAAAACCGCGCAGCAATGCGCCTCCGCCTGCCAACACTAATCCCCGATCGACAAGGTCCGCCGAAAGTTCTGGGGGACAGCGCTCCAAGGTAATACGCACGGAATCGACAATCGTTGAGATCGGTTCAAGCAGCGCTTCGCGCACTTCCTGAGAAGTAATCATGAGCGTTTTAGGCAAACCAGCCACCAGATCGCGCCCCTTAACTTCTACGCTCGTTTCCTTTTCACTCGGATACGCCGAGCCGATCTTGATCTTAATCTCCTCTGCCGTGCGTTCGCCGACCATTAAATTATAAGCGCGCTTCATGTACTGCACGATCGCCTCGTCCAACTCATCGCCAGCGACGCGCACGCTTCGGCTAAATACAATTCCGGACAGCGAAATAAGGGCTACCTCCGTCGTGCCTCCGCCGATATCGATGATCATATTGCCGGCGGGATCCTGCACCGGGAGTCCCACACCGATTGCCGCTGCCATCGGTTCTTCGATCAAATAAACTTCTCGCGCGCCAGCATGGGTCGCCGATTCACGCACCGCGCGCTTTTCGACTTCGGTGATTCCAGAAGGGACCGCGATAACGACACGGGGCCTCGCACGGACCCGGCGATTATGCACTTTGCTGATGAAATGGCGCAACATCGCCTCGGTAACTTCGAAGTCGGCAATGACGCCGTCTTTGAGCGGACGCACCGCGACAATATTCGCCGGCGTACGACCGAGCATGCGCTTAGCCTCGTCACCTACCGCGAGTACTCTGTTGGTGCCGGCTTGCACGGCCACCACCGACGGCTCGCGTAAAACGATCCCCTGATCTTTTACGTAAACAAGCGTGTTCGCCGTGCCAAGATCGATCCCGATGTCGCTGGATAACCAGCCGAAAAGTCCGTTGAACATGAATTATTTAGTAGCTTTCCAGTCCGAAGGAAACGCGTTCATCCGTCTGAGCCGGATCCATTTTCGCAGGACCCATCCCCCCGCGCCGCGATTCGGCCAGCCTGAAACGCCGTAACATGAAACGGCGCGGCGCGCCGTCAAGCGCATTTCTATTGAAGTAATGGAGTGTTCGAGTGCCGGAGTATTGCGGAGAGGTTTGCCATTACTCCATTACTCCATTACTCCATTACTCCATGGGAAGAATCATCATCGCCCCATCCATTCTTGCCGCTGATTTTTCACGACTCGGCGACGAAATCCGTTGCGTCGAAGCGGCAGGCGCAGATTGGATTCATTGTGACATCATGGACGGACATTTTGTGGATAACATCTCCTTCGGCCCGGAGATTGTCAGAATTGTACGCGGCCTAACGAGTCTTCCGCTCGATGTCCATCTCATGATCGAGCATGCCCAGCATTACGTGCCGCGATTTGTCAAAGCCGGCGCAAATTCCATCACCGTTCATGTAGAGCCTGAAGCGAAACACGATGTCCAAAAGACGTTGAAGCAGATTCGAGAGACCGGTTGCCGCGCCGGGCTCACTTTAAATCCTGAAACCGCATTCGATTTAATCGAACCGTTGCTCCATAAAATCGACATACTGCTAGTCATGACAGTCCATCCAGGTTTCGGCGGCCAACAGTTTCGGGCTGATCAAATGCACAAAGTTAAGCGCGCCCGATCGCTGAATCGCAAGCTCGACATTGAGGTGGATGGCGGCATTAACGCGGACACGGCCAGGCTCTCAATCGAAAACGGCGCAAACGTCCTCGTCGCCGGCACCTCAATTTTTCACTCGAAAGATTATGCCAAAGCGATTCGCCAACTGCGTGGCGAGTAAAGCGGCGGACAACAATCGATCTTGGCCCGCTTGCGCTTGGCGTATCTATGCCACACCCACTACCGGCTCGGCTTCTGCGGTAGTTTCAGCCATCACTTCGTCAGTTTGCGTAACGCGCACAACTTCTTCGATGGTTGTTGTGCCCTGGGCGACGCGTCGCCAGCCGTCGTAGCGCAGAGTCTCCATGCCTTCGGCGACGGCGCATTGCTTGAGCTCGCCACCGTCGCGCTTTTGCATGATCAGCTTCCTCATCGGCTCCGTGATCAGACAAATTTCATAAATCGCCGCACGACCCTGATAGCCGGTCTGGCGGCACTGATCGCAACCGGCGCCACGCCGGAAGCTGGCACCGAGTTCTTTTACCGGAAGACCGATCTCGGCAAGATAGTCGCGCGGATAATCAACCATTTCGGTACAGTCGGGACAGATCGTGCGCACCAGTCGTTGCGCGATAAACGCCTTCACGACCGAGGCGAGCAGAAAGGGTTCCACGTCCATGTCGAGCAAACGCGTAATGCCACCTACGGCATCATTTGTGTGGAGGGTGCTGAAAACAAGGTGGCCAGTCATGGCAGCCCGAATTGAAATGTCTGCAGTTTCAACGTCGCGAATCTCACCGACCATGACCACATTCGGATCCTGCCGCAAAATGTGACGGAGGCCTTTGGCGAAAGTCAGATCGATCTCCGGTTTCACATCGATTTGCGAGACACCAGGAATCCGATATTCGACCGGTTCTTCGATGGTAATGATGCGGCGCTGGACGGAATTGATGCTGCTGAGAAAGCAATAAAGCGAAGTCGATTTGCCGCAGCCGGTCGGGCCGGTGAGAAGAATGATCCCGTTCGGTTGCGTCAGAAGATGGCGAATGATCTTTTCCTTCTTCTCGCCCAAATCGAGGCGCTCGAAATTGAACTGCTGCTCGCCACGGCTGAGCAGACGCAGACTGATTGACTCGCCGTTGACTGTCGGAATTGTCGAGACCCGTACGTCGATCTCCTGATTGCTGGCGAGCAGATTCATTCGCCCATCCTGAGGCAACCGGCGCTCGGCGATGTCCATGTGCGACATTACCTTTAACCGCGAGATGATGGCCGCTTGCAAGACGCGCAATTGCGGCGGCACAGCGACCTCGTGCAAAATTCCATCGATTCGATACCGAATTCGCAAATCGTTTTCCAGCGGCTCGACGTGAATGTCGGTCGCGCGCTCGAAAATCGCCTCGCGAATGATCTGGTTTACGAATTTCACCACCGACGCCTCGGGATCGTCGGCGTTCAACTCGATGGCAGTCTCGGTGTCCTGCAGCACGTCGAAGGAACGATTCGTCTTCAGGATTTCATCAAAAGTTTCCGCCCCGACGCCGTAGAGCGTTTTTATCGCGCGCAAAAGCTGCGCGCGCGGCACCAGCACCCATTCGGCCGGCTTCTTCAGAAGCTGCGCTGCGAGCTGGCGGCCAATGGAATTGAAAAGATCATAAGTCGCCAGGACGACCGAATTTTCCTTCACCTCGATGGGCAGAATTTGATGCTGAAAGACAAAACGACTCGGCAGGATCGATAACGTCTCGCGATCGATCTTTTTCGCATCCATGGAGACCACCGGCACCCGGAAGAAATTCCCGATCGCGCCGAGAAAGCGTTGTTCGTCCACCTTGCCGGAATCGAGCACCTGACCCACCCATGAACCGCCGTTCAGGTTTGTGGCCAACTGGGCCGCTTCTTCGTTCGAAGACACGCCGCTTTCCAGCAGCAAATTAATAAGGGACTGGCTGGGAGCTGAGTTCATTCAGAAAAACTCAGGGCATGTGTAATGCGCGTCGCACCGGATCGTTAAGCGTGCCGGTGACCTGCATGGAGTAGTTCTTTTGCAGCCGCGCGATGGCATCAGCCACCACTGGAGTAAACACGCCGTCAACGGGGCCGCAGTAATAACCCAGCCGGCGCAGCGCCGTTTGCATCGAGCCGACATAAGCCGGGTCCAAAATGAGTTGTTCGGAAGTTTTAAAGTAATAAACCCATCGCCAATGATATCTCGGCGCGAAATCTGTGGCATTCACATGGGGGCCCTGATGGACAAGCCCATATTCGTCTCGTTGAGCCAATGAATCGGTCGGACGAAAAAAATCGTGAGACAAAACGTCGAACTCGTCGGCATACGCGATGGTTGCGCTCAACGAGGCAAGAATCAATGCGAGAGCTATTCGTTTCATGAATAGAAGCGAGTTAGTTCGTATCTTTCGCGGCGGGAAAATCAGGCGGCGGCAAGTCTAGCTGTTTGCCACTTTGCACCTTGGGGCAATCCTGACACTCGCCCTGATCGAGCTCGGGACCGAAATGCGTGGTGTCCTCCCATTTTTGGCGCAACCGATAAGAATCCAGCTTGGTCAGGGTCACCTGGGGACACATAAGAATGACTAGCTCCTGTCGCTGCTTGCCAGTTGCCGTGCCACGGAACGCTGCGCCGATTAGGGGAATGCGTGACAGATAAGGAATGCCCTGGTATTGCCTCTGTTTTTGGTCTTGGATCAATCCGCCCAGGATAATGGTCGATCCGTTCGGAGCAGAAACGGTGGTGCGGATATACTTTGTGTCGATTGTTGGGACCGAATTGCCGCTGATGATTACGTTTCCGTTCGGGACAAGGCTGTCGAGCTTTTGCAAAATATCCAGCGAGACTTCCTTCTCGGAATTAATGAGCGGTACGACCTCAAGCTGAAGCACGACCTTCTTGTACTCGATGCTCGCCTGCACGGCAGCCGTTCCGTTGATCCCGACAGTTCCAACATTACTGAGAGTATTGACCGGAACTGGGACTTCCTGCCCTGATGCGATAATCGCTTTTTTGTTGTTGCTTGTGAAAACCGTTGGCCGCGACATGACTTTGAACTTACCCGTGCCCTCAAGCAGATGCACAATCGCCGCGAAAGCGTTGCCAGCCGCGACATAAACGTTTGTGCCATTGGTTACGTTCTGAATGATCTGGCTGAAGTTGATCAGGTTCGAAGGATCGATTATTCCGCCTCCAACGATTGGTCCGGGTGAAATGGAAGGAGCGACACTGGGGAGCGGAATCAGGGGGTTGTTGCTCCCAAATATGGTGTTGTTGCGCGAGATGCCCACGAACCTCTTGTCGTACTTGGCGAACCAATCGACACCGAATTCTTCGTTGTTGCTCAGTGACAACTGACCGATAACCGTGCTCAGCGCCACCTGCGGCGCTTTGACGTCCATCTCGTCCAAAATCTTTTCCACCTTCACGACGACCTCGCGATTGGCGAGAACGATGATCGAATTCGCGCGCTGATCGGCGATAAGCTTTGCGTTTCCGATCGTGACTGCTTTGGGCACGGTATCCACCGGCTGCGTGGAAAGCTCTTCTGAAATGTTGACCGAGCTGCCGCCGGAAGTGCCCCCTATTCCACCGGGGTATTGACTGGTGTCTGTAGAACCCGTCTTACGCTGTTGGGGTTGCTGCCCGGGCGCCGTTAGACCGCCGCCCGCAGGCCCGCCACCTGCCGCTGCACCACCACCTTCTGTGCCCGGTTCAGTCAATGCCTGCACCAGCACTGGCAGAACGTCACCGGCCGAAACGTACTTCAAATACCGTGTGACCGGTTTCGCAAACTCAACGTTCGCATCAAATTCGTGGATCAACTGACGGATGAAAGGCATGTTGATCGGCCGCGTCACAATATGAATGCGGTTGGTGCGCACGTCGGGAGTAATTTTAATTTTACCCACAATCACCGCTTCCTCGGACAGAATGCCGCCGCCCGCCTCGGCGGGCATCGGCTGCGGCACCACAGGCACCTTCACCCCGCGGATACCCGGCTGACCCGGTACGGTCTCGGTGCTCTTTTCGAAAATTTCCTTGAGCATGTCCACTACTTTGCTGGCATCAGCGCGCTCAAGCTTGATGAACTCGCTCACCACTTCGGCTGGCGCCACGTCCACTTGGTCAATCACGCCGGCTAGCTGCCGAATGATGTCGGCGTTCTGTGTCACCAGGAGGCTGGACGATTTCGGCAGGGCCAGAATGTTGATCGTGCCCGAGCTGCCTTGGAAATATGCCATCAACACCTGTTGAAGTTCCTGCGGATCGGCGTACTGCAGCTTGAACAGAAAGCTGACCACGGGGTTACCCGCCGGAATGTCCGCCAGATCCGAAATGATCGGCACAGGCGCCTTTCGAGGATTCTGGCCGGCCCCCACGATGTCGAGTAGGTCGCGGCCAGCCGGAACAAGCGAAATTCCGTTGAGCGCCATGCTCATCTCGATGATCTTGATTGCCTCATCGCGCGACACCTCTTTGGCGATGAAAATGTTCACCTTGCCTTGCACAAAATTATCCATCACCAGTTTCTTGCCTGTGAGCTGCTCGTACAGATGCAAGACATCGACCACATCGCTGTTTGGAAACTGGAGCCGAACCGTCGCCGGCGTGCTCGGAGGAGCTGGCGGATCTGCCGGTGGCGGGTTCGCTACCTTGGCAGCTGGCGCAGCATCGGAACGCTGCGGTTCGCCCTGAGCTAACACTGCGCTCGCGCTGGCAAGCGCGAGCATAGCGATGCAGAAAAGCCGGTGCACAGTCCTATCTGGGTGGATGGGCGAGCGTAATAGATTTATGAAACCCGTCAACGTATTTCCCTCGGTTGAAATCATCCTTTAGTGCTGGCGTTGGATGAGGCAGGGCTGGTAGCTTACCAAGGATTACCGATGCTGCAAGCGATTCACCGTGCAAATTCCGGGCGCAGGCGCGCCCTCGCCATCATTTTTGGTATTTCGACCGCGGCGATCGTCTCCGCCGCGCCGACGCAGACCCAAAACGCAACTGCGCAGATCCGCTCGGTCCTTAGCGCGCAACAGGAAGCATGGAACCGAGGCAATATTGACGCCTTTATGAATGGCTACGCGCGATCTGCATCGACCGTCTTCGTTTCTGACGACACAATTAGACGTGGCTGGGAAACTGTGCGCGCGCGTTACAGGAAAAAATATTCCGATCGCGCGAAAATGGGCACGCTCGCCTTTTCTGATCTCGACATTACGCTGCTTTCACCTGACGCGGCGGTGGTACTCGGCCGCTGGAGCTTGAAGCGCGCAAACGACCAGCCGCATGGACGCTTCACGTTGATCTTCAAACGCCTGCCAGAAGGCTGGCGGATTGTGCACGATCACACATCGGCGGCTCCGCCGCCGAAGTAATTCGTTACAACAGTTAGACCGTTAAATCGAGACTCCTTTAATAAGATTTGTAACTCTTTTAACCTTTTAACCTCATGAGGAGTTTCTCATGAATATTATCGAAGCCGCCGTTACTGAAAACCACAACGACGTCTTTTGGCCGCAGGATTGGAACAATTCGATCCACAATGGCATCGGCGTTGCGTTCGTAAAACGCAGGCCGGCCGGCCTTGGCAATGGCAGCCACAACTCTTTCCGGGTTTAATCGCTCAGCTTCGGGGATCTGCTCCAGCCTGGCCACCTGCGAGATGAAAACTCCATCGGCTAATTTTAGCGCCTCAGGAAGTTGTTGTTGAAAAATCGCTCGCCGAGTCGTGTTCGAGCGCGGTTCGAAGACAGCCCAGAGCCGGTGCCCATGATAGCGCTGGCGTAGCGCGTGTAACGTCTGCGCGATTGCGGTGGGATGGTGGCCGAAGTCATCGATCACCTTCACGCCCCGTGCTTCGCCACGAAGCTCCAGTCGCCGCGCAATCCCGGCAAAACTCTTGAATGCACTCTCGATTTTCGCCGCTGGCACATCGTAAAACCGCGCCGCCATCGCTGCCATCGCAGCATTGTGGACATTGAATCCGCCAACGAGCGGAATTTCAAAAGTGTCTTCTCCGAGCTTGAACCTGGAACCTTCAGGCGAGTAAACGACATCGCGGATTCGCTGGGCGCAATTCTTCGAGAAGCCGACTTCGATCATCTGTGCCAGGCAATCCTTGGCCACTTCAACACAATTGGGATCGTCACCATTCAAGAGCACCATTCCATTTTGAGGAACGATATTGAGTAAGCGCCGGAAGCTGAGCTTGATCTCGTCGAGATTTCTAAAGATGTCCGCGTGATCGAACTCGATGTTGTTTACGATCACCAGCTCCGGCAAATAATGAATGAATTTGGAGCGCTTGTCGAAAAACGCAGTGTCGTACTCGTCGCCTTCAATCACGAAATATCTCGAATCGTTCAGGCGCGCACCCTGGCCGAAATTTTTCGGCAACCCCGCGATGAGATAACCCGGCTTGCGCCCCGCTTTCTCCATGATCCAGGCGAGCAACGCCGTGGTGGTCGTTTTACCATGTGTTCCGGTAACGACAAGGTTATGGCGGCTGCGCAAAAAATAATTTTTCAACACTTCCGGCAACGACAGGTAAAACAATTTTCTGTTCAGGACAGCTTCTACTTCCGGATTGCCGCGCTTCATGGCGTTGCCGATTACCACCACATCTGCATCGGCTGGGATATTCTCTGCGCGGTAGCCTCCCTTCACCGGGATGCCCTTTTCCTCGAGAAAGTCTGACATTGGCGGGTAAACGTTTTCGTCCGAACCAGTGACTTTGAAGCCGCGCTCTTGGAGCGCCGCCGCCACCGACGCCATGGCCGTCCCGCCAATTCCAAGGAAATGAAATTTCTTCGGCGCTTCCTTCACGCGCATTCTTTACGCCGAGTAGCGAATTTCGCCAGTGAAACGAAAACGCGCGTCATCCCGAGCGGAGCGAGGGACCTCACAAAAAACGTGCCCGCTTTCGAAGAATGCTGCGGATGGTTTGCGTGACAGGTTGGACAGTTGTGAGATCCTTCGCCCCGAAAGAAGCGCTGAAATGTCGTTGACTGAATTTTCTTAACCACGAATGAACACGAATGGACACCAATCTCACAAAATGACGAAATCCGAATGTCGAAATCCGAATCACTAATCGGTTTCGAGGTGGAACGCGTTGTCCCTCGGCACGCTGTAGCAATGCGGAGGCGGCTCAACACGTTGACAGGGACAGGCGGCTTTGCCAGCCTGGTTTTCGAAGCACGCAGTGCATCAAACTAGCTTGCGCCTTGCGCGATTAACCATAGTCCCGCCGCGGCGGGCCGATCCACCTTTCGCAAGTTGTCACTGTTAACTATCGGCACACCGTTTGAGCTACCACATAGCTACAACCAATCACTAATCACTGCGAATCAGGGAGCAGTGTCCCTTATGAGCGAGGTGGTGCCGTTGGACGCGCTCGTGGAGTCAATTGGGGCGTGGGAGTAGGACTCGGCGTCCCGGTGGCTGTTGGCGTAGGTGTAACTCGCGACGGTGGTGGGCGTGGAGTCAGTCTGGGCGTGGGAGTCGGACTCGGCGTCCCAGTGGCGGTCGGCGTAGGCGTAGCTCGCGAGGGTGTTGGGCGAGCCGTCGGTGTCGCCCTCGCCGTGGGTGTAGAGGTAGGAGTCGGCGTCGATGTAGCTGTAGCTGTAGCTGTCGGAGTGGAAGTCGGTGTGACACTGGGCGTAGGTGTTGTTGTTGACGTTGCGGTCGCTGTCGCTGTTGGCGTGGGTGTAGCAGTTGCCGTGGGTGTAGGTGTTGGACCGGCTTGTGCGCAATATCTCCCGCCCGTATCGAAATAGTTAGAATTACCAGCTCCGCCCCAGACGATCATTTCGCTGCCGCTCCAGACTGACGTGTGAGAGGATCGCGCGTCGGGGGCGTTCGCAGTGCTGGTAGCTGACCAACTATTTGTGCCAGGGTTGTATCTTCCACCGGTGTCTAAGTACCCGGAAGAAGCATCCCCGCCCCAGATTATCATTTCGCTCCCAGTCCACACTGCCGTGTGCAACTCTCGAGCACTGGGGGGGTTGGTCGTATCGGTTGCGATCCAAGTGTTTGTAGTTGGATTGTACCTGGCACCGGTGTTCAAATAGTTGAACGACTGATCAACGCCACCCCAAATGATCATCTCGGTATCGCTCCATATCGCGGTGTGATAGAATCGGCCGGTGGGCGCGTTGGCAGTGTTGGTAACTGTCCAACTATCCGTGTCAGGATTGTATTTTCCGCCGGTGTTTACACCATTTCCTGAGTTATCAGACCCGCCCCAGACAATCATCTGACTTGCGGCCCAAATTGCTCTGTGGAGAAATCGACCTGTGGGAGCATTGGTGGTGCTCGTTGGTGTCCAGGTATCGGTGTTAGGACCGTATTTACCGCCCGTGTTTAGCAGGTTGAGAAATTGATCTTCTCCACCCCAGACGATCATTTCACTGCCGGTCCAAACTGCTGTGTGAACGGCTCGCGCCGTGGGCGCGTTGGTGGCACTGGTAGCTGTCCAACTATCTGTGCTTGGATTGTATCTCCCGCCGGTGTCGAAATCGTTGGAATTATTAGTTCCGCCCCAGACGATCATTTCAGTCCCGGTCCAAACTGCCGTGTGACTGTCTCGGCCCGAGGGCGCGTTGCTCGTGCTAGTGTCTGTCCAGCTATCCGTGCCGGGGTTATATCTGCCACCAGTATTTGTATCGCCTATATCAAGAGAATAACCGCCCCAGATGATCATTTCGTTGCCAGTCCACACCGCCGTGTGACCAGACCTGGCCGCTGGCGCGCCGCCTGTGGATACCCAACTGTCGCTACCGGGATTGTATCTCCCGCCGGTGTTAAAAAGCTCGTTAACCTCGTCAGTGCCGCCCCAGACGATCATTTCACTACCAGTCCAAACTGCCGTGTGAGCGTCTCGCGCAGAGGGCGCGTTGGTGGTGCTACTGGCTATCCAACTATTCGTGCCGGGATTGTATCTCCCACCAGTGTCGAGAACGCCGGAAAAATTTCGCCCGCCCCAGACAATCATCTCACTGCCCGTCCAGACTGCTGTGTGGTTGTATCGGATATCGGGCGCGTTGGTGGTACTGGTGGCCGTCCAACTATCCGTACTCGGATTGTATCGGCCTCCAGTGTTGAAATTGTTAAACCCATCACCTCCACCCCAGACAATCATTTCGCTACCTGTCCATACTGCTGTGTGCTGTGATCGGGCAGCTGGCGCATTGGCGATGCTTGTGGCTGTCCAGCTATTTGCCGCAGGATTGTACCTTGCGCCGGTGTTCAAAGCGTTCGACCCATTATACCCACCCCACACAATCATTTCGCTGCCCTCCCAGACTGCCGTATGCAATTCTCGTGCTGAGGGCGCATTAGTCGTGTTGGTTGCTGTCCAACTATCGGTGCTGGCATTGTATCTCCCGCCGGTGTTCAAATCGCTGCCAAACACACCAGCACCGCCCCAGACAATCATTTCACTGCCCGTCCAGGCTGCTGTGTGCCAGAATCGGCCGGCGGGCGCGTTTGTCGTGCTTGTGGCGGTCCAACTGTCCGTGGCTGGATCGTACCTGCCGCCAGTATTTAGCCCAGAGACATTTTCATCATACCCGCCCCAGACGATCATCTCGCTGCCGGTCCACACTGCTGTGGGGTTTGTCCTGCCGCTTGGCGCATTGGTGGTGCTGGTGGCTGTCCAACTATCAGTGCTGGGGTTGTATCTCCCGCCGGTGTTCAAGTACTGATTGTTTTGGCCGTCAAAAAAAGATCCGCCCCAAACGATCATTTCGCTGCCAGTCCACACTGACGTGTGGTACGCTCGCGTATCGGGTGGCCCAGCGGTAGCTGTCCAGGTGTTATCAACACATCCGGTGCCCTCAATTTTCGGAAGCGTATACTCACCGCCTGGCACTGCGATTGTGGTAGGTATCCGGTTTCCTGCCTTGACTAGCCAAGACTCAAACGGCTCCTTCAGCCATGTGACCGTAGCGAGGTTTAAATGATCATTAGCCTTTTTGACTACTGCCGTAACGTAATAGCGGCCGTTGTCTTCTTGCCGTGGGCTCAATACACCGGTTTTGATTTGCGTTATTGACGCCTGTTTTGCAGGTGACACGCCTGCCGCTACAGTACTGTCGCGAAACATTGCCGCCAGTTTTTGCATGGTTTGCTCCCACTCGCGACTGCTTAACTTCACGCCGCGTTCGACGCCGCGTCCTTCTAGTGCGCCGTCGCTTTTGGTTAATTCAACCTCGCTATATTTCCCGCTGAGCTGCTTCATCTGCTCGACGGTCGGATGCGCCTGTAGTTCAGCTTCCGCGCGCTGCTTCAGGTCGCCGTGAATTCTTTCATCGTAAGCATACCAGTTTGTCAGCAATCGATCAGCTAGCGCTGGCCTGGCCAGGCACTCGGCGATGACAAAGGGGTCGTTTCCGAGCGCTTGAAAGAGCTCGCGCAACACGTCGGGCTGCTTGGTGTGCTTTGCCATGCGGTCCATTTCAGATTGTAACTGCTCAGCAGTAAGTGGCCGTTGCCAGTAGTCCTCCAGCGCCTGCGAGTTGCGCAGATAATCTGCGACTTTCTTTTCAAGATGCGCCTGAGAGATCACCGCATCGAGCGATGGCTTGGGATCAGGACGCTCCCCGCGATTGCGGGGCCAGATGCGGTGACGCCAGTAAACTTCTTCGATAGCTCGCTGATACGCTACGCGTTCTGCAAACGTCAGTCCGGCAGCTGCCGGATGGGAAACCTTCGATGGCGCGTCGGCACGGAAGAAGGCCAGTCCCGACGTGTTCGGGATTCCTGTCACGATCGCGCATGTGGCTGCGCAAAGAAGGAAAATGACTAAGGCGCGCAGACTCAAGAACCCGCCTTTGCCAAGGCTACTCCGAAAGCTTTCGCGAGCAGGCGGGCGGAAAGGGAGGGAACTGGATTTCTTTTTCATCGACGACGTATGCCGCGCACGACGGAAGCGGAGTCTATTTGATACGCCGGAAACGTGTCAACATTGGTTTTTCTGTCGGACTCTATAAGTCGTCCTGACTGAGGCAAAGGCGTTCGCCATGAAGAATTCTCTTCTCCTGCGGACGAAACTCTCCCTGCAATCCGGGCCTTTGGCACAGGCGAGGACGCCTACGCCACCTTTGCGCCAGCGCAGCTATCGGCTACGGACTATCAACTATCCGCCTTCGTCCCGCAGGCGCGGGACTACGGCGGACGGGTCAGCTCTTCGGACCTTTACGGTCTCGGCGCTGGAGTAGGCCGCGGCCTTGGTGTCGGTGAACACCTCCCCGTACACGGGGTTGATGTTGCCGTCGGCGTGGGCGTTGCGGTCGGAGTATGAGTAGCGGTCGCTGTTGCTGTAGCGGTTGCAGCAGCCGTTGGCGTAGGCGTCGG
>DATEZD010000217.1:0-4129 GCA_035255865.1 Candidatus Udaeobacter sp.
AATCAAGACGGAGCAGACGAAGCCACCGGCGCGGTACAACGAAGGGACGATTCTGGGCGCGATGGAAGCTGCGGGGAAACTTGTCGAAGACGAAGAACTGCGCGATGCGATGAAAGAGAAAGGGCTCGGCACGCCCGCGACACGCGCAAGCATCATCGAGACATTAATCTCAGCGCATTATCTGGTGCGACAGGGCAAAGAGCTGCAGCCGACACCCAAAGCCATCCAGACAATCATGCTCTTAAAGAGTGCAGTACCTGAATTGACCAGCCCAGAGCTGACAGGCGAATGGGAGTTTCGGTTGCGCGAAATCGAGCATCGCAAACTGACGCGCGACGCGTTCATGCGGGACATTCGCGAGCTCACGAACGACATCGTCGGCAAGGCCAAACATTTTCATCCCGACGAACACATGCCCGACACAGAACCGTTCGGCCAGTGTCCCAAGTGCGGCTCCCCTATTGTCGAGCGGTTCAAGAGTTTCACCTGCACGAACGATGAGTGCGATTTCACGATTTGGAAAACCATCGCCGGCCGTTTGTTGACGCGTGACGAATTTGAGACTCTCGTGCGCGATAAGCAGGTCGGCCCATTAAGCGGCTTCCGCAGCAAGAAGGGCAAACGGTTCGATGCCATGCTCAGGCTAGGCGACGAGTTCAAGGCGGAGTTCGATTTCGGACCAAACGGTCAGGAGAACGGCGCGGCTCAACCCGTAGATTTTTCAGGAAAGGAGCCGCTTGGCAAATGTCCAAAGTGCGGCGGGCGCGTGTTCGAATTTGGAATGAGCTACATCTGCGAAAATTCAGTCGGCCCGAATAAGACGTGTGATTTCCGATCGGGCAAAGTGATCTTGCAACGGCCGATCGAGGGCGAACAGATGAAGAAATTGCTCGCGACCGGCAGAACCGATTTGCTGGAGCGTTTCATTTCGCGCAAGGGCAGACCGTTCAAAGCATTTCTGGTGGTGACTGACAAAAAGGACGTAGGCTTCGAATTCGAAAAGCGCGAACCGAAGCCGAAAGGAGAACGCAAGGCCAGGACGGCAGCGCCCAAAATTGATTTCACAGGCAAGGAATCCATCGGCACATGCCCGAAATGCGACGGTAAAATTTTTGAAACCGAAAACAGTTACATTTGTGAACGTTCGCAGTCAGCCAAAACTGCGTGCAAATTCAGACTGAGCAAAACGATTCTCGGCCGCGACATTTCGAAAGAACAAGCCCAGAAACTTCTTACCACAGGCAAGACCGATCTCCTCGACGGCTTTATCTCAAAACGCGGCCGCCCATTCTCTGCCTATCTGAAATTAGAAGACGGTAAAGTCGGCTTCGAATTCCCGGAGAAAAGCGCGAGAGCCAGCTACTCTTAAAAGATTTGCCCCCTTCCTCCTCCCACGGTGTCTCCCGATTTCTCAGATTAGCTGCGGCGAGTTCCCCCTTGCGTTTAGAAAGCCAGCGCGAATAAGATTCGCAAATTAGCTCCATTCTTTCCAAACGTTAACTGGGGCTCCACCAAAAGAAAGGTTTAGGAATTGGCTGCGCCGCGCGAAAAACCCCCAACGTTATGGAGTCCGGCAACCATCCTCAAGCCGTGGGGTTGGTTTCTTGGATTGCTAGCATTCATCGCTGCCATAGCTGGATTCGCTAGTAAAGATCTATCTTTCGTCCAACACGCCCCCGCTCCGAAAGGTAGTTATGCCAGTCCTACAACATTTTGTTATCGTGCTAGTCACTTCAAACTTCCTTACATTCTACTTGCTTTACCGCCTGTTCTACAAGGAACGGACACAACGAAGAGACGACGCGGATGAAAATGCGAATCTCCGCGTACTCTTGGATGATATCGAGAGAGAGCGGTTACTCGATTTACACACCGGTATACCGAACGAGAAGAAGTTTAAAAATGACTTTGTCGCCATAAAACAAGCCGATCTTTCAACGCTGCCAGCTCAGATAATACTCATCGACATCGACCACTTCGGCACCGTCAACAATAATTATGGCTATCAAAAAGGTAACGAAGTAATTCGGTTGATTGCCCAGAGAATGTTTTTTGCGATGAGGCGCAATGAAGAGATTTACACGCCAAGAGAAGCAGAGTTATACCGACGCTTTACTGGCGGTGACGAGTTCGTTTTCCTTCTTCGCGGCCCGCAGTACGAGGCTGTTGGCTTTCTCGCACGTCTTCACGACTCGCTATTCAGAAAGCTTACCGTCGAAACAACGAAAATCTTGAAGAATAAATTCGACATTAATTTTCACGGAGCAATCGCGCCTATCTATCAAAAGGACGACTATGAAGACGCAGTTCGCCGTTTGGAACAGTGCTACCTCAGGACGAAGAAGCCGGAGAGCACCAGGAGGGTTTATTGGTGGAAAGATGAGGAGAATAGCTTCGCGAAAGGTGATTTTCGCACCGCAATCTATCAAAACGCCATCAAACAATTCACAATTGCTCCGGCACCCGAAGCCGCGAACTCGACCACACTTACGTTCGATAAATTCAGAACCTCATAACATCGCTCCCCTCTGCTGCTGGTCCGCGGGGAGGACGATCGCAACGTGCCGTTCCCAGCAAACCACCGATCTGGTCGAGAAACGGCGAGCGCGATCGCGCGATTGAGTTAGTGCAGAAACTCGTGACCATGCCCAGCTACATCAACTACGCCCACCTGAAATTGCACCCGCTCTGGAGCCACCTCCGCGGCGATCCCCGTTTCGAAAAAATCGTCGCTTCTCTTGCGCCGAAGTGAACGTCTACGTTGATCGCGACCTGCTCCGCTGGAGCGATTGGGTCCGCGCCTACCGCGCCACTGCCGAATTTTTCGACCGCACATTGGCTGCCTCGAGCGAACGGCAAATAGCCCGTCGCATCTCGGTCCAAGAAGCGCAAAAGTCTCCTGTTCAACCTCTGAAAGCCCGGCTCGCCACTGATCAGTCATCCAGTCCCAGAGTTTGTCGAATTCCTCCGAGTGCTGGACCGCAGAGCGCCGAAACCGCTATCTCTCCTTGCGAATCAGCCTCCACAACGCCTCCTGATCCGGCGCCAAAAACTCGGAGATCCGCTGGTGGTTGACGTCGGCGACGATGATTTGGCCGACCTCGGTGTTGACCTCGCTGAAGATGCCGTGAGACCTCATCTTTGCGACCTGGTATTGGTTGTCCTCGGTGGGAGTAACGTAGTGCACCAAGTCCGCCTTGAAGCGGTGCACCAGGAAGAGGTGGACGAGGGTCATTAGGCGCTTCTTGCGCAGTGAGTCCGCAAAGGTGTTCTGGTCGCGCACCGAGAGGATGCTGCGGCCACGTCGGTCGTGGATGGGGGCGAAGATGACGTTGGCGAGCTTCTCCTCCCTCTCGTCGTAGACTCCGAGTTCGAGTAACTCCGAGCCGGCGCGGTGGGGCCGCATCTGGACGCGGAGCCCGCCGGGGAGCTGATGGTGCCGCATCCACATCGCCAGCCACTCTTCAAGAAGCTTCTTGGGGACCTCGGTCTGTATCAGGTGCTGATGCTGGGTCGAGCCCTTGCCCATTGCCATGGTCGTCGCCGTGCGCCCAGACGTAGCGACCAATGCGGCGTCCGCGCGCGGTCCGCCGACGAGGGTCTGGGGTGTGCCGTAGGGAGAATCGACCATGCGGAGTTTTCGTTGCAGGCGGGCGAGGGCGAGCATGCCGTCCTGCTTGAGGGCCATAGTGAACTCCTCGGCGGCGAGGCCGTCGATCTGGTGACCGCCGTAGGTGATGAAGTTGAAGACGAAGCCCAGCTTGCCGAGTTCCTCGGGAAAGCTTCGCATTTCCTCGTCGCTCATGCCGGTGGTGTCCCAATTGAACGACGGCGAGAGGTTGTAGGCGAGCATCTTGTCTGGAAACTCCGAATGAATCGCCTCGGCGAACTTGCGCGCGTCATCAAGGTTGGCGGTTTTGGTCTCCATCCAGAGCAGGTCGGCGAATGGCGCCGCCGCAAGCGACTTGGCGATGGCGTACGGAATACCGCCGCGCACCTGGTAGTACCCTTCGGGCGTCCTGGCCGCCTCGCAGTCCCAGTCCACGTCGATGCCGAGTTCGTGCGCCTTCTCGCGGGCGGCGTAGAGCGAGGCGCGCGCGGCGAAGCGCCGCCAGTCGTCGACGCTTGT
>DATEZD010000218.1:0-5750 GCA_035255865.1 Candidatus Udaeobacter sp.
TCAATGATCTTGCCATTGGGATAAGGCAGATCCCCCAGCTCGAGCGGCATTAGAGTTCTCTCCCAGACCAGAGCTGAGCCCAAGCCGGTTCCGAGTCCCAAAAAGAGCATGCGTCCGCGGCCACGGTAACTGCCGAGCGCTTGCATTGCCGCGTCGTTGATCACGTGCACTGGTAACCCGAGTGCTTTGGAAAAATTGAAACCAATCCAACCCTTGCCCAAATGCTTTGGATTTCTCGTGATCCGACCGTTGCGTACCGGAACGGGAAAACCAATTGATGCCCTGTCGAATTTCCAGCCGCGCACAGTCTCTTTGAACCCCGCGAGAAATTGTTTCGGTCCCATTCGCGGCCCCGAAGGAAATTCGCGCTCCTCGCGCGACGACATCAGCAGTTTTACATGTGTGCCGCCGATATCGACGACGAGAATTTTCCTCTTCATGAACGACCGCTCCCCCGAATATTCGGGCGAACTATCTGTCGCGTCGGCCGGAGCCGCGAAGACGCTGAAAGAAGCCTTGGTGCTCCGGCTTTGCGGCCGTACTGGCAGGCCAGCATTCTACTATCTCAAGGGCGAGAAAACGAAACAGCAGTTGCCGGGCAGATTTCAAATCGAACCGCAGATTCCTGGCAATTTGTTGCACCGACCGGGCGCCATTGAATTGCGAGGCGAATTTGGCCTCGTCTGAAGTCAGCTTCAACTTCTGCACCCACTCGAAGCCCTCTTTCGTGTAAGCGGGAATGGATGTCGGGTCGAAGTCTGCGGATTGATCCGGGTCCTCAACAAGCCGCAACGTCTCCAGCGCCCAGTCGCTCACGTTTGGTTCCCCGGGTATGTCCGCCAGGTCACTTAGCAAATCGGCATTCCTCTCAAACATTATCCGGGCTCGCGGAGCGGTCCAAAGCTGGGAGAAGAGCTTTTGCCCATAGCGCTGCATCAGCTCCGCCGCCTGCTCGCGAGCTATTGATTCTTCGCGGGCAAGCGTCAGGAAGAACGGAGTTCCTGTTTCCCTTTGTTGGTTGCGGGCCCTGTCAACAATTACCGGGTCGGCGTCAGTGAGGGTGGCCGGAGTCTCCGGACAATAAAAATCCGGGTCTCGGCTTGTGACAAGAACGATCTCTCCGTCGCGCGCAAGAAGATCGATCGGCTCCTCGTCCCAAAATGATCGTAGCAAGCCGGTGAGTTTCCCTTTTGCTATTGCTTGCAGCGCGCGGTTCAACGGAAACAGACTCGTGTTCCCGCAAAAATAAACGTCAGCCTTCCCCGCCTCCTTTGTCGGAATGACGTCTGTGGTCGGAGCCTCCGTTACGGGTTCGCTCCAATCTGGAGCTAGCGGCGATGCGCTCCACCAGTCGTCCGATTGGAAAATCTCTGCATTCGCAGCGGCCTCCGGTACCTGTTCGTTCTCTTGCGGCACAGGATTACTGTCGGGCTGCTCTTGGTCTTCGCGTTTCGAAGATTCCATATGGGCTTCTATTGGCTTTGGTTTGCCTTGTGGTGTCGGCATGGTCATTCCTTGTCGTAGTAAGCAAATCCCATGTGAAGGCTTTATCAAGAACCCAATCTTCGCAACGGAGAACTCTCGCCTGTCGTTGAGAACCGGCGCGCCAGGTCGCGCCGGCTGATTTTGCCTCGCTCATTCGTCGGGATCGCGTCCATGATAAAAATCCGCTTCGGCACTTGCCAGGCGCTTAACCCATCGCGGCAAAATCGCAAGAGGTCGCTTTCGCTTACATTGCGCGATACAACCACGCATGCCGCCACTTCTTCATTGCGTAACGTCGATTGCCGACCGAACACCACTGCCTGCCGCACCCCGCCAAATCGCAACAAATGCGCTTCTACTTCCGCCGGATTCAGCTTTTTTCCTGCGACATTGATCACGTCCGAAATCCGGCCCACAATCTTGAACCCCGAATCGTCTCGCGCCAACAGATCGTCAGGCACAAAAATTCCGTCACTCAGCTTTTGTTCGTCCGGTTCGGGAAAATAGCCGTCGCCCACTGCAGCGCTGCGCACCCGGACCCGGCTCTCCTGCCCGTCTGGGTCGATCATTTCAAGGTCAACGCCTTTCATCACTTGCCCCACAAAACCGTCTTGTTCGCTTGTTGCTTCGCGATCGTAGCAAATCCCTCCGCATTCTGACGCGCCGTAAAACGAGTGGATCATCAGGTTAAACTTCTCTCGGAATTTCTTCGCGACCGCGCCCGGGAGTGGCGCGCCTGCAGAAATGCAGAGGCGCAGCTTTGGTAGCACAGGAATATGTTCCATCTCGCAAAATGCCTGATAGAACACCGGCATTCCGGGGAAAACCGTCGCGTTGCTGCGGACAATATCGGCAAGGATCGCGCGCGGTGTTCTGTCGCGGCTTAACACCATTGGCACGCCACGTGCGATCAATGGTGTGAGCAGATTGCTAAACCCGTACGAGTGCGAGATCGGGATGACGCCAAAATTCAGATCGGCATCGCTAATTTCCATCGTATCGCAAATCTGATTGCAATCGGCCAGTAGCTGGTGACTGCGAAATCGAATTGCACGCGGCGCGGCCGTTGTACCGGAGGTAAGCTTAAGGAGGTTCGGCGGATTCTTGTGCCACTCTGCTGTAGTGTCGGCTGTCCTCAGCCGAAGAATCTTTCGGGAGGTTCCGCTGGGGACAGCGGACACTACAGCGCTCGCCCTGCAAATTTGGAGCGCGGCGTCGCGTTGTTCGTCGCTGACCGATTGCTCAGCCGGAAGAACAACAAGCTGTTTCCGAAGACAAGCGACGAAAATCGATGGCCAATCTTCGTGATTGCCGATTTGAACCGCAATGACCTCGCCCGCGCGGAATCTCTCGATCTTCGCTTCGAATTGGCGCGCTTGCTCTTCAATCTGTCGAAATGTGTGCGCGATTTGGCCGGTTGAACTGAAAATGGCACGCTGATCGTTTTTCTGTGACAGCGTCTTGTCCCACGCTGCCAGCAATGGATCTTCGGATTTCATCACTTGCAAGAAACCGCCCACGCGGATACATTCCGCGCTCTATTTGGAAGATGAAAGCAGGCATTCATCCAGAGTATTATGAGACCGACATGGTCTGTGCGTGTGGCGCGGTGTATCACACCCGCTCCACGAGCCGCGATATTAAGATCGGTATTTGTGCCGCTTGTCATCCCTTTTTCACTGGCGAACAAAAGTTCGTCGATACTGCCGGGCGCGTCGAGAAATTCGCTCGTCGCTACGGCAGCACCAAAGCGGCGCGGGCTGAGAAGAAAGCTTAGCTCGTTGTAGAGGCGTTCGCCTGCGGCGAACGCCTTCGTTGGCGGCTGACACACCGGCCGCTACAAGCCATGGACTTCAATTCTCTCATTAAACTGAAACGCGAGCGCTTCGAACAACTCGAACGCGAGATTGCTGATCCGGCGCTTTTTTCCAATCGCCAGCGCGCGAGCGAGCTTATGCGCGAGCACGCGAACATCAAGGAACTGCTGGCAAAGTGGGACGAACTCGAAGCGGTGCGCAAGCAATTGGATGACAATCGCGAACTGGCGATGTCGCGTGACGTCGAGATCGCTGCGATGGCTGATGACGAAATCCCGGATCTGGAAAAACGAGTCGGCGATCTTGAGCGCGATGTTCAGATCGCCTTGCTTCCTCCGGATGAAAATGAAGAGCGTGACGCCATCGTGGAAATCCGCGCCGGAACTGGCGGAAGCGAGGCGGCGATTTTCGCGGCCGATCTTTACCGCATGTATCATCGCTACGCGGAAAGTGCCGGCCTGAAAACCGAAGATCTCGAATCGAGTCCGTCAGAAATCGGCGGATTCAAGGAAGCGATCTTCCGAGTTTCCGGCGAGTCTGTTTTTCGAAAACTTCGTTATGAAAGCGGCGTTCATCGTGTGCAACGCGTGCCCGCGACGGAGGCGCAAGGTCGTATTCATACGTCGACAGCCACGGTGGCGGTATTGCCGGAGGCGGAAGATGTCGATGTAGAATTGAAGCCGGAGGATTTGCGAATCGAAGTTTCGCGTGCCGGCGGCCCGGGCGGGCAAGGCGTGAACACGACTGACTCGGCCGTGCAGGTGCTGCATATTCCGACCGGCATGATCGTACGCTGTCAGGACGGGCGCAGCCAGATCAAGAACAAGGAGCGCGCATTATCGATCTTGCGGGCGCGCCTGCTGGAGCGAAAACAGCGCGAGGAAGCGGATAAATACAGCGCGCAACGCCGTGGCCAGATCGGTACCGGTGGGCGCGAAGAAAAAATTCGCACCTACAATTTCCCGCAAAACCGCGTGACCGATCATCGCGTTGGTCTGACGCTTTACAATTTAGATCGCATCATCGACGGCGATCTCGAGGAATTGATCAGTGCGCTGCAAGCTGCCGATGTGAGTGAGCGGTTGAAGGAATCAGCGCTTGCATGAGCAATTTGCTTCTGTCGTGCCAACTTCGCTCGGAGTGATAGAAGAACAAGGCATGACCGTACTTGAAGTACTGCAAGCGACGACTGCGTATTTCAAGAAACATAATATCGAAAATCCACGACTGAATGCGGAACACTTGCTGGCGCATATGCTGCGGCGCAAACGGATCGAGCTTTATTTGGAATTCGAGCGCGAGCTGACCGAGGCAGAACTGGCACCGCTGCGTGAATTGGTGAAGCGTCGCGGTGAAGGTGAGCCGCTTCAGCATCTGCTTGGCAACGTCGAATTTTGCGGATTGATCTTTCTTTGCGACAAACGCGCGCTGGTGCCCCGGCCGGAAACTGAGCAGCTGGTTGAGCTGCTGATTTCAAATTTCAAATCTCAAATTTCAAATTCTCGCATGGTCGATGTCGGCACAGGCAGCGGCGTGATTGCACTGAGCTTGGCTGCGAAGTTTCCCGATGTGGAGGTTCTCGCCGTTGACATCTCGGACGATGCGCTTGCGCTTGCGCAGGAAAATGCGGCCAGGCTCAACCTGGCCGATCGGGTCCGGTTTCTGAAAAGCAATCTCCTTGAAAATGTTGAGGGGACTTTCGATCTTGTTGTTGCGAATCTTCCTTACGTCTCGAAGCAAGCCCGCGACACCCTTTCCCGCGAAGTGTTACACGATCCGGTGGTCGCAGTTTTTGCCAGCGGGTGCGGTGATGAATTGATACGCGAGCTGATTGCGCAGGCGCCGGCGCGCCTGCGTCCCGGCGGAATGCTGGCCGTGGAGATCGGAATCGGCCAGAGCGATGCGCTTCTTTCGACCTTGGCGGAAAAAAATTACCGCGACATTTATTCGAAAACCGATTATTCAGGTGTCACACGTTTCCTGTTTGCAAGGTATGGATAAGATTCTCATCCACGGCGGCCATCCGCTTTCTGGTTCTATCAAGGTCAGCGGCTCGAAGAATTCTTCGCTGCCAATCCTGGCCGCGACCTTGCTCACGCGCGAACCGTGCATCGTTCATCGCGTGCCCGACCTAAGCGACACGCATTACATGCTGCAAATTTTGATCCATCTCGGTGTGCAAGTGGAACGCGCCAGTGGAACAGTCACGGCGGCGGCCGAGAACGTGCAATCGGTCGCGCCTTACGATGTCGTGCGCAAAATGCGCGCTTCGGTTTGCGTGCTCGGGCCGCTGCTCGGCCGTTGTAAAGAAGCGACCGTGTCGATGCCGGGCGGATGCGTGATTGGCGACCGACCAATCGATTTGCATCTGAAAGGATTCGAGGCGCTGGGCGCGGCCGTGCGCGTGGAAGGCGGCAATATAAAAGTTTTTGCCCCGAAATTGCGCGG
>DATEZD010000219.1:0-16172 GCA_035255865.1 Candidatus Udaeobacter sp.
GGACCGAAATCGGCTGCAACGCTGTGATCAATCCAGGCTCGGTGATTGGACGCAACTGCATGATTTATCCGACGGTGAACTTTCGTGGAGTTCTGCCGGACGGCAGCATGGTGAAACTGCGACAGGAGCTGCAAGTGCTGGAACGGAAACGTTAAAAGACGAGCAAGCGTAGGAGCAGGAGCACGAATGAGAGATTAGCGCGGATGGGGGGGGATTCGAACCCCCGGTGCCTTTCGGCACACACGCTTTCCAGGCGTGCACAATCAACCACTCTGTCACCCATCCATTCCAATTCCTGTTCGTGCTCGTAATCGTAATCGTGCTCGATTTGGAAGTCGATCACGAGCACCACTACAGTTGCAATCGCCTGAATAATTCGTCGAGGGGCAGTTGGATGCCGATGTAAAATTCACCGAAGTCCGCGTACTCGGCGCTCACCGGATCGAACCGCATTTTGTAAACGATCGCTTTGATCTGAAATGTGTCGCGCGAAAAAAGTGTCACGCCCCATTCGGCATCATCGAGCCCGGTCGAACCGGTGATGAGTTGTTTCACTTTGCCGGCGAACTCGCGCCCCACACTAGCGTGACCTTTCATCAGTTTGCGACGTTCGTCATACGGCAGCGCATACCAGTTACGCTGTTCGCCGCGGCGTTTGTTCATGTTATAGAAACAAACCACCGGCCAATCAGGCAGCGTCGGGTAAACACGCTCCTGCCGATAATGTTTCATTCGCTCGCGAAATGTTGTCAGGGCTTCACTGAGTTTTGCAGGATCATTGCGGACAGCGAGCTCGAGGGTTTGCGCGTATTCTTCTTCGCTTGTGATGTATTCGCTTTCCTCGGTGAGCGACAGGTAACTGTAAACTGGTGTCAACACGTCCGCGCCTAGCGAGAGCGAAAGCCGTTTTTCGATCCTGCTGGCGTCGTGCAAGTCGGGCGTGATCAACATGAAACCGATGTCGGCTTTCGGTGTCACGATGCCGAGAGTAAGCAATTGCGTCGATTCCATCGAGCGCACTTCCTGCACAAGCGACGAGAGATTGGTTTTTGCAGCGTTTTGTTCGTCGCGGCCGAGCAATTGCCATTGGCCGTATTCGATCCGGTAAAATAGATGCAAACAATGCCAGCCTTCCTCAGGCACTAGCGTCGTGTTCTTGTCAGTCATCGCGCTAGTTTCATCCTCAACAATATCTGGTCAAGGGTGTAGCAGCGTTTGTGTCAAACGCCGAGGCCAGGCGCTCGCCGCGGCGGAGCGCCTCTACAACGAAATCTAAGGCGCAGGCGTCTGCGCCTTCGGCAAATGCGCTATGCAATATTCCTCGCCATCGCGCGCGACGCGAAAATCGAGATTTGGATCGGTCAACTCCGTGGCGCCGCAAACCGCGCAGCGATGCAGCGCTTCGTCGTCGCTCCGTGAATGGTCTTCGAAACGTCTTCGTCGTGTTGAAACTTCGTGCCGATGCCGCGCCTGGTGAATGATCTCGGGGCCGAAGAAGATGAAATAATTGGCGAACGCGGCAATGAGCGCGGCGCGGTAGGAATTCGAGTTTAAGACAAATCCGACGAGCAAAAACGCGGCGAAAATCCAGGCAAGCCACTTGATTTTGACGGGCAAAATAAAAAGGATGTAGATGATTTCGTCGGGATAGAATCGCGCGAAGGCGAAGAACAACGATGCGATCAGCATCCCATTGGAGAAGCGGGCACCGAAGAAAAACGCCGCGACCGTGGTGCCCATCATGCCGACGACGAAATAGAGCGTGAGGCGGAACGGCCCCCAGGCGCGTTCCAGACCTTCGCCGATAAACCAGAGAAACCAAAGCGCCAGAAGCAGCCAAAGCGGACTCAATGTCTGCGGAAGGAAGATGTAGGTAACGAGACGCCAAACTTGGCCTCGACGAATCAAAACGGGATCGAGCATGAGAAACGATTCGAAGCCGTGATTAAGATAAACCAGCACATAAACCAGTGCGGTGAAGCCGATCACGATGCGGATCAATCCCGGAATGCCAAGAAAACCAAAGCGGCGTTCGAGTTTGTCGAGCCAGGTCATCGTCGCGAACAGTAACGTATCGATCCCTCACCTCAATCCTCTCCCTTTCGAAAGGGAGAGGCAGACTGGCTATTGCATTTATCCACCGGGGAACGCGAGTGAGGCAATCTTTCCTCTCCTCCTCGATCGAGGAGAGGATGAAGGTGAGGAGTCGAAATCGAGCTGATTTGTAATCACCCACCCTCTTGCGCCACATCCCTCTGAGCCTAGCTTGGACGCATGACTGGAGTCGCGCCGAGAAAGACGCCGCTTTACGACGAGCACGTGCGGCTGGGCGCGAAAATGGTCTCATTCGCTGGTTGGGTCATGCCGGTGCAATACACCAGCATTGTCGAGGAACACCAGGCTGTGCGAAATGGTGTGGGCATCTTCGACATTTCGCACATGGGACAGTTGGTCGTGGCTGCGACGCCCACGTCGCAGAAATCTGGCGGCGAGGGCGCCGGCGCCACGTGGCTTAACACGATGCTGACTAACAACGTCGACAAACTCGCTGTCGGCATGGGCCAATACACTTTTCTCCTCAACGAGCGAGGCGGAATCATTGATGATCTGATCGTTTATCGGATCGGCGATCAGAAGTTTCTGCTCGTCGTCAACGCAGCTCGCACTGAAGAGGATTTCGCCTGGCTGGAGAAGTGGCATCGGCTTCCAGCCGATCATCGGCAGGATGCCGAGGCCACGACAATCACCAACCGCAGCGCAGATTTTGGTGGCGTCGCCATTCAAGGACCGGGCGTTACGAATCTTTTTGAGAACCTTCCGTCACGGAACCACATCGTCGATCTTGATTGGCATGGAATACCGGTGACGATCGCTCGAACTGGCTACACCGGCGAGGACGGCATCGAAGTTTTCTTCCGCGCGAATGACGCGGTGAAGCTTTGGAATGCCGCACTCGAAAATGGCAAACCGTTGGGAATCAAACCATGCGGGCTTGGCGCGCGCGACACGTTGCGTTTGGAAATGTGCTATCCGCTCAACGGTTCTGATCTTTCGCCGGAACGAAATCCGATCGAAGCAGGGCTTGGGTTCTTTGTTGACTTAAGCAAACCAGGCTTCATCGGGCGCGACGTTCTGTTGGAGACAAAAGAAAGCGGCCAGCGCGAAAAACTCGTTCCATTTCGAATGAAGGAAAAAGGGCCGCCGCCGCGGCCGCACTACGCCGTTTTCCAAAATGGCGCCCGCATCGGCGAAGTCACAAGCGGCACGCTTTCTCCGAGCTTGAACTGGGGCGTAGGAATGGCGTATGTCTCAGCGGCGCACGCGAAGATCGGCGCGCAAATCGACATCGAAATTCGCGGGCAAAAATTTCCGGCTATCATCGAAAAGAAACCTCTCTACAAAAAAACAACATCATGAATGTCCCAGACGATTTGCTTTACACCGAGACTCACGAATGGATTAAACGCGAAGGCGACAATGTTCGCGTCGGCGTCACCGATCACGCACAATCAGAATTGACGGACGTGGTCTATGTCGAGTTGCCGAAAATGAATCGCCAAGCAAACGCGAAAGAAGCCGTCGCCGTTGTCGAATCAGTGAAAGCTGCGAGCGACATTTACGCGCCGGTGAAAGGAACCGTTGTCGAGATAAACAAAGCGCTCGAAGCCGATCCTGGCCTGATCAACCGCGAACCCTACGGCCAGGGCTGGATCTTCGTTCTCAAAATCGACAACGCCGACGATCTCAAGAATCTGAAAGAGGCTGCCGCTTACAAAAAACAGATTGGATAGTGAAGCTCAGTATCCGCCTCGTAGCACTGCTCGTCTTACCGCTTGTCTGTTGCTCTCGCGGAAAGGACAAAGCTGATGAGGCGTTGGAGCAAGCACAGCAATTTGCCGCTCAAGGAAAATTTGAGGAAGCGTTGCAGAAACACATTTGGTACCACGATCACGCACTAGAGATAAATCCGGCCCATTACGGCGTCCGACTCTCTTTCGCGTTGTCGTATTGGATCGATCTTGGGAAGAAATATCCGAAGGCTCTCAACGCCTTGAAGGACATTCGCGATAAAAAGGCGGCTCGGCTTGTCGCAGGTGAAAATAATCGGCCGCTCTTCCATGACATCGTCGCGATAAACGAAGAATTGTGCGAACCGCTGGCCACGGTCGCAGCATTCAAGAAGATTCAGGCTGCTCGACCCGACTTTGCCTCTTCGATCGCTGAGCTTGCTGACAAGGCACTGTTCGATGCGAAGGAATACGAACTGGAGAGGAAATACTTGGGCCATCCCTTGGCTCGCTTTGACTCACTCAAACGCAGTTTGGATTGCGGAATTGAGTACGCAAACACCCGCCGGGCTTCCAGTCGGAGCCGACAGGCTTTTGAGCACAACTTCACACATGATGTTGTCCGGTTAATCATGCTGCTCGATAGAACTGGCGACAAAGACACCGCACTACAAATTCAAGCGAAGGCGCTCGGCGCCTGCGATAACGCGGCCATCAGGGCAGCGCTTAGCGAATAACTAGGTCGCCCTTTTCTCTTGGCTAACCTATGCTTAATTTCTCGTTCTCCCCATGAGCAGCAAATCGAAGCCGCGAGAGGCAGAGCTTAACTTCGAAGGCGCGATGGATCGGCTCGAAAAAATTGTCGAACAGATGGAGTCTGGCAAATTGCCGCTCGAAGATCTTGTCGTGCGTTACGAGGAAGGAATGAATCTGGTAAAAATTTGCCAGGAGCGGCTTGCCAACGCCGAGCAGAAGATTGAAATCATTGCTCGCAATAGCGCTGGCAAGCCGATAGTTAAAGACTTTGAGCCAACACCGGAGACGACCGGGCAGGCGGCCGTTGCCGATGACTCCCAGGATGCAAATGACGAAATCAGACTCTTCTAAAAATTCTCAGACCGCCGAGCCGATGGCCGCGCCCAAGCGTCTGCTAGATGGAATCCACTCGCCCGCGGACATCAAGGCCCTTCGCGAACAGGACCTGCCACAGCTCGCACAGGAAGTGCGCGATGAGCTAATTAAAGTCCTTTCGCAAACCGGCGGACACCTCGGGCCGAATCTCGGCGTGGTTGAGCTGACGATTGCCTTGCATCGCGTGTTTAACACGCCGCGTGACCGCTTCGTCATGGACGTGAGCCACCAGGGCTACGTGCACAAAATGTTTACCGGGCGTCTCGACCGTTTCCACACGATGCGGCAGTTCGGCGGCCTCAACGGTTTCCTTTTGCGAACGGAAAGCGAACATGATTGCTACGGTGCCGGTCACGCTGGCACGGCGCTCTCCGCTGCGCTTGGTATGGCGGTCGGGCGCGATCTGCGCGGTGGTGACGAGCACATCGTCGTGGTCGCAGGCGATGCCGCGTTCACCTGCGGGATCAGCTATGAAGCACTGAACAACGTCAAAGCGCACACCAAGCGGTTCATCGTCGTGTTAAACGACAACGAATGGTCGATCGCGAAGAATGTCGGCGCGATCGCCAATTACCTAAACAGCATCGTGACGAATCCCACTTATGCGCATCTGCACGATAAGGCGCGCGATTTCGTCCAGGCGATTCTTGGAAAAACCGGCGTGCAGCTGGCGCACAAAGTGGAAGAAAGCGTCAAGGGTTTGCTCGTTCCGAGCGTGATTTTTGAGGAACTCGGTCTGCGTTACTACGGTCCCATCGATGGACACGATATCCCGTTGCTGACACAGACCTTCGAGTTTTTGAAGACGCAGGAAGAGCCGGTGCTGCTGCACATTCTGACCAAGAAAGGCAAAGGGTATGAACCGGCCATTAAACAGCCCGACAAGTTTCACGGTCTCGGCAAATACAAGATCGAGAGCGGTGAGACTGCTCCGACACCGACTCCGACCTATTCGGAAATCATCGGTAAAACGCTGGCGAAATTTGCAGAGACAAATCAGAAGCTCGTTGCCATCACGGCGGCGATGCCAAGCGGCACCGGTCTTTCACATTTTGCCAAGGCGCATCCGACCCGCTATTTCGACGTCGGCATCGCGGAAGAGCACGCCACGCTTTTTGCCTGTGGGTTGGCGACGCAAGGGATGACGCCGTTTCTCACGATTTATTCCACGTTCTTTCAGCGCGCCTACGACATGGCAATTCACGATATCGCCATCCAAAAATTAAACGTCAGGCTCTGTATGGACCGCGCCGGATTGAGCGGCGACGACGGCCCGACGCACCATGGCTTGTTCGATATCGGTTATCTGCGCCACATCCCGAATTGGGTGCACATGCAGCCGAAGAACGAAGACGAATTCGTCGATATGCTCTGGACAATGGCGCACTACAATTCCGGCCCGATCGCCATTCGTTATCCACGAGGGTCGGGAACAGGCGCAAAAGTCAAACCGGAGCCGCGGCTTCTCGAGATCGGCAAGGCGGAAGTTGTGCAGCATGGGCGCGACGTAGCAATCTTCGGGCTGGGCAACATGTTTGAAGTAGCCGAAGAAGCAGCACGCAAGCTCGAAGAAAAAGGAATTTCCGTTGCGCTCATTAATCCACGCTGGATCAAGCCGACGGACACCGGCACGCTCGAATTCTTCGCGCGCAGCGTGGACGTCGTATGCACGATCGAAGATCACGTTTTGCACAATGGTTTTGGCTGCGCCGTCATGGAGCATCTGCATTCACAGATGATAAACACCCCGGTGGTGCGGATCGGCTGGCCCGATCAATTCATCGAGCATGGTGCAGTTCCAATCCTGCGCAAGAAGTACGGCATCACTGCCGACGCATTGGTGGAAAAAGTCCTTCCGCTCCTACGCAAGAAGTCCAGCCTGCGTCCGTCGGTGGCTTAAAAAAGCGAAGGGCGCCTTCGTTTCCGAAAGCGCCCTTCATAGTTTCGATGGCGATAAGCCGAATTCTGTCTGGCTGATTTCTCAGCCGGGATGATCATTTATCTCATCCGACTTGCGCGGGATGCCCGATGATGTTTCGGCGGTCACAGACCACCGCTACAGCATCGTGATGCGACGATACCCGAGGATTTTTAGCCCCGAAATTCTTCGGGGCAGGCGGGCCGGCTGCCCTTCCTCTGTTTTGTCTTGCACCGCATGGGGTTTTTCGTGCCTCGCGAATTACTCCGCGAGCGGTGAGCTCTTACCTCGCCTTTTCACCCTTGCCTGCGCTTCTTTCAAAGAACCGGCGGTGTCTTTTCTGTGACACTCTCCGTCACCGCGATTTTTCAACCGCGGCGCCCGCGTATTCTACGCGGCATGCTGCCGTATGGTGTTCGGACTTTCCTCCAGCAACCCCGAAGGCCTTCGGGGTCACCAGCGATCATCTGCCATCGGCGGACAATTTAGCACACGAATAGAAATCTGGAAGCCAGGAAACCAAGAGACACTCGGCAACCCCGAAAGCTTTCGGGGTTGCCCTACAATTAAAACGGTGACGGAACGGCGAAGAGGAAAATCGTAATCATCGCCACTGCTATGATCAGTTTGCCGAGCATCGCGCCGAGATTTCCGAGCAAGCTTCCCCAACCGGCGCGACCAGCGTCGATCATTCGTTTGCCGGCGATGAATTCACCGGCGACGGCGCCAATTACCGGGCCGACAAACAAGCCGATGACTCCGAAGAACAGGCCGACTAGTGCACCCATGATTGCACCGAAGGCGCCCCATTTCGTCGCGCCGAAATATTTTGCGCCAAAATAGGTGCCCAGAAAATCGAACACGTAGGAAAGAAGCGTGAGCAGCACGAGAACAGCGATCGTTTTCCAGCCGATACTCTTCTCCGCGCCTACCATGAGGCGATGGATGATCGCTGCGGCCAGAATGATTGTCGTGCCAGGCAGAACCGGCGCAATTGTGCCGATCAGACCGACGGCGAAAAACACAATTGTGAACAGCCACCAGAAGAGTTCCACTTGATCAAATCGTAAGCCACGGATGAACGCAGATGAAACACGGATGTTCGACCACAGAGAATAATCTGTGTGGATCTGTGGCAATCTGTGGCTGGAATCGCTGCAAATTCTTTGACCGCTGAGTTGTCGATCCTATAGTGAATTTCCCCTCTAAACTCGAACAGGAGGATTGTTTATGCTGCTCACAGTTGGAACCAAAGCGCCAGATTTCACTTTATCGACCAAGACCGCTGACGGGCCGAAGCAAATCAAGCTGAGCGACAATTTCGGAAAGAAAAACACGTTGCTGCTTTTCTTTCCAATGGCGTTCACGGGCACGTGCACCACTGAAATGTGCGAAGTCAGCGCGGGTCTGAATGCTTACACGGATTTGAACGCCGCCGTTTATGGAATCAGCGGCGATAATCCGTTTGCGCAGGAAGCGTGGGCGCAGAAGGAGAAGATCACCGTGCCGCTGCTGAGCGATTACGAACACAAAGTCGCAAAGGATTACGGCGTGATGTACGACTCGTTCCTGCCACAAATGAACCTCGGAATGGGCGGCGTGCCGAAACGATCTGCGTTCATCGTCGATAAAAATGGCGTGATCCAGTACGCGGAGAGCAACGACGACGCAAGGCAGCTGCCGAATTTCGATAGGATCAAGGCCAAGTTAGCCGAGCTGAAATGATTTCCGCGCGCTGCAGGGTCATCCCGAACGAAGTGAGGGACCTCCCTCACAATGGAAGATTGGATCACTCAGAGTACCATGCATGCCGCTATCAGTCTGTGCGCGGTCCTTCGCTTCGTTCAGGATGACAGAAATTGAGATGCACGGCGAATTTAAAACACTAAGAAAATTCGATGCCGGCAAAGGGCGCGAAGGCTTCCTCTATTCACTGCCGGCGCTGGAGGAACAGGGCATTGGGAAAATTTCGCGGTTGCCGGTGAGCATTCGCATCGTGCTCGAATCGGTGCTGCGCAATTGCGATGGGACAAAAGTCCGGCGCAAAGATGTGGAAACCCTCGCTAATTGGACCGCGAAATCACCGGCGAACGCGGAAATTCCATTCGTCGTGGCGCGGATCGTTTTGCAGGATTTCACCGGCGTGCCGCTGATTGTCGATCTTGCGGCGATGCGCAGTGCAGTCGCGCGGTTGGGTCGCGAGCCGAAAATCATTGAACCCCTCGTATCGGTTGACCTCGTCGTCGATCACTCAGTTCAAGTCGATTTCTTCGGTTCACCGCGCGCGCTGCAGCTCAATCTGGACATGGAGTTCAAACGCAACCGGGAGCGTTACCAGTTTCTCAAGTGGGGACAGCAGGCGTTCAAAACTTTCCAGCTCATCCCGCCCGGCATCGGGATCGTGCACCAGGTGAACCTGGAATATCTGGCGAAAGGCGTGCTCAGCCAGACGTCAGAAGTCAGAGGTCAGAGGTCGGAGATTTTCTTCCCCGACACATTGGTCGGCACGGATTCGCACACGACGATGATCAACGGCCTCGGTGTGGTTGGCTGGGGCGTGGGCGGAATTGAAGCCGAAGCCGGCATGCTTGGGCAACCGGTATATTTTCTAACGCCGGAAGTGGTGGGCGTGCACATGAGCGGGCAGCTGCGCGAAGGCGTTACCGCCACCGATCTCGTCCTGCACATCACGCAATTGCTGCGCGCGCAAAAAGTCGTCGGCAAATTTGTCGAGTTTTACGGCGAAGGCGCGGCATCGCTGCCGGTGCCTGACCGCGCGACAATCGGCAACATGTCACCTGAGTACGGCGCGACCATGGGATTTTTCCCAGTTGATCAAGAATCGGTGTATTACCTGCGGGCCACGGGACGCAGCGAAGAACAATGCCTGGCATTCGAAAATTATTTTCGCGCGCAAAAGATGTTCGGCATGCCGCTCAGGGACGAGATTGATTACAGCGTCGATGTCGATTTGGATTTGGCGGACGTCCAGCCGAGCGTCGCCGGACCGAAAAGGCCGCAGGACAGAATTAACTTACCCGAGCTTGGAAAAACATTTCGCGAATTGCTCGAGAAGCCAGTGCGTGATGGAGGATATGGAAAACAGAATGTCGATCTTCGCGAAAAGCATCTCGTGGAACTAAACGGCAGCGCCCCGCGCAATGGCGCCATGGCTTCGACTGATACAAAGGAAGACCAGGGGATCACACCCGGTGACGAACGCAACAAGATCGAGATGGTTGCAAACCGGCCCACGCCCGATGCAGCGAGGGAAATAGAGGCGGAGTCGCGCGACGTTTTCACGCGCGGACGCAGTCATATCGGCCACGGCAGCGTACTAATCGCCGCCATCACGAGTTGCACAAACACGAGCAACCCGAGCGTAATGATTGCGGCTGGCTTACTTGCCAAAAAAGCGGTCGAGCGCGGTCTGCACGTTGATCCTGCGGTGAAAACATCACTCGCGCCTGGTTCGCGCGTCGTTTCCGACTATCTGCAGAAAACGGGCCTGCAAACATATCTCGACCAACTTGGGTTTAACCTTGTCGGTTACGGCTGCACGACTTGCATCGGCAACTCGGGACCGCTGCACCCAAACATCGAGAAAGCGATCCACGAATACGATTTGGTCGCGGCTTCGGTTCTTTCGGGGAATCGGAATTTCGAAGCGCGGGTGCATCAGCACATCAAGGCGAATTTTCTGATGTCGCCGCCGCTGGTGGTCGCTTTCGCCCTCGCGGGCCGAGTTCACATCGATCTTTCCCGCGACCCGCTCGCCAGGGACAAGGATGGCAAAGAGATTTTCCTTCGCGATCTCTGGCCGACTCTCAGCGAAATCCGAGACATGATGCAATCAGCTCTCGCGCCAGAGACGTTTCGCAAACTGTATCGCGATTTTGCAAACCAAAATCCGAAGTGGAACGAAATTCCATCGAGCACCGGCGACGTTTACCAGTGGGACGAGAAAAGCGATTACATTCATGAACCGCCGTTCTTCAAAGATTTCTCGATGGAGCCTGGTCACATTGAAGAAATCCGCGGCGCACGCGCGCTTGGGATTTTTGGCGACTCCGTAACGACCGATCACATCTCCCCTGCGGGAGCGATTAAAGAAACGTCGCCGGCCGGGAAGTATTTAATGTCGCGCGAGATTCAGCCGCGAGATTTCAACAGCTACGGCAGCCGGCGCGGCAACGATCTGGTAATGACGCGCGGGACGTTCGCGAATGTGCGGATCAAGAATTTGATGGTACCCGGAACTGAAGGCGGCGTGACCAGATTTTATGGAAAAGATCGGCAAGATGCCGATGCCACGATGTCGATTTTTGATGCGGCGATGAATTACTCGCAGACCGACACTCCATTGGTTATTCTCGCCGGTCACGAATACGGCAGCGGTTCATCGCGCGATTGGGCGGCGAAGGGAACGCGTTTGTTAGGTGTGAAGGTCGTGATCGCCGCGAGTTTTGAACGGATCCATCGATCCAATCTTGTCGGCATGGGCGTGTTGCCATTGCAATTTCTCGATGGAACAACGGCGCAATCGCTCGGGCTCGACGGTTCGGAAATGTTTTCGATTACCGGATTATCGGATGCAATTAAACCTGGGCAGAGCGTAACGCTCGAGATTGAAGGCAAAGATCGGCAGAAGCGTTCTGTCCCTGTAAAGCTTCGCATCGATACACCGATCGAGATCGATTATTACCGGCACGGGGGAATTCTGCCGTTCGTGCTGCGGCAGTTGCTGTCGAAGTAATTCGCCCCCGAACCAAGTTTCACTACCTGGCGCGCGGAACCGCTTGTGAGTGGTAGGGAAGTTATTTGGTCTCGGCCAGGGAGGATGGTATTCTTAAAACAGGGTGAAGGACCAAGACACACCCGTCGAGACTAGGCCGGATCTCCAGCTTGAGATTGCACACATTCTGTTAATCGACGTGGTCGGTTACTCGAAGCTGCTGGTCAACGAACAGATTGAAGTGCTGCAAGAACTGAATCGGATCGTACGAAACACCAAATCTTTTCGTGCAGCGGAAGCAAGCAACAAACTCATCCGGGTGCCGGCTGGTGACGGAATGGCATTACTTTTCTTGCGCAGCCCAGAGGAGCCGATCGAATGCGCGCTGGAGATTAGCAAGACGTTGCGAGGTAATCGGCAGATTCAGTTACGAATGGGAGTGCACAGCGGACCAGTCAATCGAGTCCCCGATGTCAATGACAAGACGAACATAGTGGGATCAGGAATGGACGTAGCGCAGCGGGTCCTCGATTGCGGCGACGCCGGCCACATTCTTGTATCCAAGCATGTTGCCGAAGATCTGGTCCAGTCCCGGCACTGGAAGCCGTACCTGTACGATCTGGGCGAGTATAAGGTGAAGCACGGTCTGCGTCTGCACTTGTTTAATTTTTGCAAAGACGGTTTCGGCAATCTACAGATTCCTCAGAAGCTCAAACAAACGGTTCGGTCAGTCAGGCAACCTCAACTCCCAAAGTTCCTCTTTCCGGTTGCCTTAGCTGGCTTGGTCTTTGTTCTGATAAGTAGTTCTTTCATCTATTTTCATAGAACGCCATGGCGAGCGATTACGTCGACCGTCTCTCCAGCCGCGACGAGCAATGTGCCAGTTCCTATCCCGGAGAAGAGCGTCGCCGTTCTCCCCTTCGATAATCTCAGCGAGGAAACAGAGAACGCCTATTTCACCGATGGAGTGCAGGGCGAGATCCTGACTGATCTGGCGAAAGTGGCCGATCTGAAAGTGATCAGCCGCACCAGCGTACTGCAGTACAGAAGCGGAGCCGAGCGCAACGTGCGCGAAATCGGCCAGCAACTCGGCGTGGCGCGCGTCGTGGAAGGAAACGTTCAGCGCTCTGGCAATCGTGTCCGTGTCAATGCGGTGTTAGTTGATGCGCGCACTGATCGGCAATTATGGGCGCAGACCTATGACCGAGATCTGGCAGATGTATTCGCGATTCAGAGCGAGATCGCTAAGGCCATTGCCGATCAGTTGCAGGCAAAGTTGACCAATCACGAAAAGCAAGTTATCGCCGCCAAACCGACGAATAACGTTGAGGCCTACGATGCCTACCTCCGGGGCCTGGCTTATGCATCGAAAACCGACAACACAGCTGCCAACGCCATTGGTACACAGAAATATCTCAGAGAAGCGGTGCACTTGGACCCGAAGTTCGCCCTGAGTTGGGCGCTCTTGTCATATGTTGACGCGCGCGGCTACCTCACAGAGACCCTTCAACCAACGGTCGCCCTGCGTGAAGAGGCACGGAAGGCAGCCGAAACCGCGGCCACTCTTCAGCCCAGCCTCGGAGAAGCCGTATGGGCCAAAGGATATTACCATTACTCGTGCCTAAAAGATTATGACACCGCGGAGCGGTACTTTGAGCAAGCACGTCAATTTCTGCCGAATAGCAGCAAGATTCCTGAGGCGCTCGCTTATGTCGAACGGAGGCGAGGCCAGTGGGACCGGAGCGAAGCCTACTTCGACGAAGCCGAGCGGCTCGACCCTCGCAACGTTTATCTGATCACTCAGCGGGCGATTTCCTATATCTCTCTTCGTCGTTTCCACGAAGCGCTGCAAAAGCTTGACCAGGTTCTTAACATCACACCGGGCGACCTCGATACGCTCGCGACCAAGGCGGCTATCGCACAAGCCCAAGGCGATCTGCCGCGCGCTTCAGCACTCCTCGCTCCGCTCCGCCCGAGTGCCGCCAACACGCAGGCCTTGGAAGCACAAGTTTACCAAGCCATTCTGGAGCGTCGCCCTGCACAAATGATCCCTCGGCTAACGGAGATATTGGCCAAGCCTGATCCAGCGTTGGGTTACATCAACGGCCGGCTCCGCTTTTGGTTAGGCTGGGCGCAAGAAGTCGATGGCGACCACGCCGCCGCTCAGGCGACCTGGCGCCAAACACGCAGCGAGCTGGAACCTTTGCTCAACGAACAGCCGGAGAATTATAGTCTCATCGAAATTCTTGCGCTAACCAACGCGGGGCTCGGTGATAAAGCAACGGCGTTGGCTCTGTCAGAACGAGCCATGGCCACGCTCCGGATCGAGAAAGACGCGATAATCGGTGCTGTTCCAATCGCGATTCTCGCCCGAGTGACAGCACGAATTGGCGACCTCGACCGCGCCACCGCCGCTTTGCAGACACTACTCTCGCTACCTTGCGCAGGCCCATTGCCTGAAAACGTGCCGCTCACTCCTGCGCTGCTCCGTCTCGATCCAATGTTCGATCTCCTACGCGGTGATCCGCGTTTCGAAGCGCTTTGCAGAGATCGATCGCGGTGACAAAGATCTCGCCCACGCGCCACTTGCCGTCGCTATCACGCTTTAAAAAAATCGTCGCCTCCCTCGCACCGAGGTGAGTTATCTCGAAGTAGCGCAACGCTCGTTCAAGCGCAGCTGGAATCTCAGAACTTCTTCGGCCGGCCAACGGTCGAAGATTTACGTCAGGACTTGCGGGCGGTACTTAGGAAATGTCGGCCGGATTGGGATATTACAACGCCGGAAATGAAAGCAGCATGGCAGCAGGGACGGAAGGAATTGTTTTATCCGTACGGAAAAACATTCGCCCAAACGATCCGCGAACAGCAATAGAAGAAGGAGGAGTTATGGCAACGTCATCGGCGAGGACAACTCACGCGCAACAGACTCACGCGATCCAGAATATCCCGACGACGAGAACCGCACTTAGGAGGACTCTAGCTAGAATGTACTCCGGCAAAGTCGGTCGGAGTGGTGCCAGGTAGACCTCACGCACCAAGCGTAGAGAGGCAGAATGGTGGAATACTGCGCGGAACCGTGGTGCTGTGACTGATCCCCATTACGCCCGCCCAAATCGACGCTTGTTAGGCTGAATTCCTATTGAGACTTGAACGGTCCTTCGAAAATGCTGTCAGAAACTTTCCGCCGGTCATTAGGACTTTCGCGGGCTTGTAGTTTTTCATGAAGTAATTCTTTCGGGCCCGGTTTGCCGACAGCCGCCATTGCTTCGACTTGGAATTCATCTGGAACCCGCAATTGTTTGCGCGCGCGATCGTAATCGAATCCTTGCATTCCATGCACCACCAGACCTTGGTGGAAGCCTTGCAACGCGAAGTTCTCCCAGGCCGCTCCGGCATCGTAAGAATGCGTGATCGACGGCTCTTCATCGTGCTCGAAGTTCTTGCGCGAAATAAACACCACGAGAACAGCCGCGTTTTTTGCCCACGCCTTGTTCGCATCGACGAGTAAATCGAAGAACGTCTGCCAATGTTCCGTGCCGCGACGCGCGTAGAGCGCGCGCCATTGCTGGGCGTTAAATGAAGAAGGCGCCCAACGCGCTGCCTCGAACAATCGCATCAGCTCTTCTTCCGAAATCTCTTCGCCCGACATTGCACGCGGCGACCATCGATCGATCAGAAGCTTTTCGATTGAATGGTCTGCCTTACGGATTTCGCTACCTTTAATCATATCCGATGACACGATAGTCGACACCGCATTCTGCGATCAAGACGTCTGCTCACTCCTTGCGCTTCTCAATTTCCCGCTCAATTCGCGGATCAGGAATCAGCCAAAGAAGCGCGGCGAACACGTAGAGTCCGGCGGCGATCCATGAGATCACAAACGCGAGCGGGATCGCTGCGAGATAGAGCAGGAGAGAGAGTTTAGCTTTCCGGTCTTTGCCAACAGCCTGCGCAACGAGTGATTCGCGGCCTTCTTTGGCAATGATGGCGCGCTCGAGAAGATAGTAGGCGATTGCCGCCATCAGCAGCACGAAGCCATAAACAGCGGTTGGGATTGCAGCGAGCTGGTTTTCACCCATCCAAGCCGTAGTGAAAGGAAACAGCGACAGCCAGAACAGGAGATAAAGGTTGGCCCACAGAATCCCGCCGCTGACCTCCTCTGTGGCCTGGAACAGGTGGTGATGATTATTCCAATAGATGCCGAGATAAATGAAACTTAGGATGTAGCTCAACAATACCGGCAACACCGGTTTCAACGCGGCGAGTTCAACCGCATGCGGCACCTTCAATTCCAGCACCATGATCGTGATGATGATGGCAAGGACTCCATCGCTGAATGCTTCGAGGCGGCTTGTTTTCATCATTGCGCGGCTCACAGCTTAAGATCTTTGAGCCACCTGCCTGCTGTCTTAACTTCGTTGTTCGTCAGCCCGTGGCCAATGACTCTCCTCCCGCTGCGACCGGCAGTCATAGAGCTTGCTGTTTGAATCGTCAGATGGGTGGTGATTCACCATCAGCCTCGGGCGCCGACTCTGGCCGGAATCGAATCATTGCCACGATCGCCAGCACGGTCGAAAGCACGAGCACGGCAAGCTGCGTC
>DATEZD010000220.1:0-9531 GCA_035255865.1 Candidatus Udaeobacter sp.
GGTCCGCTCAAGGAAAGCATTAGCCTGCGGGATCGGATCAATCGCGGCGAAATTCCCGGACCAACCCTTTACGTCGCCGGCCCTTTCATCCAACACGAGCCTTATCCCGGCACCGACTATTTCCGATGGGGTGTAAAAGGCGCGGCCGATGGCAAGGCGAAGGTGAAACAACTCGCAGACGCCGGAGTGAACATCATCAAGCTTATCGATCAAGACCAAATGACGATGGAAGAAGTGAAGGCCGTCGTGGACGAAGCGCATGCGCATAAACTGCCTGTCGTCGCGCACGCACATCGCCCGGAAGAAATCCGGCGCGGTCTCGCAGCGGGTGTCGATTGCTTCGAGCACACCGGTCTGGCTGCGGCGCCCGGTTATCCGGACGACGTCCTGAAGGCGCTTCATGAGCGAACAGCGAAAATGAGTTTAGGTCCGCTTTTCTGGTGTCCGACCATCGAGAACTTCATCAATTATGATTCGTTAGTCGACAATCCCGAACCGCTCGACGATCCAAAGAACTACGACGGCGTACCTCCGGACATCGCCGCTGACATCAAACAATCGATCGCGCATCCGAATCAACTCGCCTATTACCAGATCACACCGCTCCGCGCCAAAACCGTGGCGCACAAATTCAAGCAGCTACAGGAGTCCGGCGTGGTTATGCTGATCGGCACCGACAGCGGGATCCCAATGAAATTTCACAGCCAATCCACCTGGCACGAATTGGACGCGTGGGTCAATCATCTCGGCGTCGACTCGATGACTGCTATTCGCGCCGCAACCTACTGGCCCGCTGTGATGATGAAAGTGGACAAAGACTATGGCTCGATCAGCGAAGGCAAAGTCGCCGACATTATCGCGCTACGCGGCGATGTGCTGCGTCACCTCGATCTTCTGCAGCGCATCGATCTGATCATCAAACACGGCAAGCGCGTGAAGTAGCCGAAGCCTCTTCGGCCTTCTTAATTCCTAATTTTGCTTTCCTATTTGGCTGCAACTCTCAGCTCTCAACCATCAACTATCAGCCTCTCGAAATTAATTGAGCGCCGAAAAACTGGTCGGGTCCATGAAGTACCGGTCGATATGGTCCACCAGGGGGCCTTGCCTCTCCGATTCGGCCTTCACCTTCTGCCATTCCGGATCGGCCTGGAAAGCGGCCCAATTCTTGTCCGCCTCCTGACGGCTGGGATGCTCCAGGATGTAGATAAACAGGTTCTGCGAACTCGGCGCATCTTCGGGCTGCCAATAACCAACGCTTTTCATGTTGTGCCGCTTGAAAATTGCGTCGGTGTGATCGCGAAAGCGCGCCTTTAAAGCATCCATTTTGCCCTCGTGAACGTGGTACATGCGCAATTCGTAAACGTGGTGTGACGGATTCGATCCCATAAGCGCGCTGAAGCCGACCATAGCCGCAGTGCCGCAAACAAAAGCTAAGACATGGGATGTTTTCATATTGATTGATGATCTTAACAGAAGCTAACGAAGAAAAAGAAGCTTCGATTCCTTGATTCGGCTATTGAGATTTTCGAGAGAACAAATCGAGGCCACGTTGGACTAATACATCATCTCGATTTGGTTCCTTTGACCGTAAAAGCTGTCCATCGGACTCCGTTCTGCTCGCTTTGCTGTGTGCCGGATAACGCCTTTCCGTCGCTGCTGAATTGCCAGTCGATGCGGGATGTGACGCTCGCGCCGTCTGGACCTGTCGCTACTCCTTCTTCGGTCGTTGTTGTCTTGTTGAAAGTTGCGGTCAGAGCCCAGCTCCACCCGTCACCCGAGAATCCGGAAACAGTATGGATCTTCTTAACCGGATCGTAGGAGAGGATCTCCATGCTGTGCAGCTCCTGGCCGTTGCTTTTCCACGTTTGATCGACCTGCACGAAGAACCCGTTAAGAATCCAGTGTTCGTGCAAATACCAATTCACCTTGTACTCAGGTCCGGTCGGCGTGTCCTTGGCCGTTCCCGATAAGTTCCAGTCTCCGATCCAAACATCCCACTTCTTGAGCTCTGGTGGAGGCGTTGGCGTCGAAGATTGCCCGTATCCGGAAGTGCTAACCAAACCCGGAAGGATGAGGCTGATGGCGATGCAACGGATGTTCATAGTGGAAACCTGTAGCAGCTAATTCCGCTTTGCTTTACCGAAAGGACATTTCCATGTCTTTTTTCTCTTAACCCCGTAAGGGAGCATGGCTCCCACGGAGCTTTACGCTCTCAAACTAAAGGCTACCAACCTCTGTAATTAACCACTGCTGGAAGCTAACCGCGGACGAAGTCGAACAGCCCTCGGTCCTGGTGCTGGGTGTCTTTCCGCCGGCGCCCAAGGTCCAGCATTCGCCGAGAGTGGAGCAGTAGTAGATCTCGACCGTTACGCGGAACCGCTCCTTATTCATTTGCACCCAGAGCGGGTTGGATCTGTTGAAAGCTAGCGGGTTGTCGTCGGGATCGTTCGGAGTGAGAACGGTCATCGATTCACCCGCTGAAAACACATGACCGTTCATGTCGCTCTCAGACCCTGGATGTTTTCCGGGGCCGAGCAGTTTCTCGAGCACCTCTGCCCAATTTTTCATCGGCTGGTCATCCACCCTAACGATAATATTTTTGATAATCGCCGGCCCGACTCCCTTGTTCTCCAGGGTAAAGTGAATGTCGGGCGCATTGCTGCTGCCGAATTCGAGAATCGGCCAGACCGCCGCGCGCACCTGCTGGCGTTGCACATAAGCGGTGTACCCGGAAACACACAAAGCCAGGAATCCGACAAGGGTAGCGATGACTACGTCATATCGAATAGCCGCGCGCGTCGCCTTCTCCTCCGGCACGAAGCCGATCATATCGCCGTCGGAGTTGTAGGGCAAGCTCATCGCTTGCGATTATCCAATCCGGCTTTCGATTGGCAGGCGGAGCGCCTGCCCTACAAACGAAGACGACCAATGTTGCTATTAAATCCCAGTTCAGCACGGGCGGCCTTTTTTCCTTCCTAATTTTTCCTTCTTCCTTCTTACTTTCTATTCGACGCCAATGGAAACGCCACTGACGCCCCTCGAATTTGCTCGCCGCGCGCGCAAACTCTATCCCGAACGCGTCGCCGTGATCGATTGCGGCTCACGCTGGACCTATGCGCAGTTTCTCGATCGATGCGATCGTTGGTCGGCGGCTTTGCAGAAACTTGGGATCGGCTCCGGTGACCGCGTTGCCTATCTTTCACCGAACACACACGCGCAGCTCGAATCGTTCTATGCTGTCCCGCAAATCGGCGCTGTGCTGGTGCCGTTAAACTATCGCCTTACCGCGGACGACTTCGTTTACCTGATTAACCATAGCGGGTCGCGCATGGTTTGCGCAGACCGTGATTACCTTGGCGCGATCGACAATATTCGCGAACAGCTTCCCAAGGTTGAACACTTCGTCGCCTTGAGTTGTAACGTCGAGCTGCCTGCTCACGAAAACTTTCGGAGTCCTCAGCCAAATTCTGCCTGGCTCGACTACGAAGCCACGATCAACGCGAGCTCGGCGAAATTTGTCCGCCCGGAAATTCAAGAGACCGATCTGCTCACGATCAATTACACCAGCGGCACCACTTCGCGTCCGAAGGGCGTGATGATCACCCACCGCAATGCCTGGATGAATTCCATCGGCACGCTCCTCTATGCGCCCATGACCTGTGCTGATCGTTATCTGTGGACGCTGCCGATGTTTCACGCCAACGGCTGGACTTTCGTCTGGACCGTAACGGCACCGGGAGCGACTCACATCTGTCTGCGCAAAGTCGAGCCGCGCGCTGTCTTCGAATTGATGGTGACCGAGCGCGTGACCACGCTGTGCGCAGCGCCGACGCTTTTGATTTCGTTAGCTAACGCGCCGGAAAGTCTGCGTCGTCTCGCGCCGAAAGGAATTCACGTTATCACGGCCGGTGCGCCGCCCGCAGCTCCCACTATCCAGCGACTTGAAGAAGATTTGGGTTGGACCATCACGCATGTTTACGGACTGACCGAGACGGCGCCGTTTATTACCGTCTGCGAGGCGCGGGCGGAACATGCGCCTCTCCCGATCAGCGAACGGGCCGCGATCAAAGCGCGCCAAGGCGTGGAGTTAATTACATCAGGCGAGTTGCGCGTTGTGGACACGCGAGGCAACGACGTGCCGCGCGATGGTGTTACTCAAGGTGAAATCATCGCGCGCGGCAACGTCGTCATGGCCGGCTACTACAACGACCCGGAAGCGACCGAGCAGGCTTTGCGCGGCGGATGGTTTCATACCGGCGACGCCGCGGTCCTCCATCCGGATGGCTACGTCGAAATTCGCGACCGTCTGAAAGACGTTATCATCAGCGGCGGCGAAAACATTTCTTCTGTCGAAGTCGAAAGCGTGCTTTTGCGACACCCGACCGTGCAGGAGGTGGCGATCGTCGGATTCCCGCATGAACGCTGGGGCGAAGCGCCGCACGCCTTTGTTGTTCTCCACGAAGAGGCGCAGACCGATGAGCGCGAGCTGCTCGAGTTTGCGCGGGCGAACCTGGCGCACTTCAAGGCGCCCCACAGTGTGACGTTCGTCAAAGAACTACCCAAAACTGCGACCGGCAAGATTCAGAAATATATCTTGAGAAAGCAACGGCCTGCGATCGCTCCGCAGTGAGTGACTTCCACATTGGACGTTAGGCGCCTGCTCGCGACTTATCGGAGTTCGGCGTTGAACGTTTACGGCCTTGCCCGTCACTCGCTTGTCGCGCCGCCCGCTCGCGAAAGCTTTCGGAGTAGTCTCGTGTGTAGGCCGATCGCTTGTCACGTGTCACTTTTTCTTTCGATCTTCACGATTTTCGCGGCGCGTCCATCCGCAAGCGCAATCCAGTCGCCCATGTCCGCGGCGAGGAGCGCCTTGCCGATCGGAGAAATCCAACTGACGGCGTCCGGTTCGAGATCGAGTTCGTCAACACCGACGACACTATAGGTTTCGGTCCGGCCTTTTTTATCTTTTACTGTCACCGTTGCGCCAAAGCCAACGCTATTCGACGCCGGGTCTGGAGGATCGACAACGTGGACCGATGCCAGAATTTGTTCCAATTCGGCCACGCGCTTGCTGTCCATGTTTGCTGCGCGAACTTCTTGCAGTTCGTCGCGCAAACGCTTCGCTCCGCGCGCGGTGATGTAATTGGTCGCTCCCGGCGGCAGTCCTGACGCCGATCGCTTGCGTCCGCTGCGCTCCGGAAGATCCACATCTTCTTTTACGAAGGCTCTGCTCATCCAGAAAAGTATCGCACCGGCCGCATCGGGCGTCCTTTGGAAAACAGGGGACTTCTGAGCCCTACTGCCGTTCCGCTCCTAGTTATGATCCAGGCGTCAGCTGCTTGAGAATTTTTTCCGCGCCGCGACGAATCTCTCCGCGGTATTGCTCCGTATCTGTCCACGACGACGCCGGCAACCTATGAGAATCAAGGAGAGCCAGTGCCTTTTCGGCGTGCTGTCGCGCCAACTCCTTCTGTCCGTCTGGCAAATACGCTTCGGCGAGGGTCTCGTTCGCGTCAGCAGATTCAGGATAAGCAAGTAGGACGAGCTTCAAGACTTCGACCGCTGACTTCGGCTCGCCCGCGCGCATGTGATCCTGGCCGATGGTGCTCGCGGTGATTTCCGGAAACAACTGCGCTTCCGGATCTTTACGCCGTGCTTCAATCAGTTGCTGCGTGACTTGGGCGACTCCGCCGGGCATCTGAATTTGATTGATGACCGACGCAGATGCCACGGTGTCCGCAGGCGCGTGACCCGGCGTTTTGATCAGCGTGGTCACAAACCAATCCACGATGATGCCGGGCAATTCGGGATGGCCTTTGAACATGTCGGTTCCGTGTCCGCCCTTCGCCGGAACTTTCCCTATGTCGAACGGTTCATACCAAAGCCAGGGCGCTTCGTGTGACGCAGAGTAGTGCACGAATTTCCTGCTTGGGCTTGAGGCAGTGACGTAGAGCAGTTCCATCGCTTCTACAATGGGAGGGTACTCGTCATCGTCGGCCGCGACGAACAATTCTGGCAGTTGCGACGCCTGCCGCAGAAAGTCGAGACTTTCGGTCTCACCGGAAAGCAAGACCAGCGATTTCACCTCGGCGGAATGGCCGCGCGCGGTCTCGACCGAATCTTCAACGCCGATTACTCCTGCTCCTCCAATGCCAACGACCTCCCGGTTCGCACCAGGCTGCGAAATCAAAAATTCGAATGCAGCGTTAAGATCGGCGGGCCATCTCTGCTTTCTTGTTTTATTCGGATCTGTCTCGACCGTTAAGGCATTAATTCCAACGGCAACAAGCTGACGCGCGACATCCTCCCACGATTTGCGCGTGCGATTGCTTTGATGGAACAACAACACACCGGGGCCTGGTTTCGCTGCTGCGAAGTACGTTCCTTTCAAAATGGTGCCGTTACCTGATTTAATATTGACATCGCGCGCGACATTTTTCGTCGGCGCCACGAAAGCGATCATTCCAGATAGAACTGCTGAAAAAAGAACGATGCGCGTCGGTTTCATTGCGAATGCTCCTGCTGAATGTCATTTCTGATCACTTGGCCGCCCTTCATCACGAATCGAACTCGCTCTAGTTCCGTAATGTCCGCGATCGGGTCTCCAGCCACGGCGATCAGATCACCAAATTTCCCTGGCTCAACCGCGCCGATGCGGTCCTGCCAGCCCAACATTTCCGCGGCGTTGGTGGTAATCGCCCGAATCACGTCAAGCGAGGGCATCCCGGCCTCATGCAAAGTAGGAAATCTTCCCACCGATGCTTGCCCGCGTGTTTTTCCCGGATAGAACCAGCCCATGTCGGATCCGGCCGCAAACTTCACGCCCGACTTCATGACCCGCTGAACCAAGCTGTCGTACACCCGATCCCTGCTCTCGTCGGACGCGTCTGGAAATTCCGCTCCCTTCAAAAGCTGCTGCGCCAGATCGTTGTACCGCTGCCGGGTGCGCTCATCGGAACCTCGACGCTCAGGTCGCAGCTTTAGAGACATCGCAATAGTTCCATCGAAAATTTTTGTAAAAAAGTCGCCATAGGAAGTGGGTGTGAAGTCGAAAAAGGTACCTTTGTCGTGCATTTGCTTGAGTTGCGCGTCGGTTGCCTCGTTGCCATGCTCGATGGAATCTGCGCCGGCATCAATCGAGGTCTGTATGCTGGTCTTGTCGACGGCATGGACGGCGACCTTGAGGTGCTTGCGGTGCGCTTCTTCAATAACCGCCCCAAGTTCAGGAACCGTGAGATTTTCATCAGCCGCAACCTTGATCACGTCGACGTTTTGGAACTCGTTCTGCCGGACTGCCTGACGCGCGCGGTCTGTTCCGTCAATTAGTAAGAACTCCTGCTCAAGGATCGCGTCGGCCAGAGCGGGATTGAGGTTCTGAACGTAGTCACTTCGCGTGATGAGCTTGCGTCCAGAAGCCAGGATCCTTGGGCCAACGACGCGGCCGGCGTTGATCGCATCACGCAATTCAGTATCACCATCAATGCCAGAGTGACCAAGATTTCGAACGGTCGTAATGCCACTCTCCAGATCCTCCCGAGCCGCCTGCGCGCCCATCAACACTCGTTTGCTTGGCGATTCGACAATCGCCAGCAAGAGCCCCGGCAGAAAGGCGCCGTTATAGTGACGCGCCCACTCGACTTCCGCTGGGCCGATCGGATCAACCAGCAAGTGCGTGTGACTGTCGATCAAGCCGGGCAGCAAGGTTGCGCTGCCCAAATCGATGGCTTTGGCGCCAGCAGGCGCATGAGCCTGGACGTTCGAAGGAGAGCCCACTTCCTTAATCTTGCCGTTTTCAATCAGCACGGCGCCGGGCGAGAGCACGTTCCCAGTGCGCGGGTCGAGCAATCGGCCGGCTTTTACTAATGTTGCCGGAGCGGGCGACTGGGCGGCGAGTTGGCTTGCAACAAATATTGCGACTGCGAGCGGAAAGATTCGGCTTATGTTCATGTGTTCGTTTCGGATGAGATGCATCAGAATCATTATTGTTCCCGCGCCCGAAAAAATTTGAGCAACGTTCCCCTCCGCTATGTGACAAATTTTTGCGTGTTAGCGGGAACAAATGCGCGGCTGAGGACTCCTATCTTGGGATAACGGCGATATGTCCGCCGACCCGGAATTTGAAAACCTTGTGCAACTTTACTATCGCGATTTGTATCGATTTGGCTTGAGTTTGACCGGAAGCGAAGCGGACGCTTGCGATCTGACGCAAGAAACGTTCTACATCTGGGCGAACAAGAGGCATCAGCTAAAAAATCCTGCGAAAGTTAAGGCTTGGCTGTTCACGACGCTGCATCGGCAATTTCTGCAAGCGCGCCGCCATGAAACACGCTTCAAAGACGAGCCGATCGATGAAGCGTCAGCGGAATTCCTGACAATGAGCGCTGACTGCGTGAACCGAATCGATGCTCGCGTGTTGCTGAGTTTTCTTGGACAACTCGATGAAACTCATCGTGCTCCGCTGGTGCTCTATTACCTCGAAGATCTTTCTTACAACGAGATCGCCGAGACGTTGGCGGTCCCACTCGGAACTGTGCAGTCGCGAATTGCGCGGGCAAAGATTAAATTGCTTCAACTCTTGAATGAAACGATTCCGCCGAAGTAAATGACGACGACCGAAGCCAGACAAAGACTGTTGCTGTATCGCGGGCCAATCGACGATGTCGATCCTCAGTTTCAGGAAGCTCTAGTTCATGCTAAAAGCGATCCGGAGCTCGGCCAATGGCTGCGAGAGCAAACCGAGTGTTACGATACGATCCGGGCGAAGCTTCGCGGAATCGAACCGCCGCTTGGGTTGGCCGAAAAAATTGTACGCAGACGGCCGATCCCGTTTCCGCGAGATTGGTCGCGTATTGTACAGCTTGCTGCGGCTATCCTTATCTCGGCCAGCGTGACTGCGCTGCTAATGAAATGGTCGGAGCGCCGTCACCGTCCCGTCGCAGGCGCGCAGGAAATTATCGTGACTGGCGAAGTTCTCGATATGACTTGCTACATCGCCTCCAACTTGAGCGGTCCCGAGCACGCCGAGTGCGCGAAGGTGTGCATCAGGAATGGAGAGCCCGCTGGAATCAAAGCTCAAGATGGAAAAGTTTATTTGCTGACCGGCGAACCTGGCCAGTCGATCAATACCCAGCTGGCGGAACACGCCGCGCAGGTTGTGACAATCAAAGGAAAGAAAAGCGTGCGAGATGGCTTCGCACAACTTCAAGTCGAAGAAATTCGGAAATTGTGATGGACGATCGCGACGACTTGGTACTCGACGCGCTTACAAGAGGACTCGCGGCGTCACGCCTTTGTTGATCTTCGTTCCTCTGATTCTTTCTACTTCCTAATTCTTACTTTTTAATTCTTACTTCGTTCGATGCATCGTGACCATCAGCGTTGGTACTCGCACCGTCTCAATCGGGACATGGGTGTCGCCATTTACGGCAATTACGGCGGGCCCATCCTCGCGTTCCCGACGAGCTGCGGCGACGAATCGGAAATGGAAGGTCAGAGCATGATTCGCACCCTCGCTCCTTACATCGAGCAGGG
>DATEZD010000221.1:0-14478 GCA_035255865.1 Candidatus Udaeobacter sp.
CGACCGAAAGCGTATGTGCCCATTGCGCCAACCAGCAAGGTGACAACGGTTGCGGTAGCCATTTTAGTCGCGCGTTGTCGCTTGTTCCACGCGTATGCGATGCCAGCGCTGAAAAGTGCGAGCAAAGAAACGTCTGCAAAATACTGGAGATGATCAGCGACGAGCGTGCCGCTGCGGACGTAAGCCATTCGAGCTAATCCCAGCACCGGGAGAAGCGCCACAACGAAACAGGCAACGGCAAAAAAAGCGCCGCGTGTCCCACGGTTCCGCCAATGCCAGAGGCCAGCCAGAACACCGATAAAGGCGATCAAAGGCAGCCATTCCAAAACGCGGGGAGAATCGAATCGCCAGTTTGGGTAAATCGCCATCAATCGGACAGGGGCGAACAGATGACCCGCGTACCACCATATCGCCATAGCCACGTTCACGAAGCGGCGCGGGAGCGACCCGATAACAATTTCCTCTTCACCGATACCGCGGCTTTGAAACCAAAGCGTGACCAGGCCCAAAACGATCGCGAGCAAGAAAAATGGCCAGGATCGAATGATGTCGCGCCGGAGGTCTTGGGTGGTTTTGGTTTCGGCGGTTTTTTTGTCTCGCCACCAAGCGCACAACAGCAGAACGAAAGGCAAAAACACGACTTGCGTTTTTGAGAGCAGCGCTAAAGCGAAGAAAACGAGAGACGCAGCATAGGCAGTCACCGAGTTACGCAACCGCGTCTCGTCGAGCTTAAGAAAACAGAGGACCGACAACAGCGCGAAGAACATCGCGAGCAGATTTTTCAACTCGGAAATCCATGCCACTGATGCCACATGAACCGGGTGGATCCCAAAGATGAGGCCGGCCAGCCACGCGCCGGGAACGTCCAGGCGCTTTAATAGCCTCCAGACGAGCAACGCATTTGCAATTTGCAGGAGGATATTAACGGCGTGATAGCCGGTTACGTTCGCGCCGAAAAGGTGATGCTCGATCCAGAATACGGTGTTCGTAACCGGGAAGTAATCCGCGGTTCTGCCACCTGACCAGATTTCCAGCAGGCCTGAAAGGTTTTGCAGCAACGGGTTGCCGGTTATCAGGAGAAAATCGTCCCACACAAACTCTCCCCGAAGCGCCGGGAGGTAAACCACCGCAACGGCGGTGATGATTGCTGTAATGAGCGCCGTCTGCTGCCAGAGCGTAAATTTCGCCGGAACAACTGGTGCGTGGCGTCCCGCTCGTGATTTCATGATCGATAAAACCAAGTAACCATGAATCCGCCTTCGCGAAACTACTGGAACCGGACTGGCTTTCCATAGCGCGCCGAATTTTACGGATTGCTCAATCCTTAGCGATGACGCATGAATGTGGTTTCACCTTCGACGCAATGAAAGAGCACTACTTCGATGACTTGAAAGTGGGGGATTGCTTTAAGTCAGAGCCGCTAAACGTGACCGAGAAACAGCTGATCGAATTCGCTCACAAGTTTGATCCGCAGATGTTTCATCTCAGCCGCAAGAGAGCCGAGCGAACAATTTTCAAGGGATTGGTTGCCAGCGGCTGGCACACCGCCGCGATGACCATGCGGTTGTTTGTGCAAACGTTGAATTTCGCGGAAGCCGCAATCGGCCTCGGCGTGGACGAACTGCGCTGGCCTCATGAAGTGCGACCGGGCGACGTGCTCACGGTGGAGACGGAGATTGTCGATCTGCGGCCGTCGCGCTCGAGGCCCGGTTACGGGATTATTCGCCTGCGCAACATAACAACCAACCAGCGCGGCGAAATTGTCCAGACGATGCTTGCCAGCGCGATGGTGCCGAAGCGGTAGCGTAACGAAATCGTGTGAGTACGCGGCCTGACGGCATTGATTCTCACATGCCGACAGCAGTGATAGCTTTTTTGAAATCCGCGGGCATTGGCGCTTCGAAAAGTTTCCATTCGCCACTGCGCGGATGATGGAAGCCGAGCTTCCATGCGTGCAACATTTGGCGTGGAAAATTTTTCACAAAGCGCGACGCATAAACTTTGTCGCCGAGCACGGCGTGACCGAGGTGATGAAGATGCACGCGAATTTGATGGGTGCGTCCGCTGTGCAACCGGCACTCAATTAAACTTGCCTGATCGCTCGAGCGAAGGACGCGATACTCGGTTTTGGCTGTGCGTCCACGGAGGGCAGTCACCCGCATTCGCTGTCGGTGCACCGGATGTCGTCCGATTTTCTCTTCGATTACGCCGACCGCCTTGCGCAGCTGTCCGGCGACGAGCGCGAGATAAATCTTTTCTACTGTGCGCGCGGCGAACTGTTTGGACAATTCGCGATGCGCAACGTCATTTTTGGCCACCACCAGACAGCCGCTTGTTTCTTTGTCGAGACGGTGAACGATACCGGGCCGTTCTTTTCCGCCGATCCCTGATAAGGCGGCGCAGTGGCCGAGCAACGCGTTAACCAAAGTATGTTCGCGCTGACCTGCGCCTGGGTGAACGATAAGGCCGTCCGGTTTATTGATAACGATGAGATCGTCGTCTTCGAAGAGTATCTCGAGTGGAAACGGCTCCGGCTGGACATCGATCTTCTCTACTGGTGGCTCCCTCAGATCAATTTTGTCACCGCGCCGGACAATATGCCGCTGTTGGGTGGTTTGCTCGTTGAGCCGCACGAGCCCGCTGCGGATCAATTGCTGAAGGCGTGACCGGGAATATTCCGGAAGTTGCTTCGCCAAGAACTGATCAAGGCGCAGCTTCGCGTCGTTTTCGGTTACGACAAACTCGATTGGCTTAGAATCTTTCAATGTTTCGGAAGTAGATCAGAGCAAGAGCATGAGCAAGAGTAAGAGCAGGAATAGGAACCAGAGCGAGGATGAACAAATCTCGCGCGTGAGAGTCAGATTTTAGACGAACCGTTGCCAGGGAGCCTCTTTGGCACGATGTTTTTCTGCACATGGCACAAGACACGCCGCCACCACCGTTTCCGTCACCAGACGAGCTGAAAGCCAAGATCACGGAGTTCATGAAACAGAACTTCGGCGATCGAGTATCAGTGGCTACTTTCGCCGAGCCGGAGCCGGCAGCAACAGAAGAGGATGAAAAGCCCGAAAAGGCTGAGTATAAGGAATTCGAGTTCAATCTTCTGCCGCGAGACATCAAAGCGCATCTTGACCGCTTCGTTATAAAACAAGATGAAGCGAAGAAGGTTCTCGCGATTGCCGTTTGCGATCATTACAACCACGCCAATTACCTGCGCCGGCTCGAGAAAGAAGACGCCAGGCGCGCGCAGGAGATCGAATACATCAAGCAAAACGTGATCCTGGTCGGACCGACCGGGGTCGGCAAAACGTATCTGATCAAACACATCGCCGATCTGATCAAAGTGCCGTTTGTAAAGGCAGACGCGACGAAATTCAGCGAGACCGGTTACGTCGGCGGTGATGTGGAAGATTTGGTGCGCGAGCTGGTGCACAAAGCCGACGGCGACGTAAACCTCGCGCAATTCGGAATCATTTATATCGATGAGATCGACAAGATCGCTGCGGCGGGAAATTTGATCGGCCGGGACGTGAGTGGACGCGGCGTCCAGACCACGCTGCTGAAATTAATGGAGGAAACGGAAGTGCCCGTGCGCAGCATGAACGATCTTCAGGCGCAATTACAGGCTGCGTTCGAGCTTCAACGGCGTGGCAAAGCAAAGCGCGAGACGATCAATACCCGCCACATCCTCTTCGTCGTGAGCGGCGCGTTTGAAAAGTTGAAGGAGCAAGTGGCCCGGCGCGTCCGGCAAGCGCAAATCGGTTTCCGAGCCGAGCCGGTTCAGGTGATGGACAACGACCTCTTCCAGCACGTGACGACGCAGGATTTCATCGAGTACGGGTTCGAGCCGGAATTCATCGGCCGGTTGCCGGTGCGAGTGGTTTGTGAGGACCTCGACGCCGATGATCTTTTCAACATCATGAAGTATTCCGAGGGCAGTTTGCTCCGGCAATACGAGCGCGCGTTTCGCGCTTATGGGATCGAGATCAGTTTCGAGGACGAAGCGCTGCGTCTATTGGCGCAAGCTGCCGCAAAGGAAAAAACTGGCGCGCGCGGGTTACTCACGGTGTTTGAGAAGCTGTTCCGCGACTACAAGTATTATCTGGCTGGTTCGGGCCTGACCCAGTTGCGTGTCACTGCCGCGCTGGTACGCGAGCCCCAACGCGTGCTTGATCGCTTAAAGGTCGAGGGACACAAGCTGGAGGCGCAAATGCTCGAAGCCGGTGCCAGTCAGTTCGCCGAGAAATTTAGCAACGATCACGGAGTCGAAATTGTTTTTGATGAGGCTGCCGTACGGCGGCTTGTTGAGCGCGCGCAAACGGAGCGGATGACGATGAACGATTTGTGCGCTCATTTATTCAAAGATTACCAATTCGGCTTGAACCTGATCAAAAAGAACACGGGCCGAACCAATTTTATTCTTGATGCCGAGGCAATTGACGCTCCAGACAAGTTCCTGAGCGAACTGGTGGTGCAATCCTATTATCCGGCTGCAATCGCACAAAAAGCTTGATTGTTGATGAAGCGATTGTTGATCACAACGCTCATAATTGGAGTTGCCGTCGCTTTCGGCATCGGCGCGCTGCACGCCAGCAAGACCATGGCAGGTATTGAAGCGGTCGCGGCTCAGCTTGTCTCCGATTATTCCGGCGCGACGCGAGTCGTCGGTGAAAAATGGCAATACGTCTTTGTCCTGCTGATCGCTCTTGCTGTTTCCTGGCTCACTCTGAGCGACGTTCCACGATGGCGAAGCCGTCTGTTAGTTGGTTTGTTTTTGGTAGAGCTATTTGCCTTGTCGTGGGTTTGCTCACTTTACCGGATATTCTTCCAGCCGATTCCCTCTGCACTTGCGTTGGTATTCGCATTGGCGATCGCAGAAGGCTGGTCGGCTTTCCTACGGAGGGACCGCTCGCATCTGCTGCGAACGTTCTTTGCCGATCGCATGTCGAACAAGGAATTTCGTGGTCTTAGCGACGGCACAACTCCATTCGATGTTGAGCCGAAAGCGTACGACGTAAGCGTTGTGGTGTGCGACCTCGGCAACAAATTCGCCACAGGACGAATCCGCGGTGGCGGGCTTGCATTCGAGGAAGATTCTGAGCCGGCGGCCTTCGCTGAAGCCACGTTAAAATTTATTCGCGAGACCGCTGAACACCTCACCAAAGAAGGCGCTTTTCTGCACGCGGCTGACGGCGAAGGCGTGGTCGCCTTCTTTGGATTTCCGGTGCCGAACAGTGAGCACGCTCAGAAAGCAGTCCGAGTTGTTCTTGATTTGATGAAGACTTTTCGCGAGGGCAGGGAACGCAACGAAAAAATTTCTGGCAATTGGCAGATTCGCGTGGGGATTAGCTCCGGCGTCATAATTGCCGGCGCGTTGAAGGACAGCGAGCGCCCTCTGCTGTTGGCGAGTGGCGAACCGATTGAACTTGCCCGCAGATTCTGCGCTCTGAACGATCTGTACGGATCGAACGCGCTGATCGACACGCCCACCTTTGACCAAGTGAGTGAGACTGTTGTCGCGCGCCCGATAGATTTTGTGAGCGGGCTAAATTCGCATGATCGCATTGAAATCTACGAGCCGCTCTGGCTTGCCGCTGACGCCAGCCCGGAACACATCGCGCGCCGGGATTCTTTCTGGAGCGCCGTGGTTCTTTATCGTGAAAAGCGCTGGGCGGAAGCCTACAGCGAATTTCAAAAGGCCCGGGGCTCCGAAGAGGAAGAGGATCCGCCGTTGCAATTTTATTTGCGCAGGCTGGAGCCGCTTCTTCTTCAGTTGACGGAGTCGCCATTCGAATCAATCTGAGCGCGTGTTGAGAAGGACGGAGTACCCGGCGGCGATCCGGAATTTGATCGCGCAACTGCGGCAAATGCCGGGAATCGGCCCTCGCTCTGCGGAACGGATTGCGCTCTGGATGGTCCGGGCGCGCAACGATCAACCGGAGCAAATCGCGCGCGCAATCACAGACACGCGCCACTCAATTCGAGCCTGCAACCTTTGCGGATTCTTTGCCGTGGGCGAGTTGTGCGAGATATGCGGCGATTCGTCGCGCGCGACGGAGTTGCTCTGCATCGTCGAACAACCAACTGATATCCTGCCTCTGGAAAAGACCGGCGTCTTTCGCGGCCGATATCATTCTCTCGGCGGAAAAATTTCGCCGCTCGATCACGTCGGACCCGACGATTTGCGCATTAAGGAACTACTTCAGCGCATTGATCGAGAAAAGATTACTGAAATTATTTTCGCGCTGCCTGCCGATGTGGAAGGCGAATCCACCACAAATTACATTGTCGATCTTTTGAAGGACAAACCGATCAGCCTTACGCGCATCGCCCGCGGCATTCCAGCCGGCGGCGGCTTGGAATCAGCTGATGAATTGACGCTTTCCGCCGCGCTGTCTGGCAGGACAAAACTTTAGCGGGTGGTCATCCCGAGCCGCGAAGACGGCGAGCTACCTCACAGTCTCGAACACGGTTGTGCAAACATTCGCGTACCGTGCACTGCGGATGTGAGGTCCCTCACTCCGTTCGGGATGACGGAGTTTGCAGAATTATTGAGCGCGGTCGCGTGGAACGTTTTGACTTTTGTAACTGTTTTAACGTTGTAACTTTCTTCGATGTCCTGCGCGAAAATCGATCCAGCATTGCATCAGGCTCATAAGCCGCCTTGGATCAAGGTGCGGCTGCCGTCGAATCCGGTTTTCTTTTCAACCAAGGCGCTCATTTCCGATTTGCGGTTGCACACGGTTTGCGAGAGCGCGCAATGTCCAAATCGCTGGGAATGCTGGAGCCAGGGCACAGCCACTTTCATGATCGCGGGTGACCGTTGTACGCGGGCGTGCGGATTTTGCGCCGTCACAACGGCGAAGCCTTTCGACTTGGAACAAGACGAACCGCAGCGGGTCGCCGAGGCGGTGTCCCGAATGAAATTAAAGCATGTCGTGATCACGGCGGTCGCCCGGGACGATCTCAAGGACGGCGGCGCCGATCATTTTGCCCGCACGATCACAGCCATCCGCGAAATGGATCCTTCCATCATCGTCGAAGTGCTTGTGCCCGATTTTCACGCGCAGGATCGATGCATCCAGATCGTGCTCGACGCGGGCCCTGACATTTACAATCACAACATGGAAACGGTCGAACGCCTGACCCCGCTGGTGCGCTCACGCGCAAAGTATCGCACGTCACTGCGAGTTTTGCGGCGCGCAAGGGAACTAGCACCTGGCGTCGTGACCAAGAGCGGCGTGATGCTCGGTCTCGGCGAAAAAGAGACGGAACTCTTTCAGACGATGGACGACTTGCGTGAAGTTGACTGCCAGGTGCTGACAATGGGCCAGTATTTGCGCCCGAGTCTGAAACATTTGCCCGTCGTTGAATATATCACGCCTGATCAGTTCGATTACTACGGCGACATCGCACGGAGAAAAGGTTTTCTTTACGTCGCTTCCGGTCCGCTGGTTCGCAGCTCGTACCACGCGGCCGATTTTCATCCGGTCGTGCGGCGGTGAGGGAGTAGACGCGAGGCGCTACGCCCGCGCTTGCAATCGTTGTCATTCCGAGCGAAGCGAAGCGCAGTCGAGGAACCCCGCGGAGTCATGTTAAGCTTTTGCAACGGGATGTCTCGACTTCGCTCGACATGACAGAGGACGTAAGATCGCAAACAGCCGCGGTTATTCCTGCGTATCAGGACGAAAAACATATTGGCGACATCGTTCGGCGAACCCGCGAGCGACTCGACCATGTCCTTGTGATTGATGATGGCTCGAGCGATCAGACCACACAACGTGCGCGCGAAGCCGGCGCTGAAGTCATTGTTCACGATCAAAACCGCGGCAAAGGCGAGGCGCTTAAAACAGGATTAGGGCACTGGTTCGATCAAGAAGTCACGTGGGTCAGTCTTCTCGATTCCGACGGTCAACATCTTCCCGAAGAGATTGATCGATTCGTGGCAGCGGCTGCCGCTGCCACACGGCCTTCGTTTTTCATCGGCAACCGCATGAACAATCTTGCCGGCATGCCATTCATCCGTCGCGTCGTGAACCGTTACATGAGCAGGCGCATCAGTCGCCTTTGCGGACAAGAAATTCCCGACACGCAATGCGGTTTCCGCATGTTGGATCGACAATTGATTCCCGAGTTGCTTGGCGGCGGCCACCGTTTCGATTACGATACTGAAGTGCTCATCATCGCCAGCCGCAAAGGTTACCGAATCGAATCAGTCCCAATTACGACCGTTTACACCGATCAAGTGAGCAAGATTAATCCCATACGCGACGCGATTCGTTTTTTCAAAATGATGTGGCGCCATCGCAAACGCGGCACGCGCGGATAGCCCGACCGACAACCAAGATCAGGGTCTCTTCGCAGGCAGGGGCTTTGAGCTTTTGAGAATTTCTGATTCGGGGGTAAGCGTCGCTGGTTTGCCACTGAAGATGATCCGGTTTGGTTTTTGAGCGAGCGTTTCCACGAGCTCCTTTGCGTACGTGGTGACCACCTTCAGGTTCAAGAGTGTCACGTGCAGTTGTTTTAACTGTTCCTGAAGCTGCCTGTCCGTCGTCTTGATGAAAGTATCAGCTGTGCCGAACAGCGTATTCGCACCTTTTTCTACGCCATCAAGATTCGTGATCGCATTCTGTAAGTTGTCCAGGTCCAGCTTAAGCGAATCAGCGAGTGGGCTGAGTTTCGGAGTGAAATCATTCAGATCTTTCTTCAGTCCCGTGACTGTGACATTGAGATTATCGAGCAACTTGTTTGCGTTCTCGAATAATGGGCCGGCTGCCGCCGTGATTTGCTCGAGGCCGTAAGCCGGATGGCCCTCGATTGCTGCGTTGTTTGCCAGTGTCTCACCGCCGGGCGTCCCCGCGGAAAGCGCCACAAACTTTGGCGAGAGTAACGTATCGGAACTGAGCGTCGCAGTTGCGTCCGCAGGGAGAGGCGGAATTCCTTCGTCCAAGCTGACCGTCACCCGCACGGCGTCTTTCTTGTTTGCGCTAGCTTCCCGCTCCTTCGCCGTGAGATGTCGCATTGCCATCACGCGTCCAGCGGGCGCACCGGCATAGCGCACCTCGGAATTCACTTTTATGCCGGTCACATCTTCATAATTGATTTGCAGGGTGCGTGTCGGTTTTTTAAGGCGATAACCCGAGAGCGCGAAAGTGAGCGCGGCCAGCAGGACGATGCTGCACGCGATCACAAACAAGGCAACGAGGTAATCGGATAGGTTGCGTTTCATGAATGCTTGTGATGAAAACGGAACCGGGCGCCCAGGAACGGGCGAGGCCGGACTTGTTGATGATCTTTATGCTCGTCCTGCGACAGATTCAACGGAATCGGGCCGTCCGGGCGACCGTGGATAAATTGCTGCACTTCAGGGCTTGGACTGTTCCGAATTTCATCCGGTGTGCCCTCCGCGACAATTGAGGCGTGTCCGAGCATAATCATGCGCGTGGCGATGCGAAACGCGCTGGTCATGTCGTGCGAGACGACCACTGCGGTCATGTGGCTCCCATGCGTCAGTTTCAAGGTTAGTTCATCTACCACAGCAGTCATGATTGGATCGAGACCCGAGGTCGGCTCGTCGCTGAATAACAACTCCGGGTCGAGCGCAAGCGCGCGCGCAAGCCCTACGCGCTTTTTCATTCCGCCGCTGATTTCATCTGGCCTAAGATCTTCAAAACCGGTCAGGCCAACCATCTCAAGCTTTTGTTTCACAACTTGTTCGATTTCGTCTGGCGACTTCGCAGTGTGTTGCAAAAGTGGCAGCGCAACGTTCTCGCCCACTGTGAGCGACGCGAGTAACGCCCCGGACTGAAACAACATCCCGAATCGCAGACGAACCCGTTCAATCTCGCGCTCCTTCAGAGCCGTAATTTCTTCTCCAAAAAGTTTCACCGAGCCTGAAGTCGGTGTCATGGAGCCGATCATGTGCCGGAGCAAAGTGCTCTTGCCGCAACCGCTGCTCCCCATGATGACGAGTGTCTCGCCTCGATGAACGTTGAACGAGATATCATCGAGCACTGTACGATCGCCGAATCGCCGGACGAGATGTTCCACTTCGATGATTGTTTCTCCGTTGGTGCTCACGATTACAATGACGAAATCCGAATGACGAAGCACGAATCAATGACGAAGCTCGAATGGGGAGGGGCCCACGGATATCCGAGATATTTGGGCATCGTCATTCCTTTCACTTATTCCTCCAGATTTTCGAGAAAATTAGATGCAGTTCTTTCGCCTCGAACCAGAGTATACGAGCCTCTGGTTTTAATTCCGGTACTGCGCGAACGATCATTCGAAGGAAATGCTTGGTTTCGCGCGCTTCTTTCCGGCAGGTTCCGATGCTTTTTAGGAATTCCTTTTTGGAAACTGCGTCATCAGCTTCGACGTAATTGGCGCCAACACTAGTCCCAGCAGCGACAAGTTGGCTAATCAAACGACTCGTCACCGCGTCCTGCGGGATCGTCTTTGCAAAATCGATAATTGCCTCGCCAAATCGGGCGGTTCGTTCTTCCAAATCGTAAACGCGCTTTGTATCCGGTTCTTCGCGGACAACTCCCGCACCGTCGTCCCAAAACGAATCTTCGACGCGCGCGTTTCGGTTTTCGGATTTTGTCATTCCTTCGTCATTCGTCATTCGAGCTTCGTCATTCCTCTCATGCGCTGAAAAAGAAGATTCCGGTTAATACCGCGTTCATCACCAGCATTGCCAGCAAAGCTTGCACGACCGAAGCCGTTGTGGCCTGACCAACGCCTTCAGCGCCCCCTTCCACATTCAGCCCAGCGTTGCATGAGATGGTGATAATGATCCAGGCGAAAACCACGCTTTTGATCATTCCAGAATACAAATCCCATGTGTCCGAGCTCTCCAGCGCGCGCAGCACATAACCGGCGGTATTGAAATCCAGAGCGGAGGTGCAGACCGCCCAGCCGCCGAGAATGCCAATGTAATTTCCAAAGATGGTCAGCGCTGGAAGCATCACCATCATGGCCAAAAAACGCGGCACCACCAGGTACTGGACCGGGTTGATCGCCATCACTTCCAGTGCCTCGATCTCCTCGGACACTTTCATGGTGCCCAACTCAGCTGCAACAGCAGAGCCGCTCCGGCCGATCACGATGACCGCGATCAGGACTGGTCCCATCTCGCGCAGAAGCGTGATCGTCACCAGATCGGGGATGTACATCTCTGCGCCAAGGCTTTCGAGAGAATGAGCAGCTTGCATGGCCAGCGTGACGCCCACGCTGAACGCCGTTAGTGCTACCATCGGCGCGGCACGGACTCCGATAAAAACCATTTGCCGGAAAATCGGAGCGATCTTGAAAAATTGCCCGGTAAACGGCGCAATCAAAATCCAGTAAAGCAGGCTCAGGTTAAGCTGAATATAATTTTTCACGCAGACTTCGAATGTGCACAATGACAAGGCGAGCCGGATGAAGAAAGCGCAAAGTCTGGCAACGGCATGTCAGGACGCAACAATGATGTTGAGGAGCGTCAAGCACTTCGCGTGCTGTAGCCGCGTCTCTGTGAGACGCGTGGGCATGCGAGTTGCAAACACGTCAATGCAACCGCTTCGCACAGCGAAGCGACTACAGCAGGCCGCGTTTGCGGAAATCGCCGAGATTGCCGCCGGAAGAGCGCTCCACCATGTCGATGGTGAACTTGAGCAGGCAAACCTCCCAGGCGTCGTCCACACCTTGAATCACAGCGCTAAGCGGTTCGTTTGCGCCCTCCACGCGGCTTTTTGTGCGATTGATCACTACGTCGATTGAATCGCGCAACGTTTGCTCGCTTAGATCGGTTTTGCGAAATTGAAAGCCATAACGAAGCACCGCGATGCTTCGCGCATGTTCCCGTAACTGATCGACATAGCGCTCCGCTTTCTCGCCAAAACCTTCCAGCATCAGTCGGCAATAGTGTTCCGGCGTAAGAATCTGGGGCCGCTCGGCATGAATTTTTCCGTTGCGAACCCGAACTTGATCGACCCGATCCATCAGTTCCGAGATCAGATAGAAATTGAAACTGGTGCTGCCGAACGTCGCAATCTGCCGCTCGGGCGCGACAATCACATGAGTGTTTTCAATCGCGTAGTCGAAATCGTCCCTGGTCATGGTCGATCTAACTTAATGCGTGCGCCGCTCTATTTCAAAAGAGACCCTCCGGCGCTTCAGAGAGCCCAAGGAAATGACGAAATCGGAATGACGAATGACGAACCAATGACGAACCAATGACGAAGCCAGAATAACGAAGCGCAAATGCTGTAGAGTGCGCTGTCCTCAGTGCAGCCACTTGGGCGCAGGCAACACGCCCCGTTTCCGCTGAGGACAGCGGACACTGCAGCACGATTTTCTACCCATGCGGCTTTTCGTTGCTCTGCGGCTTTTGTTTGCCTTGCGTGCTCTGCTGCTGTTGAAAGAGTGAAAGATATTGGCCGTATCCCTCTTCTTTTAGTTTCCCAACGGGGATAAAACGCAGCGCTGCGGAGTTCATGCAGAAGCGTTGGCCGGTCGGCGCAGGGCCGTCATCAAAGACATGACCGAGATGTGAATCGCTCGATTTTGAGCGAGCCTCGGTGCGTTCCATTCCAAAAGAGGAATCGCGTTTTTCCACCACGCTGTCTTTCGCGATCGCTTTGGTGAAGCTGGGCCAGCCTGTGCCGCTGTCGAATTTATCCAGTGAACTAAAGAGCGGTTCGCCGGTGATGACATCGACATAAATTCCGGCGTCGTGATTGTCCCAGTAGGCGTTGTGAAACGCCGTCTCCGTGCCGCCCTCGCGCGTGACGCGATACTGGTCTTTGGTTAAATGCCTTCGCAACTCGGCGTCGGCGGGAACTGGTTTGGTTGGATTTTTCACTTCGGCTTCTTTCTTTTGCGTTTGAGCATACCCGAACAAGATCGAGCCGACAATCACGACGAGCGTACCCGCCAAACCGAGCCACAAAGTTTTATGCGAACGTTTGTAAGTTAATCGCATGCTGTTCATCCCTGATTTTCTCGCGCGAGATCGTCCCTTTTAGCAGTGCGTTAATTTACGCTCAACTGCGTGTTCAGCAAATGCGCAAGACTTCCTCCTTAATTAGATTCGCAAGCAAAACAAAAAGTGGTCGGGCGCTGCACAGAAGAAAACAACGGAGGATTGGAGTGGTGGAGTAATGGAGTGTTGGAGTGTTGGGCTTCGGAGCAAATCATTACTCCAAAACTCCATTACTCCAGTGCCCCATCATTCTCCCGCCCGGCTTCCGGGACGCGAATGTAGCGGCGCAGCGCAATCAATCCAATCGGCGCGACAGACGCCGCCAAAGCAAAGATCAGCCACATTGTCGCGGGGTGTCGCGGCCCGTGCTCCGGAACGAACGCAGCCAGCAACCAGCCACCAGTGCCGACCAGCAGTTTACCGACGAGGAATGGAAGATACGCCAGCGAGCCGTAAGAGGCTTCCTGCCCTTTCGGTGCAATCGCTGCGGCATACTCGTAAACGCGCGGCGAGTAGAAGGCTTCTCCAACCGAGAATACGATCAGATAAAACGCAGTCATGATATAATAGGGATGAATACTCCCACTTAATCCGAGGTAGGCCGCGAGCCATTGCCCCATCACGCCATTGGCGGCGGGCACAAACCATTCCGTCGGCAAAGCCATGATGAATACTCCGGCGGCACAGATCGCTCCACCGATCACCACCATCCGGTACGCTGCAAACTTTTGTGTCAGCGCGCCGACGATCGGCACCAGAAGAATAATCATGATTGCGTTGATGTTGGCGAGTTTTCCGACGGGAGCGTACAGGCCGAGCTCGCGAATCCCGAACTTCGGAAACACGTAATCCATCTGCAAAAAGATTGCCTTGAGAAATCCGATCAGAAGGAAAAAAACAAGTATCCGGTAGAAGCCGGATTGACCGATGAGCCGTCTGAAGAGGTGCGCCGTGTCGATCGCGCTTTTCCGCACGGTCTCTCCGATGCCGCTCCAAAAACTCCGACCAGCGCTTAGATTGCGACTCGATTGATCGATTACTGGGCCCTCATTCGTTGCTTCCGCGCCTCGCCGAATAAAATAAATTACGGGAAACAGCACGATCTCGAACGCCAGGCTGACCATGAACAGTTGTTGGTATGAGGTCGGCTCAAATCCGAAGAGACTGACCCGGAAGTTCAGTTGCCGCACATAATCGAATATCCATCCCGCGGCGACGTAACCGACGTTCATTATCATGTAGATGATCGAGAACGAGATCGATCGCTGAGCTGTGGTGGAATAGCGCCGCGTCGCCGCCAGCAGCACCGGCGTCCCGAGAGCTTCGCCGACTGCCAGCGGAAGGACGCCGCAGGCCAGCGCCAACGATGGAATCGTGGTAACAACCATTACGCTGCGAGCGACGGTGCAGATGGCTACTCCGAGAAAAAAAGTGCGGCGCAATCCGATCGCATCCGTGAGTGAGCCGGCGAGCAACGTGAAGACAGTCATCGCCGGCGCCCAGACCCA
>DATEZD010000222.1:0-6127 GCA_035255865.1 Candidatus Udaeobacter sp.
CGGGTCTGAGTACGTTGTCACGCAGCCCGCAGAGCTGCGCGTGCTGCGAGCAATTTCCGATGCGGAGGTGAGTGAGTTTGCAAACAGTCACGGCTGGCGCGTAATACGTCGCCTCGGCGGGCGGCAGATCGAATTTTATAACGACGCGAGCGTGCGCGCGTTGTAGCCGGGATCGGTGATCCCGGGGGCAAACGCCGTGCGAGGATCAGGTCCGGGATCGACGATCCCAGCTACAACGTCACTGGACAGCGCGAAGCAGTTGGCTTACGAGTGCGCCAGCCGCGATCAACTCCGAAAGTATTCGCGAGTGTATGGAAGCTGCGAAAATTTATTTTATCGTTTTCGGCCTTTTGACGATCGTGGGCGGGATAATCGGTTACGTAAAGGCAGGCAGCGTAGCGTCGATCATCGCCGGCTCAATCACAGGTGTGCTATTGCTGGTGGCTGCGTTTGTGTTGCCCGAACATCGCATGGTTGGCTTGGCGACTGCCCTCATTGTTTCACTTTTGCTCGCTGCACAGTTTATCCCCAAATTTTTGCGGACCGGAAGAGTCATGCCTGCCGGAATAATGTCGGTCCTGAGTGTCATCGGGGTCATTGTGGCCATCGTCGCCTGGCTAAAAAAGTAATCGCGTGGGAAGAATTCGCCTTCGGACGTGGCGGCGGCTTGTGCTGGTCATATTCGGCGCGCTCTTCGCCGCGATTGTTTACCGTTGGATCTCGCTCGAGCGGCTGCAACGCGCCGCGCCCGCTGAGATACCTGCCACGCCAACACCGGAACCGACGCCGACTCGCCCGCCGGTGATCACCGGAAAATTGGACACGGGCAAACTGTTCAACGGAATCACGCTTCACTCCACGGTCGAGACAATCCCGGGCGCCGATGCCACGACGGAACGCACCCAGCCGGACAGTTACGTGCTCGATCTGAGGCTACAGGCACGCGTGCCTTCACCGAACAAGACGATCGAAGAGCTGGCGAAAGTCAGTCCCCAGCTGCCGACACTGTTGCCCGGACTGGCGTCGATGTTATCGGCCGATCCGGTTTCTCCCCTTTACGCTCAGCTTTACGACACAAAAGTCAGGATGCTGCGCGAAAACCTCGCTCGCCTCGATCTGCTTCTGTCGCGGCATAACTTTTTCGATTGCCAAACGGTCCTGCAACTTCAGCATCCTCAAACTCATCGAAAAGCGCTCCTGCTCCAGGCGGACATGGACGTCGATGCTGATGGCTCCGATGGAGATCGGATGCCGGTTGGTACTGGCGCGCCGGCTAATTTCAAGCCGTCCACCAGTTATCGCTGGGCAAAGAAAACGTCCGCGCCCAACCCGTATCTCGCCGCGACCGAACAGGCATTGAAACGCGCCGAAGATGAGTATGCGCTCGCAACGACCACTCCGGCACGCAAGCGCGACCTGCGCAACGCGATCGCGCAATTGCGCGCCGAAGTCGGCACATTGAAAAAATACAGCTTCCTCATCGGCGCGACCGATCCTTTTATCGTGGTACCGGGAGCATTTACGCACGCTCACGACCCCGTTAAGCCTGGCGACTATGCGCTTGTCGTTTTCGGGGATTCGGTTTATCCGGCCATGGTCGGCGACGTCGGTCCAAACGACAAAGTCGGAGAGGCGTCGCTCCGCATCGCAAAACAGATCAACGCGCTTTCGACGCCCTACAATCGGCCAGTGAGCGATCTCAAAGTGGCCTACGTAATTTTCCCTGGCACGGCAGACCAGCCATTTGGTCCGCCGGATTTGGAAAAAATTCAGGCGCGCTGCGACACGCTGGTTAAAGAGATCGGCGGCGCAAGCGTGCCGTTGCATCACTGGGAAAATATCATTCCGCCTTCGCCCACTCCCAGCCCGACGCCGGGTCCTTCGCTGTCTCCAAGCGAGACATCGTCCCCATCGCCAACTGAACCGGCGTCAGCATCTGCTCTACCGTCGCCGACGTTTGCGTTTCCCGTTCCCGGCTCGGGCGCGACCGCGCAGACTAGTCCGACGCTCGCGCCGACGAGTTCGCCCGCCGTTAAGCGAAGCCCGACGAAGAAATGGAAGCCGTGAACCTGATCCTTCGCGACGCCGTTGAGGCCGATCTCCCGGCGATCATTGAGATTTACAACGCCACTGTGCCGACGCGCATGGTGACGGCCGAGCTTGAGCAGACCACGGTCGAAGCGCGTTTGCCGTGGTTCCGCGATCATTCGCCGGATGAATATCCATTCTGGGTCGCTGAATCGGACGGCCGCGTGATTGGCTGGCTCAATTTCAGAAAATTCCTGCCACGCAGTGCGTATCGCGGCACTGCCGAGATTAGCGTTTATGTTCATGAAAACTTCTTGCGGCACGGCGTCGGACAACGATTGTTGGAAGAAGCAATCGCCCGCGCGCCGGCGCTGGGAATAACAGCTCTGGTCGGCCTGATCTTCGGACACAACGAGCCGAGTTTGAAATTGTTTGGTCGCCTCAGCTTCGAACGCTGGGGATTTTTTCCCGCGGTCGCGCAACTCGACGGCGTGAAGCGGGACCTTGTTGTAGTCGGATTGCATTGTCCAGTGCCCCACAGCCACCCCAAAAGGGTTCGGGGTCCGGTTTCTGGAGAAACGACGTCGCATGCCGACGCGCCGTCCGCCTTCGCAGAGCTATGGCGTGACACGCAGGCGCGTTGCTACAAGGATTGCCTCAACTTAATGCAGACACTGATGGACTATCGGCAGGGGCCGATTCATTCGGTGCTCCTCAAGATCCGCGACAAGTATTCCATGCTGCACTTGGACGTGCTGATCCTGATCTATCATTTTTCGAAAATTTGTTCCGGAGCGATTCTTGAGATCGGCGCGTTCGTTGGGGGCGCGACTATTGCCGCCGCATTCGGCTTACGCGATTCAGGCCTGCAAAAAACGCTGATCGCGATCGAACCTGGAGGTGGAGTGAAACACAGGCGACTCGGCACGCGCAATATCTTGCGCGACTTGGAACGCAATCTCGCCCGACAACGCGTGTCCAATATGGTCACGCTAATCAAGGGCCGCTCGTTCGATCCGGAAACGATCTCCGCGGTTCATCAGGCGCTTGGTTCAGAAGAAATTGGCCTGCTGATCCTCGACGCCGACGCCGGTAAACGGCGCGACATCGAATGCTACCGCGATAAATTGGCCGACGGATGCTGGATGGTCATCGACGATTACTCCGGAGCCGATTCCAACGTAAAGAGCGCACCGAGCCGCGCTGACGTGGACGCGCTGGTCGCCTCGGGCGCGTTAAAGCCGCTGGGGTTTTACGGGTGGAGCACATGGGTGGGCCGATGGCGCGGCGCGCCGACATCGGCAAGTGAAGAGTTACAAAGTTAAAACAGAACGCGGTCCCGTTGTAACGTTGTAACTTTAACCTTTCAGTTTCTATTACGCTTCCTCCGGCCCGATGAGCAGATGGATCATGCCATTGGGCGCGGAGATGAAGAAGCCGTTGAAGTCTTCGCGCAGCTGTTCGACCTCATCACGCCTCGTTACGCCGTGCACTTTCAGAAATGACGCGGCCGCTTCGGTATCATTGGTCTCCAGTTCGAGCCAGATGTCCGGGTGGCTCAGGTTGGGGACGCTGTCGATCCAAAGCCGGTTCGGTCCGAACTGAAAAATGCAGCCGTCCTTTTCCTCTTCGATCAAAGGTAACCCCAGCGTGTCGCGATAAAAGGCAACTGTCTGCTCATATGTGTGGCTGGGACATTTGATCGCGATGTTCGCCCCGCCAGAAAACTGCGGCCCTTCGAGTTTCGCAACCATGGCTTCGCAACGTTAAATCGTTAAATCGTTGAAGCGTTAAAACGTTAAAACGTTAACCATATTGTCATTCTGAGCGGAGCGAAGAATCTCGAATGACGACCAGAGATGTTTCGCTTCGCTCAGCATGACAAGGATTTGCTTCAACGCTTCGCGCTTTAATCTTCAATACTCCGCTACTCTATTACTCCATCACGCCGATCCCGTCCCGCCTGGCTCGGTCATTTTGATCGGGTTCAGCGCGTGCTCGAGTTCTTTCTCGGGCAAAACTTTTTTTTGCCTTGCGATTTCGCGCACTGTGCGTCCGGTCTTCGCACTCTCTTTTGCGATCTCTGCCGCGCGATCATAACCGATCTTCGGTGCGAGACTGGTCACCATTGCCATGGAAAGCTCTACCAACTCGCGGCAGCGCTCTTCGTTCGCCGTGATACCGCGCACGCATTTGTCGCAGAAAACATCGACGACGTTCGCCAGCAGCCGGATCGATTCGAGAAGATCATGCGCTATCACCGGCATCATGACGTTGAGCTCGAAGTTCCCGTTCGCGCCTGCCCAGGTGATAGTTGTGTCGTTGCCGATCACCTGCGCGCACACCATCATCAGCGATTCGCAGATGACCGGATTTACTTTTCCAGGCATGATCGAGCTGCCAGGTTGCGTAGCGGGAAGTTGGATCTCGCCTATGCCGCAGCGCGGGCCGCTGCTGAGCCAGCGTATGTCATTCGCGATCTTAAACAGACTCACCGCGATCGTCTTTAAATGGCCGCTCGCTTCGACAACTGCGTCCTTGCCGCCCTGCGCTTCGAAATGATTTTTTGCCTCGTAAAACGCGATGCCGGTGCGCTGCTCCAGATGTCGCAGCATTTTCTTCGGAAGATCGATATGGCGATTCAGACCCGTACCGACCGCCGTGCCACCAAGCGGAAGCTCGCGTAAAACTTCAATCGATTTCTGCGCGCGCTCCTTCGCATAGGCAACTTGCTGTGCGTACCCGGAAAATTGCTGGCCGAGACGGATCGGCGTTGCGTCCATCAAATGCGTCCGTCCGATTTTGATGATGTGCCAGAATTCCTTCGCCTTCGCTTCGAGCGCGCTCTGTAATTTTTCAAGCGCCGGGATCAGACAATTCTTCAATTCTTCGGCGGCGCTGATGTGGATTGCCGACGGAATCACGTCATTGCTGGATTGCCCCATATTAACGTGATCGTTCGGATGAACCGGGTCGTGCGACCCGATCGGTTTGCCCTTAAGCTGGGCGGACCGGTTTGCGATCACTTCATTGGCGTTGGTGTTCGTGCTCGTGCCGGATCCGGTCTGAAAAATGTCGAGCGGAAAATGCTCATCGAGTTTTCCCTCCGCGACTTCCTCGGCCGCCTGCGCGATCAATGCGGCGCGCTCGGCATCCAGCAAACCGAGATCCTGATTGGCTTGCGCGGCCGCCCATTTGATCAGACCCAACGCACGAATGAATGGCCGCGAAAATCGATAGCCGCTCACAGGAAAATTCAGCACCGCGCGGTGAGTGGACGCGCCATGAAGCGCGTCCGCGGGAAGCGTCATCTCGCCCATCGAATCTTTTTCTGTCCGCCTCGGCTTCTCGGTCATGCGGAACGATCCGCGCCAACGCCAGCCAGCCTGGAAAACCTTTTGGACTGCGCGGTGCGTCGTTCGCGACTATGCGGCGAGGGCGTTTTATGAAAAACAGTGATGAACATTGGCGGAATATTTTGCAGGAAATATTCCGATTCCGCGTGCTCGAAAAACGTGGCGTGCTGCTTCAATTCGTTTGTTACCTGATAAATGATAAAACTGCCGCCTGGCGCCAGCGCATCGTGCGTTTTTCGCAGTAGCGCGCGTTTCTTGTCGATCTTGAGAATGCTAAACGGAATGCCGGAAAGGATATAGTCACAGGAAGCGATGCTGCGGCGTTTGAGCTCGTACGGCAACGAAGCCGCATCACCATGGATCACGTGCACACGTCGATCGCCCGCGAATTGCCGTTCAAGAGCGCGCGAAAACGCCGCGTCGAGCTCAAACAAGAGCAAATGCGAATCCGCACTCATCCGGCGCGCAATTTCGCGTGAGTGCACTCCCTCGCCGGGACCGTACTCGGCGATCACCCGCGGCTGGCTAAAATCCATTTTGCTGGCAACGCGTTCCACCAGCGCCTTTGAGCTGGGAATGATAGAGGCGACTTGGAATGGTCGCTTTAGAAATCGCTTGAAAAAGAGTGCGCTCACGGGGAACGAACAGTCGTCTGGCGCTTCCAAGTTGTCCAGTGGTGAAGTAGGCGGGTGTATGTGATCTGTGATCGGCGCTCGTCGTTCTTGACTGATCACGGATCACCG
>DATEZD010000223.1:0-7546 GCA_035255865.1 Candidatus Udaeobacter sp.
GTTGAGCGCCTGCCGCGCCGTAGCCTTGCGAAGGCGGGTTCGGCGTTGGACGTTCGTTTCGATTACGATCACGAGCATGAGCACCCAGCCTTCGCATAAAGCTACGGCGCGGCGAGCGAGTAAGAGTTTTCGAATCCTTGCTGCGGATCACACCGGCGTTACCGTCTCGAACTTGGAACGTTCGATTGCGTTCTGGCGCGATGTTCTTGGCTTCGAGCTTTCACATACGGCGCATCAAACTGGCGAACTGGCCAAAGAAATCACCGGCGTCGCAGGAGCGGAGATCAAGCTTGCTGTACTAAAAACACCCGGCGGTCATAGAATCGAACTGCTCGAGTATCTTGCGCCGACGGATCGGAAACATCTCGATCTTCGACCGTGCGATCTCGATCATGTTCACGTTGCTCTGCTCGTTGATGATCTCGATGCCGTCTTGCAAAAAATTGCCGTGTCCGGCTGGAAACCTGCTGGCAAACCACAAACTCTCAAAACGGGTCCCAATACCGGAAAACGCGTTGTTTACGTCCGCGATCCCGACGGCACCACCATCGAGTTCATGGAACCGCCGCGGAACAGTTGAGCGTTGGACGTTGGACGTTTCCGATTCAATGCTCAGGGCTGGACGCTCGCATAGGTCGGAATCGCCGCGCGCGCGGCGTTCTTGTAAACGACGCCGCCTTTCATGACGAAAACGACGCGGCGCACCGCAGTGATGTCTTTGAGAGGATCGCCGTCGAGCGCGATGATGTCGGCTTCGTAGCCGGGCGCGATGGAGCCGATACGATCGCCCATGCGCAGGGCGTCAGCAGCGAGCGAGTTTGCGGAAACCATCGCGCTCATCGGGTCAACGCCCGCGTCGCGCACGCGATCGATGAATTCTTCGGCGTTGCGACCGTGCGAGCCGGCGAGCGCGTCCGTGCCGAAGACGACTTTTAGTCCGGGAATTTTGACCGCGCGGCGGACGATATCGTGGTCGAGCGACAAAGCCCGCTCCATCGCCGCGAAGCCTTCTTCGGTGTAACCCTGCGTGCCAAGGAAGCGCTCCCTGTTGGCGAGGTAATTCTCGATCACGAGTCCAGCTTGCGGATCGAAATATGTGCCGTGCTCAGCTAAAACTTTGAGGTCGTCATCGGTGGCCATCGTGCCGTGCTCGACCTGAGTACAACCGGCAAGCGCGGCCGCGCGCACAGCGTCCTTGTACGCGTGAACGAGCGTGCGCAACCCCTGTTTGTTCGCCTCGTCGCAAGCGGCGTTGAGTTGATCTTGTGAGAGCGTCATGCCCCCACCCTGACGTATGGATGCCGAGGCAAAAATCTTGATGAGGTCGGCGCCCGCTTGTTTCTGCTTCCCCACGAACGCGCGAATCTCATCCGGTGTGCCCGTTTTTTCGCCCTTGCCTTCGAGCGGCTCGATGGCTGTGAGGATGCGCGGACCCGGAATCGCGCCTTTCGCGATCGCGTCGCGCAACGGGACGTCCGTTGGCGACCCGACGCTCTGCACGGTTGTGAAGCCCGCCATCAGCGTCAGCCGGGCATTGGACGCCGACTGGTACGCGGCGAACTGCGTTGTCCCATCAGCGTCGGCGTTTTTGCCGTCCTCGCCGAAACTCCAGGTGATGTGAACGTGCGAGTCGATCCAACCGGGCAGGACTGTGAAGCCCCGCAGGTCGTAATCAACTGGCGCAGCCTTCGGATCGAGTGCCACGATCTTTGAGCCTTCGACAACGATCCGCGTGTCGCGCGAGACATGACCGCGCCCGTCAACCAGCATACCCGTGCCGATAACGATGCGTTTCTTTTGTGTCTGAGGCGTCGAGGAATTCGTTTGCGCCGTCGCGCAAAGGACGAGGATGGCTAAAAGGCAGAGGATAATCGTAGCGGGTCGCATCGCGCTGAGTTTCTAATCTCCTGTGATCTTCACGTCTTGCGGTGTAATTATCTACGTTTGGATAAGTCGAGCGCGATTCGCGCGATGCTGTAGAACAATAATGCCGCGCCTACCGGCACCAGCCAGACACCAAGGCCCGGGTCCCCGTCATAGGTGACAATCCCGCCGAGAAAAAAGCCGGCCGGCAAAAGGATCGCAGCCCAAATTAATGCGAAAGAAACCGAGGACCTGAGCGTGAAGCGCTCCACAATTCGCGCCGTCAACCCCGCGGCGATGTTCACGAGCGCGAGCAGGGTTCCGTGCGCGTGGGCGAGCGTGAACATGAGTCGCCGTGTTTCATTTCCAACATCGACATACCACCCGATCTTGAAACCGTGCAATGCTTCGAGAACCGCCCCGAGTGACAAGAAAATGACAAGCGACCACCAACCGAATCGCAAATTGCGGTCAGCCAGCTGCACATCCAGCAGCGCATGTTTTGAAGGACGACTCATTCTGCGAGGAAAATTGGTTTCTCGTCGCGCGCGCTCCGCAATCGTTGGAAGACATCCTGCCGGATGCGGCCGTCCGAATCGATGGCCGTTTCTCGCCGATAGACTGCGTTCACGTTGCGCACTTCGCGCAGCCATTTTTCATAAGCGCGCGTCGCCGCTTCGCCCAGCGCTTGATCGGGCGCAGTGTAGATAAAAGAAAAGTCAGAAAAACCGGGCAGCGTTTGAAGTGATTTCCACGCATCGAAACGCACCGCGGCGTAAGAATCGGTCAACGTGTAGATCAGGTACGGATACAGCCAGTTGCGTCCGGCGATTTTTTGCGCACTCTCCCAGCCCATTCCCCAGGCAACGAGAGCGCGCTGCCCGGCATCGCCTTTCAAGATCCACTGCACGCCAGCAGCGATGGCGCGATCATCCTCGGAAAGTTCCGGCACGGGTTGGTTATACCATGCGTGCAGGTGCTGCGCAGCCCATCCGAGCGTTTGATCGAGATGACAAAGATTGCAGGCGTTTGGCCGACCATAGGCAATGCTCTCCTGCACGTTGGGCGACGAAACCTGATGGCTGCGCACCGCGTGCAGCAATCCGAACGTTGTGCGCGGCATGTGGCAGTTGTAACAACGGCTTCCGGATGATTCCGCGGGATGGTGCGTGTGCGCGACGAGTCTTGCAGTCATGTCTTTGTGACACTGCAAACAGGCAGCGTCCGAATCCATTTTCGGTTTTAACTGAGCGGTGCGCGCCCACGTTCTCGCATCGGTTTGGCCGGGGGAGTCGAGGTGCATTTCGTGGCAGGAAATGCAGGAAAATTCGCCGCCGCGAAAACAGGGCGAAGCCTGCACGCCGTTGAATTCGCGCCCGGTCACCCGAATCATCCCGTCGCCCCAGAATCGATTGTGAAAAAAATCCGGTTCGGTCCGGCGAATGAAATCTTTTTGCTCGGAGTGATCCGGCGCGTTGGGTTGAACCACGAATCGTTGCGAGAGATCGCCAGCACCGGGACGAAAAGCAGCGCCGTGCCGGTTGAAATCGATCTTGTCCGTCATGTCGTTGAAAGCCCAGACACTGTGGCATTGGCCGCAGGCGAGCCCGGATTCCGGACCTTTCAAACTTGCAGGATTGGTCACGGTTGGGTCCGACTTGGTTGTGAGATGAATTTTGAAACGGCGAAACGGATTACGGTTCCGCTCGATGTGCTCGCGCCCCTCGCTATGGCAGGCTTCGCACGCGATCCCGAACTCAGCCACCTGTGAGTCCCATTTGTTGCCCGCGACAAAACGCGACTGCCCCTGCGTGACGTGGCAATCCATGCACGCGCCATTCCATGCGCCCGTCGAATAATATTCCTTCGCATTCGGCGGAAGCAGGAAGGTCTCACTCACTGGCGCCCACATTTTTTCAGCGACGATGTAGCCGAAGGGAAATTGTTGCAGGGTCCGGCCCTCGCCGGTCTCCAGCCAAAGGATTTGCAGGTTGTGCGAACCGGTCACGAGCACGACTTGCTGCGGTTCGCCATAACTGCCGCCTTCTGGTCGCATGCGGACAAAAAACTTTTCGCCGCGACGCTCGGCTTTGTATTCGCGCCCGTTGAACGCAAGCTCGAGCTTGTCCGTGTCAGGCGGCAAACTCTGTGGCGTTGCCACCTGCGTCATGGTGCGATGAAAAGACGCGTGCCAGCTCGCGTAATTTCCGGGATGACAGGCGCGGCAAGCATTCGAACTCACATAACCGGCGATCTGCGATTGGATGGGGCGATTCTGCGGCGGTACGCCTTCGCGCTGGAAATCGCGGAGCGAAATCAATGTGAGCACGCTTGCGGCTGCAACCGCTGCGATAACAAGCAGGCCCTGCCACCAGGATCGAGACAGCTTCGGCACAATTTCCGGCACCGATATTATGAGAACGGATACGCGTGGGCAAACCTTCCTTATGAGGGCGTAGCAGATGATGACTTCATGGACTGCGAAATTTTTGAATCCAACTCAGATGCGCGGCGCATCTCATAGGAAACAACAATTATGAAACCGACAATCTCAACAATTATCAGTTCTCGCCGCGGTGAATCATTTGACGGTGGCAAGTGCAGAAGCCGCCGCTCGCCGCTTACAGATTACAATTACCATTCTGTCGCATTCGAGGGGGCGAGCGCAGGTTATGTGCACACCCGTGCACGATCGTTTTGGAATATCACAAGCGATTATTACCAAAGCGAAGCACGCCAGGATTTTTGGGGTGAAGCCTCGCTTTGGGCGGTTCTCGCGCTGACGGCATTTCTCCCCTTGATCAGCCACGCACATGCAGTGATGGAATTCGTGCGTGCGATCAGCAGCTACTAATTGGCAGAACGTTTGGGCTCGCCTCTCCCCGCCGAGGGAGAGGGGGAGGGTGAGGGTCCACTCCAAAGCTCGGTTAAATGCCCTACCCCTCACCTTAGTCCTCTCTCCTTCTCCGATCGGAGAGGCGAAACAAGGCGCTTTGAACGCAGCGCGAACCCCGTCAGTTACAACCGTAAGCGGCGGTCAGTTCGGATCAGGTTGTTCAAGGCTTTTGTTAGTCGCATTGTTGCCAGCGCTGGCCGGCTGCGGGGCTGCCGCGGACCGCACCCTGGAGGAAGCATTCGAGCAAGTCTACACGATTGAACCGACCGCAAACGTCACGCTCATCAACAGCGAGGGCGCGGTCTTCGTTTACGGTTCGAGCACAAACGAGATGCGGGTGCAAGCCATCAAGCGAGCATACACTCGCGAGCGACTGAAACAGATCGCGGTCGATGTTTCCATCCAGCCAGGTTCCGTTGCAATCAACACCAAATTCCCTCCCAAACCGAAATGGGCGCTGTTCGATCGCTCTGGGACGGTTGATTACACCATCGTCGTCCCGGCAACGGCCAATCTCGCGCGCCTGGAATTAGGCGATGGTGAAGTTTTTGTGGATGGAATGCGCAGCCAGAGGGTGCACGCGCGCCTGGGGAGCGGGCGGATGTTTGCTCATAACTGCTTTGGCAATGTCGCCCTCACGCTGGATCGCGGCACGCTCACCCTGGTTTACGATTGGTGGGAGCCGGGAACATTTTCGATTCAAACAAATATCGCGCACGGAAATGCCTGGGCCTTTCTCCCGGCTGATATTGTTTGTCATCTGGTTGCGGAAACGGGGCACGGAAAAATTGGAAGTGATTTTGAAGAACCAGCCCAGCGCGGAACGAAAGAGATCACAAAGATCGATATGTTGATCCACGGCGGAGGCGAGGCCGCAGTTACAATGCGCGCGAAGGATGGCGATTTAAGAATCGTGAAAACCAGTCCGTAACGCTATGATTCGGGATTTGATTAATCCACAACTTGTCCGCCGTAGCCTTGGCGAAGGCGGATCCACAATCTAAAATCGTAATCCGAAAATGCCTTCGTTCGATATCGTCTCAGAAGTGGACAAACAGGAGCTCGACAATGCCATCAACCAGGCGCGCAAAGAGCTGGCCACCCGTTTCGATTTCAAGGGGGTAGCCGCCGAAATTCTCCCTGAGAAAGACAAAATCACGCTCACCGCCGACGACGCCGCTCACCTCCATGGGTTACGCGAAATTCTCATCGGCAAACTTTCCAAGCGCGGCGTCGATCTGCGCAACATCGAACAGGACGAGCCCGCTGTTTCATCCGTCGGTCACGCCCGGCAGGAATTGAAAATTCGGCAGGGCCTGGAAGGAAATAAAGCCAAAGAAATTATTCAGACGATCAAGTCACAAGGCTTTAAGGTGCAAAGCCAATTGCAGGACCAGCAAATTCGGGTCACCGGAAAAAAGAAAGACGAACTACAGGCAGTGATTCAATTCGTGCGCAGCCGCGACTTCGGCGTCGCCACGAATTTCAAAAATTTTCGAGATTGACTCTGTAGCCGCTTCGCTATGCGAAGCGGCGACGCTGACCTCAAGGAGGGGCGGTTTCCAATCCGCCCTTTCCAGACGGCGGACTAAAGACCCCCGCTCCTTGATTACCCGCCTTGCACTGGCGGCATGATAGAAATCTCGTCGCCCGGTTTCAGTTTGTGACTGCGATCGACAAACTCTACACCTGCGCCAATCAAAATGCTCTTGTCGTGGGAGCGAAGCGCAGGTTGTTTCGCATAGATTTGGTCGAGCAGATCGTGCACAGTCGCGCCTTCCGAAAGATCGACCTCCAACTCACGAATTCCAATCAGATCGCGTAGTTGCGCGTAAAATTGCACTCGCACTTTCATCTTATGGTTGCCTTCGCCCGAGCGCCAGAGGGGCGACATGTTTAAAGAACAACCGCATACACAGACCCTAGCCCCGTAGGGGCGGCATGTCTTTCGTCGCAACATATGCCGCTCCTGACGGAGTTCGGAACGTCCTGATTCCCTCGACCATAAACATGTCGCGCCTCCGGCGCTCGGCTGCTCTCAACATTCCTGCAGCAATTCCTTCCTCAGCACGCCAATATAAGGGAGGTTGCGATAACGTTCCATGAAATCGAGCCCGTAACCGACGACAAATTCATCTTCGATTTCAAACCCAACATAATCCGGTTCGAGGTCCCGAGCCCGTTGTTTCCTTTTGCTTAGTAAAACACAAGCGCGAATGCTTCGCGGGCTAGCCGTCTCCAGTTTGTCGCGGATGGCCGCGAGCGTGTGGCCGCTATCCAGAATATCATCGAGAATCAAAACATCCCGGCCAGTCACATCGGGAAGGGCGACCTGTCCGCCGCCGGACGGACTCGCCGTGGCGAGCTTGAAAATCACCTCGCCGCTCCTCTGCGCTTTTCCGTGATAACTCGCTACGCTCAGGCACTCCAATCTAACTGGGAGCGGAATTCGCCGAAGCAGATCTGCCATGAACATCAGGCTGCCGGTTAGGACCGCGATTACGGTCAATTCGCGGTCGCGATAATCATTCGAAATTTGCTGTGCAAGCTCATCAAGCCGCCGGTTGATCGCCGGCTCATCAAACAAGAGACGTTCGATATCGCCTTGCATTTGAAGGTAGCGCATGCGTCCCCGCTTGCGCATTTACAGAGTACGCAAGCGCGACGCATGCGCTACTTTCCTCGGCGGACTGGAGACCGCCGCTCCTTGCCTGCCCGCCGTAGTCTTACGCGAAGGCGGGTTTTGCTCTCATCGCCACGCTGAATAACGTGCCTCGCAATGCAGGT
>DATEZD010000224.1:0-17805 GCA_035255865.1 Candidatus Udaeobacter sp.
CGCTGGAGAAGGCGATGGAACCAACAACGCTGCTTGCTTACGAGATGAACGGCGTGCCGTTGCCGCATCGGCACGGTTATCCTTTGCGCGTGATTGTGCCGGGCTACTTCGGCGAGAAAAATGTGAAATGGGTTACCCGAATTGAAGTGGCTGACGCGAACGCAAAAGGCTTTTATGAAACACAAGGATGGGGGCCGGATTTCGTTGTGCCCACGAGATCGAGAATCGATGTGCCCGATAACTGGGCGTTTGTGTCGTTAGGCAAATTGATCGCTCCCATCGAAGTGAAAGGCATCGCGTTCGGCGGCGACCGTGGCATTTCGCGCGTCGAACTCAGCTTTGATAACGGCCAATCCTGGCGCGACACCGAGATTTATTACACTGGGGGTAACCTCGCGTGGTCGCTTTGGAAGACGGAATGGAAACCAGACGCACCTGGTGATTACGCGCTCGTCGTGAGAGCCACTGACGGTGAAGGCGACGTACAGGAATGGGAAGAAGACCGAGGCCCGTTTTCCGGCGTGGCCGGACTTCATGAGATTTCTGTGCGCGTCACGGCGTGAAATTTCGCGCGAAGACTGCGAGTTCCAGCTGAATCTTCGCAACTTGCGCGATGTGCTAGATTTCATTGATGGAGAAGGTGATCATTGTTGGGAGCGGTTGCGCTGGCCTGACGGCGGCGATTTATGCTGCCCGGGCTAATTTGAGCCCGCTAGTGCTGGAGGGCCGACAGCCAGGCGGGCAGCTTTCTACGACGACGTTGGTGGAAAATTACCCCGGATTTCCGGATGGGATCGATGGCCCCGAGCTCATTCTCAACATGCACAGGCAAGCCGAAAAATTTGGCGCTCGTTTCTCTTACGCCGAGGTGACTGATTTCGATGGAAGCAACAAGTACATCCGCGTCAAAGCCGATGATGAATGGCTGGAGACACAAGCGTTGATCATCGCCAGCGGAGCTTCAGCCCGCTACCTGGGGCTGCAAGACGAAGAGAAATTGATCGGGCACGGGCTGACCTCATGCGCCACGTGCGACGGCGCGTTTTACAAAAATGTGCCGGTCTGCGTGGTTGGCGGCGGCGATTCCGCCGCGGAGGAATCTTTGTTTCTCACCCGGTTCGCTTCAAAGGTTTATCTGATTCATCGACGCGACAAAATGCGCGCTTCTGTAATCATGCAGGAGCGCGTATTTGCGAACAAGAAGATCGAACCGATGTGGAACACTGTGGTTACGAAATACGTTGCTGATGAAAAAGGCGAGATGCAGGCTGTGCGTTTGCGTAATGTGAAGACAAACGAGGAACGCGAACTTCCGGTGGCGTGCGTGTTCGTGGCGATTGGCCACGACCCGAACTCGCAACCGTACCGGGGCAAACTCGACATGGATGCGGCGGGTTACTTAGTTACAAAAAATCTGGCGGAGAGTAAGTATCCCGGCGTGTTTGTGGCTGGCGACGTTGCCGATCGTGTTTACAAGCAGGCCGTAACGGCAGCCGGTTCTGGCTGCGCGGCGGCGATGGATGCGGAGAAGTACCTGAGCGAGCTGGAAGGGTAATCGTTGATGCTGGTCGCGGAAGATTGTAGAGCAGGCGTATTGCCTGCAGACGCTCGATGTGGCAACCGGAGCGGCTGGCTTACAGGGACCGCGTAGTGAAGATCTGCGACCTGACTCAGTTCTATTCTCCGTTTAGCGGCGGCGTGAAGCGTTATCTCCACGAGAAAATTGCTTACATCAGGAACAGCTCGCCGGAAGATGAGCATGTTCTCGTTGTCCCCGGCTCAAAAACCGAGGTGGAAACCGATGTGCGGTCGCGAATCTATTCGATTCGCTCGCCATTAGTGTCACGGAGTTCGCGTTATCGCGCGCTGCTTAATCTGCGCGCGATCGAGGAAATCTTGGAACGGGAGCGGCCCGATCTCATCGAATCGAGCGACCCATATCAAATTGGATGGAAAGCGATTGCGGTCGGTCGTGCGCTGAAAGTTCCGGTCGTTGGTTTTTACCATTCGCATTTTCCCGAAGCGTATTTGAAGGGCACCGCAAGATTTTTGGGCAAACGCGGCTCACATCGTGCCATGAAATTAACGCGAGCCTATGTGCGTAAACTCTATAACCGCTTTCAGGCCACGCTCGTTCCGTCGGAGAGACTGGCAGACCTCCTTTCTGAATGGGGCGTGCACAATGTCCGGCCGGTACGGCTCGGGGTGAACACGGAAGTTTTCAACCCAGCATCCTACGATGCACCAGCCACACGCCAGTCGTTAGGAGTGGAGGCGGACCAAAAACTGCTGCTCTACGTCGGGCGTTTGGCTAAAGAAAAAAATACTCAAACGCTATTCCGAGCATTCGAACTTCTGCGCCAGCGAGACCGGAATAAATTTCATCTGCTGATTATTGGCGATGGACCGCAGCGACAAAGAGTACAAAAATTGCGGGAGTCCCGCAGTTGCGGGAGAAACATTTCATGGATTTCGTATTGCACTGATTCTGCTGATCTCGCCCACTACTATCGGGCAGCGGATCTATTTGTTCACCCGGGTGTCCAGGAAACATTTGGCCTTGTCGCGCTGGAAAGTCAGGCGTGCGGAACGCCGGTGGTCGGAATTCGCGGCAGTTACATGGATCGGATTATTTGTCACGACCAGGGATCGTGGGCACGCGAGAACACTCCGGAAGCGCTAGCCGGCGCGATTGAAGGTTCAAGCGCAAAAAAATTGGCTACCCTCGGCATGAGCGCTGCGCAGACCGCTGAGAACCTTTATAGCTGGCCCCGCGTGTTTGAGGAACTTTTTTGCATTTATCGCGAGGTTCGCTCAAAATACCGCCGATTTTAAATGACGAGCGACAATCACAAGCCGTTCCTCATCCGGGCGTATCGCAGATGCGACCGCGAGGCGGTAAGGAAACTCTGCTGCGATACCGGATTTCTCGGCGACCCCATCGATCCGGTGTACCAAGATCGCGAATTGTTTGCCGATTTTCTCACCAGTTATTACACCGATCACGAGCCGGAATCGTGTTTTCTCCTGGAGGTGGACGGCGAAATTCGCGGTTATCTGCTCGGCTCGCGCAAGCCGCTGAAAAACCAGCTCTACGCGCTGTATCAAAACGTCTGGCTCTTTTTTCGCGCGCTGACGCGCTATTTTCGCTACAACGAGCGCTCGCGGCGGTTTGTTCGCTGGGTCCTCATGTACGGGTGGCACGAAGTCCCCGCCCAGCCCCGGCGTGTACCGCATTTTCACATCAACCTTTTGCCGGATGCGCGAAAAGTATCCACTACGCGCGCGCTGATGAGTGCGTATTTGAGTTATCTCTATCGTTCCGGTGAAAAACGGGTCTGCGGTCAGATCATCACGTTTGAAAGCCGACGAGGCGAGAAAATGTTCGAGCGCTATGGGTTCAAAGTGTTGAATCGGGCAGAGATCACAAAATACAAGGCGTTCTATCCCGAGTCGGTCTATCTGAGTACGGTGATCAAGAATTTGGAAACGGCCGGACCGCTTTCGGCTTACTCCCGCGTCCGCGAATAAGCCGATAAGGGCGTCCAAGAGATTGCAGGGTTGCAAAAGTTACGATGGCTTTCTGGCCCTTCCGTTTTAACGTTGGAACGCTTGTAACCTGTTAACCTTAATTCGCCGGCATAGCTCAGCTGGTAGAGCAGCTGATTTGTAATCAGCAGGTCGTCGGTTCGAATCCGACTGCCGGCTCACCTATGAAAAATAGGTGATTCGCCTCGATCAGACCGAAATCACTTGCCTTTATATTGCCTTTATTTTGGCTGCGTCCCGCGCCTAGGATTGCGCTCGAATCGTTTTTGATTGCCGGATGACAGCCTGATTCGGCCAGCACGTCATCGACACGTATCCAGCGTTAAGAACCGATTTTCTTGTAAAGAATCGTGAACGTAATCGACCATCCGTGGGCGGATGCATCGGATTCACTCTGACCGACAAATTGAATTTCGACGCCGGGATTTTCAGAAAGCCAGGCGTTCACGATGGTTTCGAGTTCTTGGATCGTATTCGCGGTGAATACCTTCGTCGTCATCATTGCGCAACCATGCAGCGCAAACTCGCAGATTTCAATGTCTCCTCCTGTTGGTTTCAAAGGCGCTGCTCCACGTGACGTAGTATTCATGGCCAGTGAGCGGCCAGACTGGTTTAGGCCCTCCGGGTCGTTGGAACCGAAGCAGATCGCGCAGACGACCGACGCCCGCATAGCGTGGCAGAATGCCAGCCGTAGCTTTCTCGATGAGATCGAGCTTGGTTGCGGCAGAAGCCGCGCCTTCGAGAGTCCGGCGCGTTCTTATGACCGCGCATAACAGATCGAAGTGCAGCGAGGCGCTGCCCATCAGTTCCCTCAGTTTTGCTTCTTGCTTGGTCATAGCCTATCCTCCAAGAACACGGTTGAGATCGCAATATGGTTGGTTGCAAACCACGTGCAAACCGTGCGCGGCGATCAAAGGCGCTCAATCGCGCTTGCGATTGAAATACGAGTTTCCTACGCTGCAACTGATGCACCTTTACGAAGTCCGCCCGCGCAAAGACAAGCGCGGCGTCGATTTGATTTCCGACGCGCTGCCGTTCGGTCGCCTGTGGTATGGCGAGCCAAACGCGATCACGAATGCACTCGGCTATGCGAAGCATCGCAGCCGCTCACCTGATGCTGTGACCGCGTTTACGATGAAGCGGGCAACGTGATCGAAACGCACGAGCACACGGGCGATTTTTGCGAGTTTAGAACAATCTTTTCGTGCTTGACCCCGCTCGCCTGCTGCGATTAGGAGTCGTAGCGGGCTGCCTCGTGTGAGGATAGCTCATAAATAGAGAATTGATTCATAAGGAGCGCGAGCGGTCGGATGACAATGACGCTCGCGCTCTTTTTTTAAGCAACACGGCTGAGGAACGCGATGAACTTCTCTGGATCGTCTCCGATCGCTTCCAATTCTGCCACCAGCGTAGGGAGATTGCGATCTTCGACATCAACACGCGGGCAACGTGATCGAAACGCACGAGCACGCGGGCGATTTCAAGGAGTGGTGACCCTGTCACTCGTATCACGTCGGAGTTCCCGCTAAAACAGGTTTCGGTAGTGGCTCAGTTTTCAAACTGAGCCACTACCCAAAAAACTCTTGACATTTTCTAGCGTCCCTAGGTAAAAGGTCCTAGGTAAAAGCAAAAACTTAACCAAAGGAGAAATGAAATGAAAAAACTGCTGTTGGGTCTTTGCGGTATTGCTGCATTCGCTTCCATCGCCTTTGCCGGGACCGAATATTCCGGGAAGGAAATGAAACAGGTGGCTGCTCCACCTCCGTGCCCGGAGTGGTACGCCGACCAGGAGTTTAACGTGAGCCTATGGGGCACCTACATTTTCACAGGAACCACCTGGCCAGATGACCGCTACTTGCATGCCGACCATGCCTGGGGCGGTGGCATAGACGCCAAATACTTTTTCCACCGTTATTTCGGCGTTGGGATTGAAGGCTGGTTCGCCGATGCAAGACGGGCGCAGGAAAATGACTTCGTCGATTTCAGTGACCGAATTTTCCAGCAAACCTTCACCGATAAGCACCACGGAATCGGTTCCGTGTTGGGCACCTTGACCTTCCGGTTTCCGTTCCACTGCAGCCGCTGGTCCCCCTACGTGTGGGCTGGTGGCGGCGGAATCTTTGGCGGCGGTGGTGGGGAGCCGATCAATGAGCTTTTTCTCGAAAACGAGCCAGGCGGGCCTGCAACCGGACGGCCTGTAACAGGACCCGGTGGGCTTCGTAGAAACGGGGGCGAGGGCTTCGACATTATCAAGACAGTTGGGCATACAGAGCACGAATCGAAGGCCGTTGGGCAATTCGGTGCGGGCATCGAATACCGCTTCACGTCGCATATCGGCTGGATCAGTGATTTCAGTTGGAACGTCGTGGATGGAACGAAGAACAACTTCGGCATGGTTCGTACCGGCGTGAATTTCGCCTTCTAAGCAGCCGCAATAGTATTTGTTACAGCGGCGTCCGGAACACCGGACGCCGCTTGTTTTGTACATGGGTGAACCCAAGGAGCGGCGGTCTCCAGTCCGCTGAAGGGTCGGAGGGTTTCAGTGCGAAGCGGTGATCGGCATTTGCGAACGCCGGTAGGCGCACGAAATTATGCCGATGTCTTTTGTCGAAACCCTGGACAGTCTTGCTTTGAGGAAATCGGAGGTCGTTCAACGTTTCGAGCGCCTGATCGCCCCGAAATCCGATGAGGAACTCGAAGCGATGGCGCAGACTTCGCGCTCCCTCACTCTGCAAAATTTTGGACGCACAATGCGGCTGTTCGCGCCGCTTTATCTTTCCAACGAATGCATCAACAATTGCCGCTACTGCGGGTTTTCACGCGACAATCCCATCCTTCGCGTCACGCTCGACGTGGATGAAGTGATTGCCGAAGCGCAGCATCTCGCGCGTCAGGGATTTCGGCAGATCCTTCTCGTCGCCGGCGAGCATCCCAAATTTGTGAACCGCGACTACTTGGCTGAATGCGTGCGTGCTCTAGCTCCAGATTTTTCGTCCATCTCCATCGAGGTCGGCCCGATGGAAACAGAGGATTATGTGCCGATTGTCGAGGCTGGCGCCGAAGGCCTCGTCGTTTATCAGGAGACGTACAATCGCGGCGTGTATGCGGAAATGCATACCGCCGGACCGAAGCGCGATTTTAATTTTCGGCTCGATTGCGCAGAGCGCGGTTACGCCGCCGGCTTTCGCCGGCTCGGCATCGGCGCGCTCATCGGCTTATCGCGCTGGCAGGATGAAGCGGTCGCGCTCGCTGCGCACTTGGAACATTTATTTAAATGCTGCTGGCAGGCGCAAATCACTGTGAGCCTGCCCCGGTTGCGTCCAGCTGCCGGCGGATTTCGTCCGCTATTCTCGATGACTGATCGCGAGTTGGCGCAATTGATGTGTGCGTTGCGCATTACCTTCCCGCAGCTTGGCATCGTGCTGAGCACACGCGAGCGCGCAGCGCTGCGAGACGCTCTGGCGTCAATTGGAGTAACGACGATGAGCGCCGGCAGTCACACTGAGCCAGGCGGCTACACCCGGCAAGGCCGTGAACATCTGCACCGCACCGTCCGCGGCCGGATCGTCGCGCCGGAATATCAGGACGGTGAAGACCAGCTCGCGACCGGCCAATTCGAGATCAGTGACGAACGTCCCCCCACCGAAATCGCCGCAGTCCTTCGTCGGTGCGGGCTCGAACCGGTCTGGAAAGATTGGGACCAGGCTCTTTGCCGAGCGTGAAGATTTCACTCAATGGCGAACACGTAGATGCGCGTGAAGCGAAGACGATTGCGGACTTAGTCGACCGTTATCGATTGCCGCCGCAATCGATCTTGGTGGAGCACAATGGTCTCGCCGTGCATCGACACGAGTGGAAGAGGCGGCCGTTGTCCGAGGGCGACCGCATCGAATTCATCCGCGTTGTCGCGGGTGGCTGAGAATAAATTACTCTGCGCCTTTCACGATGACGCGCATGCCGTCAGTTTGGATGACCGTGACTTGTGTCTGCGGGGCGATGAATTCGCCTTCGGTCACAACATCAACAACGTGATCAGCGAAACGCGCTTTGCCGCTGGGTCGCAAGACGGTGACCGCGGTGCCCTGCATTCCGGGTGTCAGTGCGAGCGCGGTCGCAAACTGGCGCGGTGCGCCAGCGAGGGATGGACCCGGCGGATTTGAATCCATCAAGGCGAATCGTCGGTAGATGCTCGTACGCGGCAGATAACGCGCAAGCAGCGCAATGACGATAGACGATCCCACGATCGCGATGAACATGTTGAGCAGCGGCATCGCGAGCATTTTACCGGTGGGGAAAAAGTCTTGACCCGGATAGCGATCGACCATCGTCCAGAGCAGCGAGGCGAGCATGAGAAACACGCCCAGCACTCCGAAAACGATCGTGGTGTGCGCGAAAAAGAGAATCTCAATCAACACCAGAACTATTCCGAGAATGAAGAGCGCAACGACTTCCCAACCCGCGAGGCCAGCCAGGTAATGCCCGAGGAAAAACAGCGCGAAACAAATTACAGAGATAACTCCGGGCAACGTCGCTCCGGGAATTTTGAATTCCAAATAGGCACCGAGGATTCCACCTAGCAGCAGCAAAGGCGCGAGCGTAGTGATCCAAAACGCGATCTGCTCGAAGCCAGTAGGTTCGATCGTCGCCATGTTGCCTTTGAGTCCAGCTTTCTTAGTCAGATCGGCAATCGAATCGGCGATGCCTTCTGCGAGCAACGGTTTATCGTTGATCCGTTCAGTTGCTTCCTGAGCGTTCAAACTGAGGATCGCTCCTTTGGGATGAACGACGCGGTCGCCGATTTTCACTTCCTTGTCTTTGTTCATGAACGCTTCGGCGACGTCGGGATTGTGTCCATTCTTGGTCGCGGAACCGCGGACGAGCGCAGACCAGTACGAAATCGTCTTTTCCTTCGCCGTAGCGGGAAGATCTTCACCCGTTGGGAGGATCGGAGCGGCGGCGCCAATTGCGCTCACCGGCGACATGTAAATGTGTTGCGTGGCAACGGCGATCAGCGCGCCGGCAGAACCGGCGTTTGTGTTAATGAAGGTGTAAGTGGGAATTTTCGTTTGATTGAGCGCGTTCACGATGTCGGCCGCGGCATCCAATCGGCCGCCGTAAGTGTTCATGTCGAAAATAATCGCAGAGGCTTCGTTGCTTTCGGCCGTTTTGACTGCGCGCCGCAAGAACGCCAGGAGCGAAGGCGCAACCTCGCCTCGCAACGGCACGACAACGACGTCGCCTTTGTGGATAGGCTCGCGCACTTCCGCTGTCGCTATCTCAGGCAAGGCGAAAAACAGAATTGCCAATAACAGTTTCACGGGTTGGACATTGATTCGCACTGCGTAAGTTTGGCATCGCTTCCGAAATCAAACGAGGCAAAAATAATCAGGCGCGCATGGGAACGATCCCTTCGGAGACAATCGAGCAAATCGCTGCCGCAAACGACATCGTCGAAGTAATCGGCTCGTATTTTCCGCTGAAACGCGCGGGAGCGAATTTCAAGGCGCTCTGCCCCTTTCATCAGGAGAAAACGCCGTCGTTCATGGTGAGCCCTGGTCGGCAGACGTTCCATTGCTTCGGGTGCGGCGTGGGTGGGAGCGTATTCAGGTTTGTGATGGATTATGAGCACACCGATTTTCCATCAGCCGTGCGCAAACTCGCTGTGCGAGTCGGCATCACCGTGGTGGAGACGTCCCGTGGAGGCGCGCCCGAGGAAGATCAGCAACGTGAGGCGCGTCGGCTTTTGCTAAAATTACATGCGGAAGCTGCGGAATGGTTTCATGAAAATTTAATCAAGAGAGAGGTCGGCGAACCGGCGCAAAAATACCTAAAGCAGCGCGGCATCACGGTGGAAATCGCGAAACGCTGGCTACTCGGCTACGCGCCTGACGAGTGGGACGCGTTCGGCAGTTGGGCGCGCGGACGAGGGTACGATGTGCGTGACCTAATCGCGAGCGGACTCGTTAAAACGAAGGACGAAAGCGAACGTTCGCCAGATCAAACGTCAAAATCCTATGATCGCTTCCGTGGGCGAATCATGTTTCCAATTTGCAACGATCTCGGCGAAGTAATCGCGTTCAGCGGACGGCTTCTGAAAAATGAAGAAGGCGCAGCAAAATATTTGAACTCGCCCGAGACGCCGCTTTTCCGGAAAGGCAACGTGCTTTTTGGACTGCACAAATCCAAACGAGCGTTGATCGAAGCCAACTCCGCAATCGTGTGTGAGGGCCAAATCGATTTGATCAGCTTGTTCGAAGCGGGAATCACGAACGTGGTCGCGCCACAGGGGACAGCGTTTACGGAAAATCAGGCCCGAATCCTGAAACGTTTTGTAAATGACGTGGTTCTGTGCTTCGATTCTGATACGGCCGGCGCCAAAGCCGCCGAGCGTTCTCTCGATGCATTGTTGCAAAACGATCTGATCGTGCGCGTAGTGGAGCTGCCGGCTGGGGAAGATCCCGATTCCCTGGTTCGTCGAGAGGGTAAAGAGAAATTCGAAAATCGTGTCGCGAGTGCGCAAGATTTTTTTGATTATTGGATCGAGCGGGAAATGCGGGCGGCAGACGTGAGCTCTCTGGGCGCGAAATTGCAACTTGCGCGCAGATTAGCCGAGACTGTCTCGCGGGTGCACGATCCGCTCATGCGCGGGGAGGTGGTGAACAAAGCGTCCGCGCGCCTGGGTGTCTCTCCCGCAGATTTTGGAACACTCCTTTCGACGAAGCCCCGCGGGACCGCTTCCTCGGAAGCACTAGAGTCTGCGCGTGTTCAGGCTGCGCCAGCACCGCGACACGACATTGCGATGCTTTGCCTTCTGGCTTTGCGCGATGAAGCGGCACGAAATTTTCTTCTCGCGCAAAATTGGCGCGAGACTCTCGAGCAAGTGCCAGATGCGGAGATTCTCATCCGGATTCTTCAAAGTGAGCTGCATCCTGACGATCCTGCGTCGCTGAGCGCTTTCATGGCGTCGCTCTCTGCCGCGGAAGAGGCGCTTGTTTCAGCATGGATGCTGCAAAAAGTGCCCGCCGACACAGAAACGATGGTTGAGAAATGGTGGCTTGGCATTCGCCATGCCATGCTGCGGCGCCGCCTGGTCGCCGCACAGAACCGCATAAAGCTGCCGGAACTGAGCACCGGAGACATCGTCAATTTACAGAAACAAATTCTTGACCTGACACAGGAACTCCACCAACTTCCGAAGCTTTCGTCTGCCACCAAAATCGACAGTTAAGTGCCGATCTGGACAGACATGGGCATTTTTAATCCTTAACGGAAACTTGGCCAGGCATTCGAAACGAAGGGGAGGCAGGCGACAATCGTCGACGCAACGGCTTAATCGAAGCCATCGCCGCCGCAGCGTATCCAGAAGACGTTTCGCGCTTCGAAAGAATCGGAAAAAGCCAAGAATCGCTGCGCTCAAAATCAAGCGCATCAGGCCCAGATTGGCGCGGCATAATAACGGACCGCTGCCCGAAGCAGCGCAGCGGCTGGCGGCCGCTGATTTATTTTCGACTATTGAAGTCCAGAATCGCATTCGTGAACTGATCAAGCTGGCAAAAGAACAAGGCTACCTGACATTTGATGATCTAAACGAGGCGTTGCCCGAGGGAGTTACCGATGCTGATGAACTGGATCTTATCCTTACGCGACTGCGCCGTCTGGAGATCGACATTATCGAAGCGTCGGAGGTGGATCGCTACAAGGACGGTAAGAAAGACGCAGACGAGGAGGAAGAAGAGGAAGAGAGAACAGAAACCAAGGTCGATATTCTGGACGACCCGGTACGGATGTATCTCAAGCAGATGGGCCAGGTCCCGCTCTTGACCCGGGAACAGGAAGTCGAAATTTCCAAACGCATCGAAGAAGCCGAGGGGATGGTACAGAGGCACATTAGTCGCTTTGGATTCGTTGCCCGCGCCCATCTGGAGCTCGCCCAAAAGCTGCTCGAGGGCGGGGAACGCTTCGACCGAGTCATTCTGGACAAAAAAATCGAGAGCCGGGAAAGGTATATGAAGAACCTCCCCCGTCTTTGCAGACAGGTGGAACAATTAAGCATGTCGATTAGCCGGCAATTTTGCGGACTTGCACGCAACTCTTCGAGGAAACGTTCCCAGAAGTCTAGGGCCTTGCAAAGAACCATGAATTCGCTGCAGCGGATTTATCCGCATTTTTACCTCAAGCAAAGAGTTACAGAGGAATTTGTGCACCTGGCGGACGACGCGCACCACACGTCGCTTTACCTTCAAACCGAGATCGCGAAGAATACTCGCAGTCAAAAACGGCGGCTCCAACTTCAGAACAAGATACGCGAGTTAGAAAAGAGCCTGTGGTTTTCGCTTCCGGAATATGCAGAAGAGTATCGGACGCTGAAGAGCTGGTTGCGCCAGGCGTTCAAAGCCAAAACCGAAATGGTTGAAGCCAATCTCCGTCTGGTTATTTCCATCGCGAAAAAATATACCAATCGCGGTCTGTCGTTTCTCGACCTGATCCAGGAAGGGAACATGGGATTAATGAAGGCAGTCGAGAAATTCGAATACCGGCGGGGCTACAAGTTTTCCACTTACGCGACGTGGTGGATTCGCCAGGCCATCACCCGCTCCATTGCGGACCAGGCGCGTACGATTCGAATTCCAGTGCACATGATTGAGACAATTAACAAGCTGATGCGTGTACAGAAACAGCTGGTGCAGGAATACGGACGAGAACCGACGCCCGAAGAAGTGGCCGAAGAAGTTCTCCTGCCAGTGGACCGTGTTCGGGCGGTCCTGAAGATGGCGCAGCAACCAATCTCGCTACAGTCCCCGGTAGGCGAAAGCGAAGAGACAAATTTCGGCGACTTTATCGAGGACAGAGGCGCGGAAAATCCGAGCGATATGACCGCGATTGTTCTGCTGAAGGAAAAAATCAAGGATGTGCTGGAGACGCTTACTGACCGGGAGCGGCAAGTGCTCGAACAACGATTTGGGCTGGTCGACGGGTACAGTCGAACCTTGGAGGAAGTAGGCCGGCAGTTCCAAGTTACCCGCGAGCGCATTCGCCAGATTGAAGCAAAGGCCTTGCGCAAAATGAGGCATCCAACCCGTATTCGGCAACTGGAGGGATTCCTTGAAGCCCCAGGAATCTAAAGTATCATTTTCGGCACCCATTCCAGCGCAACTTCCGGTGCTGCAGTTAGTTCAATTGATTGGAGACTATGGAACGTCAAGATGACAACGAATTGTGGGATATCCTTGGGCGTGTTCCCGAGCCCACGCTCTCGCCATTCTTCGCCCGGAACGTGCTGAGAAAGATCCGCCACGACGCAACTGGTCTCGATCGAGCGCGAAACTGGTTTAGCCTGCGAAGACTTGTTGCGGCATCCGCTGTGGCAATCGTCGTGGTCGGCATGGCTATCGCCACGCATCATCCAGTCTCGAAGACAACGTCTGCAAATGATTTAGACGTGGTGGCTAAAATCGATCCACAGGATTATGACGTCGTGGCTGATCTGGATGAATTGATCGCCTGGGATGAAAATACCGTGTGGGAAGAAAAGCCGACTTTGTAAGTTAATCGTTGCTCTGTCGGCTTTCGCTTTATCCTGCGCTGCCGCACAAGCGCAACCGCAATCACAACCACATCGACCCATGGGCCGGCCGCCCACCGGACCTCCTCATGGGCCACCGCCAAACCAGAGCATACGTGAACGGTGGATGGCACTTCCTCCAGAAGCCCGGCAAAATTTCCAGCGCAACGCCGAGCGGTGGATGCGGATGAGTCCGGAAGAGCGGAACGTGATGCGCCAGCGAGAAAATCTGCGGCGTGAGACCATCAAGCGGGAGACTGAAGCGGCGCTTAACGAATCCGGCCTCCGCCTGAATCCACAGGAACGCGCTCAATTTGAATCCCGCTACATGCAGGAACGCCGGAAAGTTGAGCAAGCGTTCCGGCAACAGATCGAAACGGAACGGCAGAAGGAATTACCAGCGTTGATTCAGCAGCTGAAGAAAGAATTCCAAATTGACCAGCCGACCAAAAGTCCTGGCGCGAAATCGGCGGAGTCGGTTAATCCAAAAAAGTAGATCCCGGCTTCGCGCAGGGAAAGGATTCGCCTTTAAAACTGCTGCTGGCCCGAAATTACTTTCGAGCCAGCTCAGCTCAGTCTGGATTTCTAGATCCTAGTCACCTTAGTGTCGGTAATAATGGTGACGATGGTGGCGGTAGTAATAACGGTGTCCGCCGTACCAGTAATACGGCCGGTAATAGGAATAACCGTAGTACGGCCGGTAGTAATAACGGTACGGATAATAGTAGCCGTAAGGGTAATATCCTCCGTAGTAGCCCGGTCCGAACCCAACGCTGAAGTAAACTTGAGCATCGGAACGTGGCGCCGCAGCAAAGCTCAAACCCCCCGCCACCAGTGCAATTAACAGAAGTTTCTTCATTATTTACCTCCTAATGATTAAACAGGAGGCGTCGCCAAAAGTTTCCCGCTTTTACCCGGCCGCCGCGACTTCAGGATACCCTGTTATACAAACCGTCTGGCCAATTCGTTGATACGAAACGCAGCGAAGGCGCATCGCATACGCGGTGTTTTTGGCGCCCCGGCCCGGGAACGCGATCACTGGTCCTCCGCTCAAGATCGGACCCAGATATAGTTGCATCTTGTCAATGAGACGCGCGTCGAGCGCCTGTCCCAGCACTTCGCCGCCACCTTCAATCAACACACTGGTGATACCGCGCTCGCCAAGATTTTTCAGCACGGTGGCAAGGGGCTTTCCTTTGTAGACCAGCGTTCGTGATGCGAACCGGTCGGAAAATAAGTGAGCCGACCGTGGAAGGTTGCCAGAACGCGTCAACACGATGCGCCAGGGTTGTTGCGCCCCGCGCACACCGCGCACGGTTAATCGTGGATTATCAACCCGTACAGTTTCCGCGCCAACGAGCACCGCGTCCACGTGCGCGCGAAGCTTGTTTGCATGGCGACGGGCCGAACGATCTGTGATCCAACGAGGCTCGCTGGCGGGCCGCGTCAAGCGACCATCAAGCGACATTCCGCACTTCGCGATGACGAAAGGGCGTCCACTAACAATCCACTTGTTGAAAGCCTCGTTGAGCCGTGCGCATTCATTGGCCAAAACGCCTTCTCGCACTTTGACCCCCGCATTTCGTAATTGCATGATGCCTTTGCCGGAGTGGCGCGGATTCACGTCAGGCGCGCCCACTACTACGTTTTTGATTCCAGCCTTGACTATCGCATCTGTGCACGGAGCAGTGCGCCCCGTCGTGGAGCACGGCTCCAAGGTAACGTAGAGCGTGGCGCGTGCAGGCACTCGCGCGCCGAAATTGCGGAGGCACTCGATCTCAGCGTGATCGCGACCCGCTTCGCGATGATGCCCTTTCGCTGCTATTCGATTGTTTATGACCAGAACCGCTCCGACCGCCGGATTTGGACTGGTCTGGCCGAGCGCTTTTTTCGCCTCGTTTAGCGCGGCGCGCATGAAATCTTCGTCTCGCCGATTCCTCATCGCCTTAAAAGATCAATAATTGTTCTCGCCTGTCGAGGCAACGCGGCTTCAGCATGGCGACTGATTAATTGCTGGCTGATTGACTGCAGACCTCTCAGTAACCCGGCGAATGCAACGCTGAGCTTAAATCCGTGCCTGGAGGGATTCGAACCCCCAACCTTCTGATCCGAAGTCAGAAGCTCTATCCGGTTGAGCTACAGGCACAACTCCGTAAATCCCAAATCCCAACTTCCAAATCCCAAAGGCCAAGATGGCGAGTTTGGAATTTGAGATTTGAAATTTGAAATTCGCGCCGCGGCGCGTTGGGGTGGCCGACGGGACTCGAACCCGCAACAACCAGAACCACAATCTGGGGCTCTACCATTGAGCTACGGCCACCATCCATTGGCTGGAAAATAAGATTTTAAAATTCGAATCTTTTTTTGCAAATAAAGGACTGGACTTTTCCCGATCAATCCACTAATTCTCGCCGCCGGTGGAACGAGAATCTCCCCACAGCCGGCTTGTCATGGCACCTCGTCATCGCATGAGGCGAGCCTTTGCGGCTTTGCTCGTTCTCTTCTTTTTCCTCCGGGTTACGCACGTTCTTGTGGGGCAGCAGGATGATCCGAGCGAAATTTTTCTTAAAGCATATCTCTCCGCGCAACAGGGCGAAAAGCTGGAGCACGAAAACCGGTTCAAGACGGCGCTGGCCAAATATCGGTTTGCTGGAAGCCTGATCGCGGAACTGCGCAGATCGCATGTTGATTGGCAGCCAGCGATCGTGGAATATCGCGGCCAAAAAATCAGCGAAGGAATTTTGCGCATCCAGGAGAGGTTGACGAAGCAAAATGCGCTAAGCGCCAGCGCAAATCCCTTGCCTGAAGTTGCCCCCTCACTGCCGGAGGGCGACGACTGGTCCGAGCCGGGGCCTGAAGTTGTGGCCCCGCAATCGGACAAGAGCGCTACCCAGGCGTCGCGTGATGTAGCGAGCAATGAGGCCACAAAAAAATTACGGGGCAAATCCGATCAACTGCAAACCGCGCTCGACAAAGCGCACAGTGATCTCGAAAGCGCACAAAAAGAAAAGGAAGCCGTCAACACGCGGCTACAGGAAACAAATTCCAAGCTTGAAAAAGCACAAGACGACCTCGACAAAGCGAGAAAGTCAGAACGTGAGGCGCGCGATCAACTCGTACAGATCCAGGAATCATTAAGAGCAGCCCAGGCATCGCAGGAAAATAGCGCCCGGGAGCAGCAGCAATTGCGCTCGGAGATTACCCAATTGAAAGACGCCGTTGCCGGAGCGGATCAGGCGCGCGTGGCAGCGGAAAAGCAAAGGGACGACACGCAGGCAAAACTCGCCGCGGCGAGCGAGCAACTCACCGCGGTTGAGCGCCAGCGCGATGAAGCCCTCGCCCAATTCAGGCTCGTGCAAGCACCCGAACAGGGCGTCCAGTTGCTCCTGGCTGAGAAGGACAATTTGCAACAAAAACTGGCAAATGCGGAGGAAAAGGTCCGCAACCTTGGCGAGAGCGATCCGGTGAATGCGAAGACATTTGCCGAAATGAACGACCAAATCGCGCAGCTTCGAGAGCAGCTGAGCGAAAGCCAGAAAAGAAATGATTATTTGATAGCAAGAGCTGCGGAGCTTGCCGTTCAGTTGGATGACGCAGGCACCGAGCTTCAAGTTGCGAAGCTGGCCGGCGCAAACAGCGAGGAGTCCGCGCAGCTGACGAGAGAAAACGAGTTACTGCGAAACATCGTCGTGCGCGAGCGCCAGGAAGAAGCGCGTCGCGACGAGACAAGGAAGCTGGTCGTCGTGGAACTGGATAAATTGAAGATCAGATCGGAGACGTTGAACAAACAGATCGAATTTCTCGCGCAGCCGGTGACAAAATTAAACGGCGAAGAGCTCGCTTTGCTGCGGCAGCCCGTGGTCTCAGTTTCAGACCAGCGCGCGGGCTTATTTAAAGCGAGTTTTGTTTTTGAAAAAAAATCGGCGTCGAATTCGATTGGGACTGCAAAAGCAAACGCTAACGCAAGATCGGGCGGCGACAGCGACACGGGAACGAACAGGCCCGATCCGTCCAAAATAGATCCGCCACCGAAAATGCGCGGTCTCGTCCGTACGGCCGGCAAGAATTTTCAGCAGGGCAATTATAGAGCAGCGGGAAAGCAATATCAGCAAATCCTGGCCGAAGATCCGAACAATCTTGAAGCGCTTTCCAACCTCGGCGTCGTTTACGTTCGCAACGGCGACCTGCGTTCCGCCGAATCAACGCTGGAAAAAGCCGTGGCCATTTCGCCGGACAACGATTTTCTGCTCACCACGCTGGGCATTGTTCAGTATCGGCAATCGAAATTTGACGAGGCGATCGTGCAGTTAACGAAGGCAATTGCGATCAACCCCAAAAGCGCGACCGCTCACAATTATCTCGGTATCGCCGCCAGCCAGAAAGGCCGACAGAAAGAAGCAGAGAAGGAGATTCTTCAGGCGCTTGCCAACAACCCTGACGACGCCGATGCGCATTTTAACCTCGCGGTCATTCTCATCACCACGCAGCCGGGCTCGAAAGAACTCGCCAAAGAACATTATGCCCGGGCCACTGCGCTGGGCATAGAACCGAGCCCGTCCCTCGAAAAATTGTTGCAGTGACCCCAGAGCGAAGGTCTGCGCGGCATCGCGTTCAGCGGGGCGATTAATTCTGTAGCGGCCGTCTATGACCGCCGAACCTTCGCATGCAACCATTTCTCACTGCTAACTGGCGTT
>DATEZD010000225.1:0-3024 GCA_035255865.1 Candidatus Udaeobacter sp.
TGCGCTGGGAACAGCAGCGGAAGCGCATCGCCGCGCCGGCCTCGCAGCAGTAACCGGTGAGCACTACGAAGGCGGCCATTGGCTCGGGAGCTTTGCGGTTTATCTCACCACGCAGCGCGGTATTCAAAAATAGGGAGCGGCGGCTCAAGGAGTGACGGCTTCCCAGCCGTCACGTTTGGTGCGCAGCAGCATTCTGACTTGCCGCATGACTCGATAAATAGCGGCACCTCGCCTCGACGTCTGCCCAAGCCGTCGCTCCTTGGGTTTCGAACAGCTCGCCGTGCCTAAAGCTCAGCCGTGAGCGTCCGCTCCGGTTCGCGACGAGCTTTTTCGCCGCCGGGAGTCCATGCGCGTTCCTGCCAGAAAGTTTGTAACGCAGTCCGGCTCCCGTTAAAGATGTTGCGTTCGGCCCTGGCGACGTTCGCAACACTTTTCGGATAAGCTGATCGAGGGAGTTTGCACTTGCCATCGCCGCAATACTGCCACAGATGCCAGAAGTCCCAAGGCGATGTGGCTCGCGGTTGGTTGCTATAATTTGCCAGCCAGAGCCAGCAATTTGCTAAAATGCTCTTCTGCACGCCGCTCACATTCCGACTCCCAAGAGTCTGTCGCATATGATATTCGCCCGAATAAATGCCGGGGTATTTACCGGTACGTTCATGGATCCGCTGGACGAACGCGACCGCTTGATCGACGCGCATCGTGCCGCCCGGATAGTGACCGTTCTTTTCGAAATCGAGCACCAGCAAGACGCCGTTTGACCGCGCCGCTGGATCAGCTTGCGCCCACGCGCTGGACACGACGCTTAAGAAATGATCAGCCTGGCGAATGGGATCGGTTCCGTTGGCGTAGTGATACGCTCCCCAGAGCAAACCGACGCGTGTCGCGGCCTGCTGCCGTTCGAAATATTTCGTGTCACGCTCGAAGCGCGGATACGTAGCTTCGTGGATCACACCGACGATTCCCTCGCTCTTCATCGTTACAAAATCCGGCCGCATCATGTCGTAATGCGAGAGATTCACTACGCTGTTGGCGGCAAAGGCACACGCCGGAAGCGAAAGAAATAAAAACGCGCCGCGAAATACCGACCACTTCATCATTAATCCCCAATCGGTGTGGACATATCGAGCAGCCGCAGTTGATTTGCAAGAGCGTTTTTCATGGAGTTCGATTTTCGTGCGCTACGAATGCAAGGTGGAACGCGTTGGCTAGCGGCGTTGTCGCTGGATTTGATCTTGCGCCTGTGGCGATGGACATCGTCTTCGGAGAAGCCGATCCACCTTGCAGCTTCACGCAGATTGCAGGTCAGCCATTTCGTTCACGTTAAGAAAGAGTGTTTTCTGTTGGCCTTTCACACGCACTTCTCGCAGTTTTCCAGCCGCGATGAGACGGCGCACGAGTGTTTGCAAAGAAAAATCCTCGCACGACAGCGCATTGCGAAAATCAACACACGCCTCTCCTGGATAAATCGCTGCCAGCGGTTCGTACCGATAGCCGATCTTTGGAACAACTCCGCATCCCGGCTCGATCTGATCGTAAAGATAGCGCAGGTAATTCTCGCTCATGAACGGCATATCGATGGCGAGCGCCAGCAAATACGCGCTGCGCATCTGCGCGAGCGATGCAGCGAGGCCACTAAGCGGTCCGTGCGACGGCGGATCGTCGGCGACGAACTGAACATCGGCAGGCCGCCAACGCGGATCAGTTGTTGCTGAAACCAAGATTTCTGACGGCTCCAGTCTCCGCAGCACTTCGAGTTGGACCTGCCACATTGGTTTTCCGCGGAACAGAATCGTTGCTTTGTCCCTGCCCATCCTCCTTGATTCGCCACCAGCGAGCAGCACAGCGGTGAGATTTGCTCGCGAGCCGGACAAAATCCGCCTCTCCCTTTCATGAAGGGGAGAGGACTGAGGTGAGGGGTTCACACGCAGCGATGCTCCCAGGATAAACCCTCACCCTTCCCTCTCCCTTGCAAAGGGAGAGGCAATCGAGCTCTCACGCGCGTCAACTCGAATCGCGTCGGCGCCGGAACGCAGCTTGCCATCGTTAAGAATTTTCGCGCGCAAACCGCCGCGGCCCTTTAGAAATTCTTCCGCGCCAGGCGCGATGGCCCGGTTCATCCAATAGCATGGCCGGCACTCCTCCATGCCGTGAAAACGGAGGCCTTGCACCTCAAAATCCTCGCCGATCAATTCATTAAGATCGATGCCGCGCACGATGATGTTGCGACGCGCCTCGGCCGGCGATCGCTGTCGAAGCCCAAGCAACTGGCAAAGCTGATCGAAAACATCGAATGAAAAAAATGTGATCTGCCCCTTGTAGTCGTCTTTGAAATCAAAGTAGCGATCCCCGCGAATGCCGCGGCCAACCACACATTCGATCATCGGCACTTCGATCATCGGGTGAGCGTCCGGCTCGCGACCGTGATGGCCGACAAAATTGTGTCCCGGCGAAATGTAAACATGGCAGATTTCCACTGCACCATGATACCATTGAGTGGCTGATTTCCCATGAAACAAAGGGGCGTTGATTCGCAAAAAATCATCCGGCGCAAACGCGACGGCGAGCTGGAGTATTTGCCCGACGATTTGACCGTTGAAGAGCCGCTTGAAATTTGCATCGGCCGCAAGGTCCTCGCGACCACGATGCGGACGCCCGGTCACGACGAAGAACTCGCGGTCGGGTTTTTGGTGTCAGAGGCGATCGTCCGGGCGCGCCACGAGGTCGCGCAGATTTCGGCCGATCGTGATAACAGAGTGATTATCGATCTTAAGGAGGGCGTGAAATTGAAACTGAACTCGACGAGGCGTTTCGGAACAATTTCCAGCAGTTGCGGACTTTGCGGAAAGACAAGCATCGACGCCATCCGACAAGATTTCCCGGCGATTACCGCGAAAGAAATCCGCATTGATATTGAAACGCTTCTTTCGCTTCCGGAAAAACTGCGAAACGCGCAGAGCGATTTCGCGCGCACGGGTGGAATTCATGCCGCTGGAATTTTCGGCGCGGACGGCGAATTAAAAG
>DATEZD010000226.1:0-5663 GCA_035255865.1 Candidatus Udaeobacter sp.
GCCATGGCGACGTTTACCAAGGCCAGTAACCGCGCGAATTGAATGGCGCTGAATCTCTGCTGGTCGGCGATTTGCACCGTGATCTGGTTGTAGAGTCTCGGAGGCGCGCACAGGCTCGGCGTGCCATCATAAGCCCAGAAAATGCCGATGAACGTTTGCTCTTCGGTGCGCTGCGTCGCGGTAACGACTCCATCGCCACCCAGGTTTTTCACTTCGTTGTACGCAGCTGTGTAAGCCGAGCTTGTCATGGCGGGCGGGGGCGGCGAGCGGAATTGAGTCGTACATGTCACAACGAATGGGATGCACTCGCCCCAGTGCGCGCCTAGCGCCAGCGGAATCAAGCTTATTGGATCCTGGCGCCAATGCCCGGGTTGATCGCTTGGAAAATAATTGACGCCGACGCGTGGCTCGGGGATTTGCGAACCATCGTTGAGACGCATCGCCAGAATGGCGGTAGCCGTCCGGTGCCCCAAGTCGATCCCGTTTGCTTTTTGGTGAGCGTTTCTGACAGCAGCTAAATCTTCTGCCAGGTAGCCATCAAAAGTCGCAGTTTGCGATGGAAACAGCGCCGCCAGGGTATCGCGCGCGGCCTGGCTGATCGCAGCATCTACTGACATCGGGCCGGGCGCAGCCTGCGTCCCAGTGTAACTGCTGTAACCGCCCACGACCGCATCGAGCGCGTCGAACATCGCGATGTGGATAATCGCCATTGCCCGGCTGGATCGCCCGGGTCCGAGCTGCTCTCCGAAAACGCGGTTCTCGCCCGGCGCAACCGGAGTATGATCGAGACCGCTGGCACTAATCGCGATCACGTTCCAACGATGAAGTGAATCGAGGCCGTGCCCCGGGCCCGCAAGCGGCGGGACGTGGGGAGCGGGGTGAAACAACGGACCGAATACGTCGTTGAATCCGTGATTCGTTCCGAAGGCTAAGGTCAGAACAGACAGAATGAGGCCAGCGAGCAGCAGCGAAGATTTTTTCATGGGATTGTTTCTGGAGGGCAGTCTTTTACATCGACGGCATACGCCTGGCCAGAACAATTTTTCCTCTTTGAACGTTCGATTTTTGACGACGAACATTTAACCTTTCGACGAACCATGCGCGCCGAGCCGTTCAGAACCCGCAACTTCATCGACGGCCAATTCGTCGAACCGGTCAGCGGGAAATATCTCGATAACATCGAACCGGCGACTGGCAAACCGTACTCGCAGGTGCCGGACAGTGACGCCCGCGATGTCGATCTCGCAGTCGCTGCCGCGGAGAAGGCGTTTCGCGATTGGTCAAAGAAGCCGGCAGCCGAGCGCTCCCGCTTTCTGCTTCGCATCGCAGACTTGATCGAGCGTGATCTGGAAAAGTTCGCGCGCGCCGAGTCGATCGACACAGGCAAGCCCATTTCGCTGGCGCGCTCTTTGGATATTCCGCGTGCCGTCGCAAACTTCCGATTCTTCGCGACTGCGATTCTACATAGCGAATCCGAAGCGCACATCACCGACAACGTCGCGTTCAATTATACGCTGCGTCAGCCGCGCGGTATCGCCGGACTGATCTCACCGTGGAATCTCCCGCTCTATTTGTTGAGCTGGAAGATCGCGCCCGCGATTGCCGTTGGTAACACCGCCATCGCCAAGCCGAGTGAGTTGACGCCGATGACCGCGTCTATGCTGTGCGAGGTCGCGCGTGAAGCCGATCTGCCAAACGGAGTGCTAAATGTCGTCCATGGCACCGGGCCAAGCGTCGGCGCTGCGATTACTGCGCATCCAAAGATCAATACCATCTCGTTTACCGGCGGCACAACCACCGGCAAGAAAGTTGCCGAAGCATGCGCGCCGTTCTTCAAGAAAGTGTCGCTCGAGCTAGGAGGCAAAAATCCAAACATCATTTTCGCCGACGCCGACCTCGACGCCGCAATTGCCGGCAGCGTGCGTTCGTCGTTCGCTAATCAGGGACAGGTCTGCCTCTGCGGTTCGCGTCTGTTCGTCGAACGTTCGGCTTACAAGGATTTCGTCGAGCGCTTCATCGAAAGAACGGCACAGTTGTGCCTGGGCGATCCGCTCGATGAAAAAACCGAGCAGGGCGCGATCGTGAACAAGACGCAACTGGAGAAAGTAAAGTTCTATGTCGATCTCGCGCAGAAAGAGGGCGGCAAAATCGCGCTTGGCGGTTCTGCACCGCAAGCGCCTAACGAACGTTGCCGCGAAGGTTATTTCTTCCAGCCGACGGTCATTACCGGCTTGTCGGTTTCATGCCGCACGAACCGCGAAGAAATCTTCGGCCCGGTCGTAACCATCACACCGTTCGACAGTGAAGAAGAAGTGATCAATCACGCCAACGACTGCGATTACGGCCTGGCCTCGAGCGTGTGGACGCAAAACCTCAGTCGCGCGCATCGCGTCGCCGAACAGATCAACACCGGCACGGTGTGGGTGAATTGCTGGCTGCTGCGCGATCTGCGCGTCCCATTCGGCGGCATGAAACAAAGCGGCGTCGGCCGCGAAGGCGGCGAAGAAGCGTTAAGGTTCTTCACCGAATCAAAGAACGTCTGCGTTGCCAAGTGATCCCGATCAGACGAATCAGAATTTCATCCACAGATTTCACAATTTTGCGGAAATTAAGATCTCAAAACATCTGCGTAATTCTGCGGAATCTGCGGATAAGCAAAACTTGGAGATCAGCAAAGCCATGGCTCAATCGTATATCTTAATCACAGCATTAACTCTCACCGCCCTGCGTATCGCTTCGGCGCAGTCCGACAAGTCGATCACGATTCATCAGGAAATCGAGTTCAATGCCGCCCCCCAGAAGCTGTATGAAGCGCTGCTGAACAGTAAGCAGTTCACCGAGTTCTCTGGCAGACCGGCCGAGATCAATCGTGAAGTCGGCGGCGCGTTTTCGCTCTTCAAAGGACATATCGTCGGTCGCAACGTGGAACTGATCCCGAATGAAAGGATCGTCCAAGCCTGGCGGGTAGTGACATGGCCCGAGGGCGCGTACTCCATCGCGAGATTCGAGCTGAAGCCGCAAGGATCGGGGACGCGCCTGGTGCTTGATCACATCGGCTTTCCCGAAGGCTTACACGACCATCTTGCTGCGGGATGGGAAGAGAATTATTGGTCGTTGCTCAAAAAATATTTTCATTAGTTTAAGAGTTACAAAATGAAAACGATTACCGGTGGCTGCGCCTGTGGCGCGATTCGTTATGAAGTTGCCGCGGAACCGATTGTGACGTTCAATTGTCACTGCCGCGACTGCCAGAAAACAACCGGCGGAGCGTACACTCCTGTTTTTTACGTCCCGGCGAACGCATTCAAGATTACCAAGGGCACGCCGAAATACTTCGGCACAACCAGCGAAATGATGGGCGACAATGTGCGCGGTTTTTGTCCGGAATGCGGTTCGCGATTGTTTGGGGGCAAGACCGATTTCGGACAAGGCATCACCGCTGGGACTTTGGATGATCCGAGTTTGTACAAACCGCAGCGCGAAATTTGGACGGCCGACGCGCAACCGTGGGACGCGATGGATCCTAAACTGCCGAAGTTCGAGAAATACGCGCCGCGGGAATGAGCGACACATTCGAAAGCTCGCTCGCGCCTGAACCGGCAGGCACGTTTCTGCATGCGAACGCGTGGCGAGTTATCACCTGTCTCCAACCGCGTCGCTGCAACCAGCTTGACGCAGAGTTAAAGGAAACGCTGTAATCAGCCCAATCTGCGGTTAGCAGTAAGAGACATCCGAGCCGACCGATGGAATCGCCAACTAGCGGCACGAATTTGCGCACAGCGTTTGTCTTGTTGCTGGTCGCGGCCGTAACAGCCTTGTTTCTGGGCGTCGCGTGGCCCTTCCTCAAACCGCTCCTTCTCGGCGCGTTACTTGCTGGATTGTTTCACCCACTCTATCGCTGGATCACGCGGCTGCTGGGCGGCCGCCAATCACTCGGCGCAGCAGTCACCTTGTTGGTGTTGATCGTTGTTGGGCTTGGCCCAATCAGCGCATTTTTCGGGATCGTTGTGCAACAGGCACTGACCGTAAGCGATCAGGCTATTCCGTGGTTGAGCCAACATCTGGGCGCGGCCAGTACGTTCAACGTGCACGAGTGGCTGGTGCAAAGATTTCCTGCATTGGCTGATTACATGCCAAGCCAGGAGCAGCTGCTGCAACAGGTTGGCACCGCCGCCAAAACGGCCGGTGCATTTCTGGTCAATTTCGCGTCGCGCATGACCGCGATGACAGCCGTGTTTCTCCTCAATTTGTTTGTGATGCTGTACGCGATGTTTTTTTTCTTCAAAGACGGCCACAAGATTCTCGAGCGGATTTTTTATTACTTACCGCTGAGTGATGAGGATGAGACGCGCATGCTGGCCCGGTTCACCTCCATCACGCGAGCGACTGTAAAGGGGACTCTGGTAATTGGCATAATCCAGGGCGCGTTGGGCGGAGTCGCCTTTTGGGTAGCGGGAATTGATGGAGCTGCCCTGTGGGGAACAATCATGACGATTCTTTCGATCATCCCCGGGATTGGTGCGCCCCTGGTCTGGGTGCCGGCAGTTATCATTCTATTTGTCACGGGGCAGTATCTAACGGCAACATTGCTGCTGGTGTGGTGCGGCGCTGTCGTCGGTACGATCGACAATTTCCTGCGACCACTCCTTGTCGGGAGAGACGCAAAAATGCCGGACCTTCTCATTCTGATCGGCACGCTCGGCGGATTGTTCCTCTTCGGTCCGATCGGATTCATCGTCGGACCGATCATCTGTGGATTGTTTCTAACCGTCTGGGACATTTATGGCGCCACCTTCAAAGAAGTTCTGCCGCCGGTAGAAAGCTTCCGTCCGTTCGACAAAGGTACCGCCCCGCGAGAACATTCGGATCAGTAGGTTCCGCTTGTTGCTAATTGAAAATCTGCGTTGCCTTAATCGATGTACTCGGGAGTAAATAGGCTATGAGCGAAACCTTCAAGAGCGAACGAGCACCCGAACCGGTAGGGGCGTTTCCGCATGCGAAGCGCGTCGGCACTTTGCTGTTTCTCTCCGGCATTGGCCCGCGCAAGCGCGACAGCAAAGAAATTCCCGGCGTCACACTCGATTCTGCCGGCAACATCGTCAGTTATGACATCGAAGCGCAGTGCCGCGCGGTGTTCGAAAACGTATGCCTTGTGCTAGAAGACGCCGGCGCAACTTGGCAGGACATCATCGACGTCACTGTGTTTCTCACAAACATGAAAAAGGATTTTCCGATCTACAATCGCCTTTACGCCGAGTATTTCGCCGGGCCTGGCAAACCCAATCCGACGCGCACCACGATTGAGGTCGGCGCATTACCCACCCCCATCGCCATCGAGCTTAAGGTGATTGCTGCGGTGGGATAAAATTGTCATCCTGAACCGCGAAGACGGTGAAGGATCTCACTCAGCGGGCAATAGGCACGCAAGTTAGACAGTGTAACCGACAGCGCGGATGAGAGGTCCCTCGCCCCGAAAGCGTTCGGGGCTCGGGATGACACCGGTTTTGAATTGAACGTTGGACGTTGAGCGCCTGCCGCGCCGTAGCCTTGCGAAGGCGGGTTCGGCGTTGGACGTTCGTTTCGATTACGATCACGAGCATGAGCACCCAGCCTTCGCATAAAGCTACGGCGCGGCGAGCGAGTAAGAGTTTTCGAATCCTTGC
>DATEZD010000227.1:0-5441 GCA_035255865.1 Candidatus Udaeobacter sp.
ATCGACATTCGTTAGTAGTTCGGCGCCTGATTTGCGCGCTGCACGTTCCAACTCGGACGATACCGCGCCCATCCCGCCCACCGGCACCTTCCATTCGCCTGTCTTGTTTCCGATGAGATGATAAAGAAAACAGCGGTTCTGCACGAACGAGGGATCGTGCGGATATGTGAACACCCCGACCTTCGCATCGGTGAAGACAAGGCCGCGCACGAGATCGTTTCGCAGATACCGCTCGATCACGCTCCCGAGCGGTTCGTCAACCAAACTGCGCCACGCCTCGCGCGAGATTGCATCAACATTAAACCGGCGCGCCATTTCTTCTTTGGAGACCAGCGGCTCAAGCATCGAGTCCCAAATCTGCTCGGCAAAAACGCGCGGCAAATTGTAAAACTTTTTCATCCCGTCGAATTCGGCTTCGCTTCCAGTCAGATCGACAACCGATTTTCGACTCGCATCCTCCTCGAGGTTGCTCAAGACCAGGGCGCCATGCTGACCGTGGTTAAGGTACGGCGTACACGACGCAATCGCGCGTCTGCGCAGCTTGAGGTTCAGCCCAAGGTCGCGGACGATTTTCTGAGGAGATAGACTGACCAGATAGGCATACCGCGACAGCCGCGCGTCATAATCCGGGAATAACCTTTGCGAAGTGGTTGCTCCGCCAATGTAATCATTCTTTTCCAATAACAGCACACTCAATCCTGCGCGCCCGAGATAACTCGCCGCCACAAGCCCATTGTGACCAGCACCCAAAATCACAACATCATACTTGGTTTGCATGTTCTTGTTTTACCGCTGTTTTTGCTCCCCTGCCACGCCGAAGGTCGCCGCGGCGACCGAAGGCGGGTGCTCATGCTCGTAATCGAAAACGTCCAGGAATGAACAAACGTTCAACTCCGAAAGTATTCGCGAGCAGGCGCTCACGCGCAACGTCCAGCGCCCAATTGATGATGAGTCGCGCGCTGTGAACGTGCCGTGCGACAGGCGCTAAGCAAATACCGCTGAGGACCGCGTAAAAGCCGAAACGGTTCACGTGGCGAGCAGCGGACACTACAAGAAAACTCCGCCGAGCGGCCTGCTCGCGAAAACCTTCGGAGCTGGCTAAACCAGACTAAGATGCTCGGCGGAGTTTCTCCTCTGCCTCAAATCAGACGAGGCTGTCATCCTAGACGAAGTGAAGGATCTCGCCCATGCCCGTTGATCACGCCTGCTCGGCTTGCGTGCTCCAAGCTTGCGTCGTGAGGTCCCTCGGTCCGCTCGGGATGACACGACTGAATGCCCGGCGTCGCCATGACTGTATCGGCCGGTTGCGTTGTGTCCTCTTCATCATCATCGTCATCATCCGCATCCCCATTATCGACATCGGCTCGCGGCCCGACTTCCGGCAAGTCGTTCTGCTGTAATTTCTCGTAGCGCTCACGAACGTCGGCCGGCAGCTTATCGAGGTCTTCTTTCGATTCGACCGGTCCGCTGAAAAGCAATTTGCCCTGCGGGTCTTTGATCGTAAGCAATTTCTTTCCATTCACGTTTTCCAATTTCAACTCGCCCTTGTCATCGGAAAAAACGATTTGCGCGTTGCCAAGGTCGATCTTCGTAGCCCTGAGCGATCCGTTGTCTCTACTTAAAATGCGAATCTCTCGCGCAGCGCGACGGGCATCGTCCCGTGCGCGTCGCGCCGCCTCGTGAGCTTTCATCACCGCACCACGGATGATGCCGCGCTGTGTGTCGCCCACCTGCTCCTTCAACTGTTCCTTCAATTCCTGCATTTGCTCGCCGAAATCGCCTGTTTCGTCGAAATCCCAATGCCAATCGTGGTTTCCTCCGGGAATCGAGGAATGGCGCTGCGGCAATTCTTTTTTAGCAAGCTTGACGGTGATCTTTTGCTCCTTCCCCTTGCGCAAGATTGTGAGTGTCACCTCGGTGCCGTCAGAGAAAGTCTGCAGGAGTTTTCGCAATTGGCTGGGTTCGATCAGAATCTGGTCGTTCAGCATTTTGAGGATGTCGTTCTGCTGAATCCCTGCCGATGCGGCAGGACTATTCGGCTCCACGTACTCGACGACCAATCCGAGACCTTTAGCCAGGCCGAGCTGTTCACTAACGACATCCGGAACCTGTGATGTCTCCACACCGAGATATGTCATCGGGATCTTCGGCCCTTTCTCATGATGACCTGGCACTCCTGGCGGCCCTGGTGGATGGAGCGGACCAGGCGGCTCTGGCGGCGCGGGTGGTGTTTGAGTAAACCCTGAGATCGGCAACAAGCCGATGGCTGCGATTGTAGCGATGGATTTTATTTTCATAGTTTTGTTTGTTGAATCATTGGCCTGAAACCGGAATGAGGACGACTTCCTCGCTGGGGTAAGAAACACGAAGTGACGCGCCAGTCGTCGGATTACGCCACTGCCACGTCTGATGCGTCTGATAGCGAAGACGGCGCAGCGGTTGTTCTGAACCTCGTGCAAACTGCAATCCTTCGTCGCGCGTGTTATAAACGACCTGTGTCGCGCCAGCAGGAATAAATCGATTGGAGGATGAGGATCCGCCACTCCCCTCACGGTGGGTAGGTGAAACCGGTCTTGCTTCGGGCGCAGGTGAAATTTTCGCGATCTTTTCGCCTCTATCCTGCCGGCGTTCCAGACTGATTGCCGCGAACAAAACCAAAACCGCCGCAGCCGCGAGGCCGAAGCCTAACGACAACCAAGGAGGGGCGGCCTCCAGACCGCCCCAGCGACGGACTAGAGACCGCCGCCCCTTGATGGGCGTTCGGGGTTGCCCGGCAGGCGCGGCGCCTGCCCTACAATTTTCGAGGGCTTCCTCGATGCGCTCAAACAAGATCGGCGACGGCTGCGCCGGTCGCAGCTTCTTGAGTTCATCCTCGAGCTCGGAGAAATCGTTCATTGCGGTTGCAAACTTTTCTTCAAGTTGGCTAAAGCATACCGATAACGCGATGCAGCAGTGTTCTGAGAGATCCCCAGCGCGCCAGCGATCTCGTTAAAGGTCAGCTCGTTCCAAATCTTCAAGACGACCACCTCCCGTTGATCGTGCGGCAAAGAACCCACTGCCGCAGCCAGCGCCGACTGCATTTCATCTTCCCATTCAAACTGCGGCTCCATGGCTGGCTCGGCTTCGGCAAAAGCAGTCGCCTCGCGTCGCGCACGGCGTCTGTCGCGGCGGATAAAATCGAGAGCAATGGAGCGCACGGCGGCGTAAAGCAATGCGCGGTTCTCAATGTTGTGGTTGCGTCGCCAGAACTTGACGAACGCTTCCTGGACAACGTCTTCCGCGTCGGCGGCTGATTGCACCCATTGGCGAGCAAAGAGCAGCAACCCGGGAGCAACTTCAGAAAAGCAACTCTTCCAATCCTCATGGCTGGCGACATTGTCCATGACCTTTTCACGGTCTTTATATTCAAGACGCTGCCAAGTGCGGATTTTGTCTAACTCAAAGCGGTTTTTCTGTAGCCGCTTCTCTGTGGAAAGCGCAACCTGTGATGCGGCAAAGCGCGTGCGTCGCCCACAGGGCGACGGCTACAAAAAGCGCTGAATTGCGTCGTTACCTTTTCGGAATCGCACGCAGGATCAAGTCGCCCAGCCAATCCGGATGCGCGACCCCCTCGCGATAGGCGTTGAGGGATTCGACGGAAGAATTGACGCGCAGGTTGCTGTAAGAGCCGTCAGCGTTTTGCCAGCGCTCGTGCCAGTAAACCGCCGCTTTAATCCGCGGATACTGCGTGTGAAGTAGCTGGAGCCCCTGTTTGATCCACGCCGCTTTTCCTACTCCGCCCCCTTCGGCCGAATGCGGAAATTCGCCGGTTGCCCATTCAGCAATCATGATTGGCTTATGCGGATCGAGCCTGGACATTTCCTCATACGGCCAGCTCACAAGTGACGGAATATTGGGATTTGGTTCGTCCTTGTATTGCTGCCCGTAAACGCTCAAGCCAAGCCAATCGACGTAGTCCGAGCCGGGATAGTACGCAGGCGCGCAGTTCCAGGTTTCGTACGGATAAGGATAATTGTTGGTGTGAAACATCCACTTGATATTTGACGCGCCGCGCGCACGCACGCGATCCACTACGTAGCGATAAGCCGCCCGAAACGTTTCCGGGCCTTTCCAATTTTTCTTCTCCGGGTCCCATTGTGCGCCGCCGTAGTAAGCACCCGACCATGGAAACCAGGTACCATTCATTTCGACGCCGAATACGACGATTAATGGATGCCCAAACTCTCGAGCGGCGTCGGCCCACTTGTCGATGTAGGCGTCCCATTTGCCTGCAAGAATCTCAGTTAGACTGAACTTGTCCGGCCCGTGATCTTCCTCATAGGGTTTGTCCCACGGCGACCAAAAGACAAGCGGCAACGACCCGTGTCGCCAGATGACGTTGAGATTGCCCACCGGGAAATTTTGTTCTCCCCAATAGCTCGACGAAGCGATGATTGCCTGATGTTTGCCCACCATCTGCTCGAAATCTTCGATTTCCTCGAGACTGACGTCATCCTCTCCTTCGCCAAAATCCATGAATGCGCCCGTGTAAACTCCGTGCTCGGGAATCACCACCTCGACGGGGCCATTTGGATCGATACGTGTCGCAGCGGACGGCTTGCCACATCCGATTAGCGAAACGCTCAATCCGAGCAGTGCCGCGGTGACTCTAACAACTGCACGTGTAAGCATGCGATTTCGTAAATTCTCTGCAGAGCGACTCTTGTCCACGGACGCTATATAAGCTCTCTCATAGTGTCATTCTGAGTGAAACGAAGAATCTCGGATCCAATCCCCCCAAACAAAATAGACCAGAGATGTTTCGCTTCGCTCAACTTGACAGTCATCCCGGGAATTCTTCTTGACCTAAGAATCCTGAATATGAGAAGAGAAAATGCGATTCAAGCTGAGGCAAGTGAACACAAAGCTCCTCATAGTTTTGATCTCGTCTTTCGCATCAGCCGCTTTCTCGGAAGATTTCAAAACCGTTAACGGCAAAGAATACAACGACGCTACTATCAGTCGCGTCGAGCCCGATGGCATTGTGATCAAAACGAAATCGGGAATCACAAAGGTTTACTTCGCCGAACTCCCAAAGGAAGTCCAAGATCGCTTTCATTATGATCAGCAAAACGCCAGCGCATATTCTGCGGAGCAGGCTGCAAATTACACGGCATATCAAAAGCAGCAGGAAGACGCCCAACGTGAACGAGAAGACGTGTCAGCAAAGCAGAAGACGATTCTCGCCGAACAAGAAGCGGCCAAAAATCGCACTCAAGCTTTGCAAGCCCGCTATGGTGAGCTTCAGAAACAGGAGGACGACTTGCTTCTTCAGATCGGCGAGGCGAAGCAGCCGGGGCCTGCATACTATGGCGGTAAAAACAACAGGACTCTGCGTCATCATCCGAACCCGAAAAAGTCCCAGCTACCCCTTCTTCAGAGTCACCTGAGCGATGTTCGTC
>DATEZD010000228.1:0-2472 GCA_035255865.1 Candidatus Udaeobacter sp.
TTCAATCCGTTGGAAATGTTGTTCCGAAAATATTTGGACGGATTGTGCATTGATTCGCCAACCAATGCGTTTGCGGCGAAATGCATCACGGCGTCGGAACGAGAACTGGAGAGTGCCGTCTCGATTTGCTCGCGGTGCGCAAGGTCGCCCTCGATAAATCTCGCTCGCGGATCGACTGCGCGGCGATGGCCTTCGCTCAGATTGTCAAAGATCGCGACTTCGTGGGCTTCATTCAGCAGCTGTTCCGTGCAAACACTGCCGATGTAACCCGCGCCGCCCGTGACGAAAATTCTCATGGGCGGAGAAAATGCACCGTCATTCGCTTTGAATCAAAGACGAATGGTAGGGATCCCGCGTTTGCGGGAAGCCGTCCGGCGCGCTTGGCCGTCGCGCCCTACCAAATCAAAGTGAAGGGCGGTTGGAAGAAGATTGCGCGACGGTTTTGCCCTTCTTTTTCTCAAGAGCACTAACCATCTGCCGCACGCAACGATGCTTGCAACGCGGGGCGAGGACTTTCAAACTTTGTTCCTCCGAGCCCCATTCCAAAATGTCAATGTCCACGTGCCGGACACCCCAGCTTTTCATCTCAAGCCGGCTCGGCTTGTAAAGGTCGATGGTATCAGTACCGATCAACGCATTTCCGTAATCGTCGATAACATATTCTTCGTTAGTTTCGGCGATTCGGAATCGGGTTCCCAGGGGAAAGTGCGACCAATCAGACGCGGCACTCCTCACACGCTGGCAGGAAAGACGACAGCCAAGCGCGTTGTTGTACCCGCTTCCTCCCTCGCGGTGCGTATAAGCGGTCGTGCGCACATTGGGTATCCGACGCGTGCTGGTGACAGTCGGTTTCGATTGCGTGGCGCAGCCCGCGATTAAGCAAGCTACAGCTCCTGCAAACGTAAGGTTAAGGCATCTGGCCATCTGCAGTATCGCGGCCTCAATAGCAGCCCCAACAGTCAAGGGCAAGCAATAAATTACAGAATTTCCCTAGGGGTGACCGTGGTTGCGTTGCCTTTGGAGCGGTGATCGTGCGGCCGGCATCAACGATGCAGGCTACAGCGCGCTACCTTACAGCAGCCTCCAAAAGTTCAGTTGTGCAATACGGACAACGCGTCGCCTCAAACGGGATCTTCATCGCGCACGCCGGGCAATCTTTCTTGTCGGGTTCTTTTTCTTCAGCCGGCTTCCTGAGTTTATTGATCGCGCGAACAAGCAGGAAGACTGCACCCGCCACAATGACAAAGTTGATCGCCAGAGTGATGAAGTTTCCATAATTCCAAGTGATCGCTCCGGCTTTCGCTGCGTCGGTGGGAGTGTTGAACGCCATCGACCCGTCTTTAGCCGTTCGCAGAATGACAAACTTGTTTGAAAAATCGAGTCCGCCCGTAAGAAGACTGATAGGCGGCATGATCACGTCTTTGACCAGCGAATTGATGATCCCGGTGAAAGCTGCCCCAACAATTACGCCGACGGCGAGGTCAACGGCGTTGCCTTTCACAGCGAATTCCTTGAACTCGTTCCAGATCTTCTTCATACCACGATATTGACGAGCTTTTTCGGAACCACAATTACATTGCGCACTGTCTTACCAGCGATTCGGTCTTGGATCTTTGGATTGGATAGCGCGGCGCTCTCCAGCTCTTCCTGCGTTGCAAGGATCGGCATCTTCATTCGATCGCGCACTTTGCCGTTTATTTGGATGACGATTTCAATCTCGTCCTCCACGAGTAACTGCTCGTCATAGGTTGGCCAGCGTTGTTCGGTAATGTCGCCGCACGCATCGCTGAATTTTGTATTTAGTTTTTCCCATAGCTCGGAGGCGATGTGTGGCGAAAATGGATTCAGCAAAACCAGGAAACTGCGCATTGCCGGGACGGGAATCGCGGCAACGTTGGTGAATGCGTTCACGAAAATCATCATTTGTGAAATGGCAGTGTTAAACGAGAACGATTCGATGTCCTGAGTGACTTTCTTGATCGTGGCATGCAACACCTTCTGCTGCGCCTTGTCGGGTTCGACGTTTCTCACCTTGCCTGATAATTCCCACTTGCCTGCCTGGTTCTCGCTCATGAGCAAGCGCCAGACGCGCGCAAGAAAGCGCGCAACGCCTTCGACGCCGCGCGTGCTCCAGGGTTTCATTTGCTCAAGCGGACCCATAAACATCTCGTAGCAGCGAAATGCGTCTGCACCGTGCTGGTCGATCACATCATCGGGATTAACGATATTCCCACGCGATTTCGACATTTTCTGGCCATCTTCACCGAGGATAATTCCCTGGTTTACCAGGCGCTGGAATGGCTCGGGCTTGGACACGTAGCCAAGATCGAACAACACTTTGTGCCAGAAACGCGCATACAGCAGGTGCAGCACCGCGTGCTCGGTGCCGCCGACGTACAAATTCACGCCACCCGGCTTGTCGCCACCCATCCAGTAGCGTTCGGCTTCTTTGCCCACGAACCGCTGATCGTT
>DATEZD010000229.1:0-39158 GCA_035255865.1 Candidatus Udaeobacter sp.
GCTTCACTCGCGACATCGTTTCATTCGGCTTGGTGAAGTCGATCCAAATCGACAATGGCGAGGTCAAGGTGCAGCTCGCGCTCGCGACAAACGATCCGAACGTTCCCGCAACAATCAAGAATGACGCGGAACGCGCATTGCGTGGGATCGAAGGAGTGCGCAGCGGGAAAGTTTTGATCGATATCCACGCACCGCCCGGCGGCGCAGGCGCCGGCATGGGCGCAACGCGGATTCCGGGAGTCAGGCACGTGATTGCCGTGGCCAGCGGCAAAGGCGGCGTGGGCAAATCCACTGTCGCAGCCAACCTTGCTGTCGCGTTGGAGCAAACCGGCGCGCGCGTCGGTCTGTGCGATTGCGACATTTATGGGCCGAGCATTTCGCTGATGTTCGGCACACGCGAGCGGCCAATGGCTACAGAAGAAAACAAGATCGTTCCGATCGAGCAATACGGCTTGCGACTCATGTCGATGGGATTTCTGCTCGACGATACCTCGCCGGCGATTTTGCGAGGGCCTATGGTAACGCGCTACACGCAACAATTTTTGCGGCAGGTCGAATGGGGCGAACTGGATTATCTGGTGCTCGATTTGCCGCCCGGCACCGGCGATATTCAACTCACCATCGTGCAGACCGTCGCCCTTTCCGGGGCGATCATCGTTACCACGCCCCAGGAAGTTGCGCTCATCGATGCCCGCAAGGCCGCCACAATGTTCGACAAGGTTAACGTGCCTGTGCTCGGTCTGATTGAGAACATGAGTTTCTTCGTCTCTCCCTCCGACGGCAAACGCTACGATATCTTTGGAAGCGGCGGCGGCGAACGCGAAGCGAAACGGTTGCGTGTCCCGCTGCTTGGCCAGATTCCGATCGATATTGCCACACGGGAGGCAGGCGACCGTGGGATTCCAATTGTGGGCGAAGATCGGCGATCGCCCGTGACAGCCGAGTTTAAAAAGATCGCAGAAAATCTGTCTAAGGCGTTGGCGTAGTGCGGCGTTCGCAACCGGTTGCGCAACCGAGAGTTAAATAAATAGCGCGGGTTGTCCGTCGAAATTTGGACGCGTGGCATTGGCTTCCAGCCAATACCATATCGGCAGGGATGCCGATGCCACACGGGGCATTGATTTTGTTGACTCGACGCAAGTTTTATGAAAGAAGAGAAACCCGAGATGCCATCTTCGGAAGTTGATCAAGCTCAATTCGTCAAGGATTCGGCACTCTACAAGGAGTTCCTCGCCGAGCGCGCGGAGATTTTGAAGCATAAATGGATTGAAAGCGAAAAAGCCGGCAAAGACATCGGCTTTGAAAGAGCCTTGCTTGATTGGATCGTAAAACATCGTTCCAATTGGCGCGAGCGACGAAGAAAGGAGGCGCGCACCGAAAAGTCCGCCTCCTAATTTTTTTCCTTTAACGCGATCCCGCGAGGTCGCCAAGGAAACGCATGAAACAACCAAGACAAAATTCATCCGCCGCTGTCCCCGTCATGGACGCGGAGACAATTCGTCGCGCGCTTCGACGAATCGCGCACGAGATCATTGAGCGGAACCCTCCGTCCGCCACCGGACGGATTCGCCGTGGCGAACTTGAGCAGGTCACGCTGGCGGGGATCCCCGCGCGTGGTGTGGAGATCGCGCGGCGAGTCGCTGGATTCATTCGGGAGATTGCCAACGCCGAGATTGAAACCGGCGTCATCGACGTAGCGATGCATCGCGACGACGTGGGCACGCGTCCGGAGTTACCAGTGGTGCGTGCGTCGAACCTTCCTCTGCCACTTGAGGACCGCACGGTCATCATTGTCGATGATGTTTTTTACACTGGCCGCACCGTTCGCGCGGCAATGGACGCCATCAATTCGTTCGGGCGCCCCGCCCGCATCCAACTGGCGGTGCTGATCGATCGCGGCCATCGCGAATTGCCGATTCGCCCCGATTACGTCGGCAAGAATTTGCCCACTGCGACGCGAGAACAAATTCAGGTGCGTTTGCAACAAACCGATGACGAAGCCGACGCAGTATGGCTGGAAAGGGAATCATGACCACGCGCTGGACACGGAAAGACTTGCTCGGTTTGCGCCAGTTGTCGGCCGATGAAATCAATTTCGTCCTCGAAACTGCGGACGCATTCAAGGAAGTGGGAACCCGCCAGATCAAGAAAGTTCCAGCGTTGCGAGGGAAAACGCTGGTGAACTTTTTTGTCGAACCCAGCACGCGGACACGCACCTCGTTCGAGCTGGCAGCACTTCGCCTGAGTGCCGACGTGATCAACATCTCGGCAACCACGTCCAGCTTGACCAAAGGCGAAACGCTCAAAGACACTGCGCGCAATCTGGAGGCGTTGCACGCCGATATTCTCGTGCTGCGGCACAGCTCCGCTGGCGCGCCGCAGTTTTTGGCGAGTCGGCTGAAGGCCAGCGTGATCAATGCGGGCGACGGTGCGCACGAACATCCGACACAAGCGCTTCTTGATCTCTACACGATTCGCGAACGCAGAGGAAAAATCGCCGGGCTGCACGTGGCCGTCATCGGCGACATTTTGTTCAGCCGCGTCGCGCGCTCGAACATTTTCGGCCTATTGAAGCTTGGCGCGCGCGTCACGCTGGTAGGGCCGAGCACTCTCGTTCCGCGCGAGTTTGAAAAACTGGGCGTCGAAGTTTCATACAAGATCGATGACGTGCTCCCGAAAGCCGATGTCGTGAACCTTTTGCGGATTCAACACGAACGTCAGCGCAGGGAATATTTTCCCGGGCTCGGCGAATACATCCGCTTGTTTGGTCTGACGAAAGAACGCGCAAAACTTTTGAAGCCGGATTGCCTGATCATGCATCCCGGCCCAATCAACCGCGGGGTCGAGATCGACAGCGACGTTGCCGATGGATTGCAAAGCGTCATTCTCGATCAAGTCACCAACGGTCTCGCTGTTCGCATGGCTGTTCTTTATCTCTGCGGAGGGATTTCAGCTGAATGAGCGCAACGATTATTCGCAACGGTCGAGTAATCGATCCCGCGAACAAGCGGGATGAAGTCGGCGACATCTACATTTGCGATGGAAAGATCGTCGCCTCCAAATCCGAAATCCGAAATCCGAAATCCGAAATTGATGAGATCAACGCGAAGGGATTGATCGTGGCGCCCGGCTTGATCGACATGCATGTGCATCTGCGCGAGCCGGGATTCAGTCACAAGGAAACGATTGAGTCAGGCGCGCGCGCGGCTGCGGCCGGCGGATTTACCACGGTTGTTTGCATGCCAAACACTTCGCCGGTCGCGGATAATCCCAGCACCATCGCTTGGATCAAAGATCGAGCGGCGGCGGTCGCGTGCGTGAATGTTTTGCCAACAGGCGCGATTTCAAAAAATCTGGGCGGCGAAGAACTCGCGCCGATCGGTTCACTCGCGCAAGCGGGCGTCGTGGCAATCACGGACGACGGTCATTGTATTCAAAATCATGAGGTGATGCGGCGTGCGGTCGAGTATGCGCGCATGGTCGATTTGCCCGTGCTCGATCATTGTCAGGATTACAATCTGGTCGGCAACGGCGTCGTGCACGAAGGCTATTGGAGCACATTGCTCGGGCTGTCCGGTTGGCCCGCGGCAGGCGAGGAAGCGATGGTCATGCGCAATATTTTGCTCGCGGAACTTTGCGATCATCACATTCATTGCCAGCACCTCACGACGGCTGGCAGTGTGCGACTTCTTCGTGAAGCGCGTGCGCGGGGCGTAAAAATCAGCGGCGAAGTTTGCCCGCATCACATCGCGTTAACCGACGAAGCGATCCAAAATTTTGATACGAACTGCAAAATGAATCCGCCGCTGCGATCGCAGGCAGATGTGAATGCGCTGCTGGAAGGAATCGCCGACGGAACATTATCGATCCTATGTTCCGATCATGCGCCCCATGCCGATTTCGAAAAGGAAGTGGAATTCGATGCAGCGCCATTTGGCATCGTCGGTTTGGAGACAGAGCTCGGCTTATTTCTCGATCTGCTCGTCCACAAGAACCGCAAAATCGATATCGCCCGGTTGATCGAGATGTACACAGTCGAGCCGGCACGTTTATTGAAGATCGACGCCGGCACATTGTCGATCGGCGCGCAGGCGGACGTAGCGCTGATCGATCCGCAGTTGGAGTGGACGGTCAGAATCGATCACTTTCAATCGGCCTCGCGCAATTCTCCGTTTGACGGCTGGAAGCTCAAAGGCCGCGCGGTGCGGACAATCGTGGCCGGGAAAACAATTTGGAAATTGTAGCGGCGGTCTATGATCGCCGAAAACATTTTTGGACCCGACGCACACAGAGCGCCGCCACAGAATCACCCCACGTATCCGCCGTGAATGTAGTGCTCCAGGTGCGCGATGGCTGCGCTCTGGCAGGAAATGACGTGCTTCACCAAGTCGCCGATCGAGATCACGCCCACGACTTTGTCACCATCGAGCACTGGCAGATGGCGAATGTGTTTGTCCGTCATGAGACGCAGACATTCATCCACGCCTTCACGCGGGTGCGTAACAGTTACATTGGTTGACATGATCTCAGCTACTTTCGTTTCGCGCGATTGCTTGCCGCGCAGGACGATTTTGCGCGTGTAATCGCGCTCGGAAATGACTCCCACCAGCCGCTCCTGATCCATCACCAGCAGTGCCCCGACGTTCTTTGCATCCATCATTTGGATCGCTTCGAAAACGGTCGCCTCGGGCGAAATCGAGAAGACGTCGCCGCTTTTTTGATTCAGGATCGCGCGGATAGTGCCACTCACGTCCATAAGCGAAGATTTGAGGATAGACCCACACTGGAGGGCCATGCAACGCAATTCTGGGGCCAGCGGCTCGAGCACTCTGGCCGCCGATATCAAGCCAATCGTACTGTTTCCACGCCTTGGCTATCGGCGGGCCGCAAGTTCAAATTCGCATTCTTGCGTTTTCGGTACGGTAGAGAGAATAATGGCAGGGTGCATTGGGCTTGGCGATTTAACGCGCGCGCCCGCGACGATGGCGAAAAGAAGCAGTCTTTAAAGAGGCATGCACAGCCTGATTTCATGTGCATCGGAGCCCACAAAAGCGGAACGACGTGGCTTTATCAGCAGCTCGACTCCCATCCGGATTTCTGGATGCCGCCTGTAAAGGAATTGCATTATTTTGATCAACTGAGCAGGATTCAACACCCTCCGCACTGGCGAGACGCGCGCGATCTTCGTTTTTTGGAGAACCTAAATAGCCTCAGTGCCAAAGCGTATATCGACCTCGAGAATTACGGACGACTGTTCGAACCCAAGGGATCGCTCCTTTCCGGTGACATTTCGCCCAATTATTCGACGCTGAGTCGTAAACTCATTCGCCAAATCGTCGGATATTTCCCAAACTTAAAAGTGATCTTCCTTGCGCGTGATCCAGTGCAGAGATTCTGGTCGCACTTGTCGATGGAAGTGCATTACCGGCAGATTGAGCCGTTTGACGCGACCAATATCGACGAAGTCAATCGGAATTTGCTCCGCCGAGGGATGCGTTTGCGCTCGTACCCGACCGCGGCGGTCACGCGATGGAAACGCTACGTTCATCCAGACCGGTTTCGCGTTTATTTCTTTGATGATCTGCAAATAAACCCGACTCAACTGCGACGCTCCATTCTCGATTTTCTGGGTGCCGATCCGGACAAGCCAATTGACCAGTTGAGGGCGAACTACAACAGCTGGGCCGGGATGGAAAAGCTACCGCTTACGAGACAGGTGCGGTCGCATCTTGCTCACTTTTTCAAGAAGGAACTAAAGGCATGCGCAACGCGCTTGGGTGGACCAGCCAAAGAATGGCCGGCACGCTACGACTTTTGAAACCGCTGCATTGTTCGCTGTCTCAGCGGACAATGCGTCTCTGCGGCAGCCTCAAAAGTGCGCTGAGGACAGCGCACTCTACAGCGCCTCGCCCTTTGCCTGCCTCGCCCGGGCACGATTTGCCTGCAACTCGGCCAAATGCTTTTCCGACCAGCGACAAAGCGCGTGCAACGGCTCAATCAAGGTTCGGCCCAACCTCGTCAGTGAGTATTCTACTTTCGGCGGGACGACTGGGTACACTTTACGTTGCACGAGGCCGTCGCGCTCGAGACTGCGCAAAGTCTGGGTGAGCATTTTTTGCGAAATCCCGCCGATCGCGCGTTGCAGTTCGGCATAACGCATGGTTCCACGCGCCAGAATCTGAATAACGAGCGCCGTCCATTTGTCGGCAATCCGCTCGAGGACAAGCCGTGACGGGCATTGCGGTTCCAGAACTGACGGAGGAGAAGACGTTTTAGCCATGCGTTCTTTTAATCCGAGCACCAGCGGAGAGCAACATCCGAAATAGTGTGTATAGTTTGGATCGGACTGTAGTTGACGAATGGATTGGTCAGTTCGAAATTTCGCTGGTTATGATAACGACGAATTTCGAACGGGCTGCCCGCCCGGAATTTTTGTTTAGCAAAGCAAAATCGGAGCACCCCTCACGTAACGAGTCGGCGAGACGGACCGCCGACGCAGCGCTTTTAGACGATTACTCTCGCGCAGTGGTAAGCGCGGTTGAGCGCGTCGCGCCTTCTGTGGTGAACATCGAAGTCCAACAACGGGGCAAAAATCAGGCGCGCGACATCGCCGGAAACGGCTCGGGATTTGTGATTACGCCGGACGGTTTCATTTTGACCAACAGCCATGTCGTCCACGCTGCAACTCGCATCGTTGTGAATCTATCGGGCGGACGCGATTACCTGGGACAGCTTATCGGCGATGATCCAGAAACCGATCTGGCAGTGATCCGGATCGACGGGCCGCAACTAGTTCACGTGCGTCTGGCCGATTCCGAAAGCTTGCGAGTCGGCCAGCTCGCGATAGCGATCGGAAATCCGTTCGGTTTCCAGGCGAGCGTAACTGCGGGTGTGATCAGTGCGCTCGGCCGCTCGATGTATTCGCAATCCGGTCGCTTGATCGACAACATCATTCAGACCGACGCGGCATTGAATCCGGGCAATTCCGGCGGACCGCTCGTCAACTCCGCGGGGGAAGTGATCGGCGTGAACACAGCAATGATTCGCCCAGCGCAAGGCATCTGTTTTGCCATCGCCAGCAACACAGCCAGGCTCGTGGCCGGATGGTTGATTCGCGACGGAAGAATCCGGCGCAGCTATATTGGTGTTGCCGGTCAAAATGTGCCGCTGCATAGGCGCGTGGCTCGATTTTATAATTTGCCGCTCGAAACCGGCGTGCTTGTTGTCTCACTGGAGAAGAGCAGTCCCGCCGAACGGGCTGGATTGCGCGAGGGCGATCTGATTGTGGCGTTCAATGGTGAGCCCATTGGAAGCGTGCACGATCTGCACAAGGTTTTGGTCGGCGAACAAATCGGCGTCGGGGCCAGCCTCACCATCATTCGGCACACTGAGAAACTGGAATTGCGGATCCTACCCGCTGAATCGCGTTAGGCAGGGATGCCGCGCTGCAGCGTCCTGGACAGCGCGGCGCGCTCTTCCTACCATTCATCGTCCTTGATGAAAATTCTAGTCATTGGGAGCGGCGGCCGCGAACACGCGCTTACATGGAAGCTGCGGCAATCTCCCCGTGCGGAGCGAATTTTCTGCGCGCCCGGAAATGCGGGCACTGCCGAAATTGGAGAGAATATCGCGATTGCCGCGAATGATTTGCAGGGACTGGTTCGCTTCGCCAAAGAAAATCGTGTCGATTTAACGGTCGTCGGTCCGGACGATCCGCTTGCTGGAGGGATTGTCGATCTGTTTGCGGCTGAAAAATTGCGCGCGTTCGGTCCGACGAAATCTGCGGCCCGCATCGAGTCGTCCAAAATTTTCGCGAAAGAACTAATGCGCGCGCAGAAAATTCCGACAGCGGAAGCGCAGACATTTTCGGACAGCAGCGGCGCACTTTGTTACTGCGAGAAAGCGAAATTTCCCGTCGTAATCAAAGCGGATGGGCTTGCACTGGGCAAAGGAGTAATCATTGCTGCCGATGCTGCCACTGCAAAATCGACTATTGATGAGATGATGAACCAACGGCGCTTCGGAGAGGCAGGTCAGCGCATCGTGGTGGAGGAATTCTTGTGCGGCACGGAATGTTCGCTGCACGCCTTGGTGGACGGACAAAATTATCTTCTCTTGGAATCGGCGCGCGATCACAAGCGTGCATTGGACGGCGATCAGGGTCCGAACACCGGCGGGATGGGCGCCTTCAGCCCGGCCGACAATTGGAACAGCAAATTGCAATCGCAATTCGGGATGGAAATTATGCGGCCGCTGTTGGGCGGTTTCCTAAAGGAGCGAATCCAATTTCGCGGACTTCTTTATCCAGGCTTGATCATCACCAGCGATGGCGCGCGTGTGCTGGAGTTTAATTGCCGCTTCGGCGATCCAGAGACGCAGGCGCTTTTGCCCAGAATGAAATCGGATCTGCTGCCTCTGTTGGAAGCAACAATTGATGGAAAAATCGCGGCCTGTTCAATTGAATGGGACCCGCGCGCTGCCGTGACGGTCGTGCTGGCGTCTGCCGGTTATCCGGGAAAATACGAAATTGGTAAATCGATTTCAGGTCTCCAGGAGGCAGCAAAGCTCAAAGATATTCAGATTTTTCACGCGGGAACGAAACGCGCCAATGGCGAAGTCAAGTCTTCGGGCGGCCGCGTCCTCGCAGTGACTGCGCTTGGGTCAACCATCGAAGCTGCGCGGGCACGCGCATACGACGCTGTCTCGCGCATCCATTTCGAGAACTGTCATTACAGGCGCGACATTGCTCTAAGTGCTGTTGCGGCTAACATCGACCAATTACCGTGATGTCTCGATTTTTGCAGGCCGCGTTTACCATCTGCATCTTCGCTGTGAATCTCGCCGCGCAATCACCGGCGCCGACTTCCACTGCACTGGCGCCACCGGGAAGGGCGCCGCAGACGCAGTCGAAATCCCCTGTGGTGCCAGCAGCTTCACCGTTGGCCACGCCGACTACAGAAGATTTGATCAATTCGTTAGGCCCAGCCGATCTGCAGGCGGTCATCACACTGCTGAAAAGTAACTTTACAGAACCAGACGCAATCACCGATACAGAGTTGAATCGGGCAACCGTCGAAGGTCTGATGGTGCGGCTGCCGCGCGGCGTGATCCTTTTGCCCGGCAAGGAAAACCCATCGGCGGCAGCCCCAAGCGCCTTCTACAGTGAGATTATCGCAGGACACATCGGTTACGTGCGCTTCGGCTCGCTGAACAACGCCAACCTTCAGGCATTGGATAAGAGTCTTAACACCTTCGCTGGGAAAAAGGTGAATGCGCTCATCGTCGATCTTCGCGCCAGTCAGGTAACGGACGATTTGACGTTGGCTGCGGAATTTGCGAAGCGATTTTGTCCGAAGGGGAAAGGCATCTTCACCTTGCGAAGACCAGTTGGACGCCAAGATCGCGGATTTAATTCTGATCGTGATCCGGCATTTCGCGACTTGGTAATGGTGCTCGCCGATGGGGATACGGCCGGCGCGGCCGAAGCGATCGCGGCTGCACTGCGGTTTTACGACAAAGCACTAGTCATCGGACAACCGACCGCGGGTCGCGCGGCTGAATATTCCGATTTGTCGTTGCCGAACGGCAAAATTCTGCGTCTTGCCGTCGCTGAAATGATTTCGCCCGAGGGGCGTTCATTATTTCCCGAGGGAGTGAAACCAGACTTGCCCGTCGAGATGTCGCTGGCTGACAAGCGGCAGATTTTTCAATTGAGCGGCGAAAAAGGAATGAGCCCGTTTGTTTACGAAGCAGGCCGGGCGCATATGAACGAAGCGGCACTCTTGGCTGGAACCAATCCGGAGGTGGAAGCCGCAGAAGCAGCGCAGCAGCGCCGGGGCCGGGCACCGGAAAAACCGCCGCCGCACGACCCAGTTTTGCAACGTGCGCTGGATGTAGTCACGTCGCTGGAGGTCTATCAAAAAAGGTAGCGGGAATTCGACCTGCAGCGACCTGGTTCTGAGTCAGTCGTAGCTGTCACCTTGGATCGCGTTGATCACTGGTGTCATGTTGAGCGAAGCGAAACATCCAGCTACTTCAACCGATTACGGATGATGGTTTTGCTGCTAAACCGACTGAAATTTATCACGCTATTTGACTACCAAATTACTCGAAGTAGCTGGATTCTTCGCTTCGCTCAGAATGATATTATGAGACGCTTTGGGCTTCTTCGAAGTAAGCGAACTGTAGTTCTTATACTGAGTTGACGAGATTCTTCGATTTCGCTCAGAATGACGGGGACGTGACACCGCTCGAAGAACGCATTGGTTACAAGTTCCGCAATTCGCTTCTGCTGGCGGAAGCACTGACCCACCCCAGCCTCGGCCATGAGGCGCAAAGGTATCATTTTGATTATCAGCGTTTGGAATTTTTGGGGGATGCCGTTCTCCAGCTAGTTATTACCGAATATTTGTTTCAACACTTTCGAATCGAAGCCGAAGGCCAACTCACCAAATTGCGTTCGCGATTGGTTTCTCGCGAAGCGTTGCGGATGCATGCCGCCACACTCGATCTCGGACATTACATTTTGATGGGACGCGGTGAAGAAGCCAGTGGCGGCAGGGAACGAACATCCACATTGGCCGATGCATTCGAAGCGCTCATCGGCGCGCTTTACATCGACGGCGGCCTCGAGGTGGCCAAAAAGTTCATTTTGATGCAGACTCGCGCCGATCTCGATGAACTAGCGGAAAAGCCAGTGGACATTAATCCCAAAGGCGATCTGCAGGAATTGTTGCAAAGCATTTCACCGCACAGTCCGATGTATGAGTTGATTTCGCAGAGCGGACCGGAACATGAAAAGACGTTTGTCTCGCAAGTTGTCTGGGAGGGAATTGTTCTTGGCCAGGGTGGCGGCCGCAGCAAAAAACAGGCGGAGACCGCAGCTGCGCTTGAAGCGCTGCAGCTGAGACGCTGGGAGAAAAAACTGTAACCAGAGTCGATGGTCCTAGGGCGTCGCGATCACCCCGAAAGCCTTCGGGGCCACCACAAATGCCTAAGCGCGTCGAGATTTTTGCCGGAGGGCGACGTCCATCTAAAATGTTGCGTGATCGATTCAGTCACGAACTTCTTCGCCTGCCCAATCGCCTTTTCGAGCGATAGGCCGGACGCAATGCCAGCGGTAATCGCCGCCGAATAGGTACAGCCGGTACCATGCGTTGCGACCCCGAAAGCTTTCGGGGCCGAGAACTCGACAACTTTCCCATCGATAAAAAGAAGATCGACAGCCGCGTGGCCTGCCAGATGGCCACCTTTGAGAAGGATTGCGGTTCCAAATTTTCTCTCTAGTTCTTTCCCGGCACGATGCATCGCTTGCCGGTCTTTGATTTCAGTCCCAAGCAGCCGCTCCGCTTCATCGAGATTTGGCGTAATCAAACTGGCGAGCGAAAATAATTCCTTCTCGTAAGCCTCGATGGCTGGCGGTTCAAGAAGCGTATCGCCGCTCGTGGCGACAATGACCGGATCGATCACAATTGGAATCCGTTGCGCAGGCATGCTGTCTGTGCCCCGAATGGCCTTCGCCACGGCAGAAATGATCTCAGCGGAACAAAGCAGCCCGGTCTTAATCGCGCCGAGCGGGAAATTTTTAACAAGCACTTGGATTTGCTCACGAACAATCTCAGCACTCAATGGCTCAATCCGCGAAACTTTGCCGGGAATTTCCGCGACGATGCAGGTCACAGCGGTCAATCCATAAACTCCGAGAGCTGAAAACGTTTTCAGGTCAGCCTGAATACCAGCACCGGCACTGCTATCGGAGCCTGCAATGGTCAGGGCGACAGGAACCGTAGCGCCGCTCTGCCTGCCACGCCGAAGCTTTGCGAAGGCGGGTGAGCGCCGACTGCGTTGCTTGGCCATGGGGATTCGGTGATCACAGACCGCCGCTACAGGATTACGCGCCGTTCGCGTCGTTGCCGATGGCCTCGACCGGGCAGCCTTCCATCGCTTCTTTGCAGAGTCCCTCTTCTTCCGGGGTCTCCGGTTGTTTATAGACGTAGGAATGGCCGCCGTCGTCGTTCCGTTTGAAATTCGCGGGCGCGGTTTCGCGGCACAAATCGCAGTCGATGCACTGATCATCGACGTAAAATTTGCCCGGTACGTTCTCGGCGTATTTGTTTGCGGCATCGGCCATGGTGTTTTTCCGTAAAGCGAAGTGGAACGTTAGAAGGAAACGCTCCCTACGCAATTAATTTGGCCGCTGCCAGGCTTCCGCGCAACCAATCACCTATTCGCGAATCCCTTCGGAGTTGAAACCTCGCAACCGAAAGCCCATTATCGCTCGATTCTTGGTAGTCTTAACCAATCTGCTGATTCCGCGATTTAACGGTTCAACGCTCCATTCACCGGTTCACGATGAAAAAACAAGCTGCCAAAAGTCTCCGGGTTTTCGCCATTGAATTGGCGGTCTATGCGGTTCTGGTTATTTGCTATTTCTTTCTGGTTCTTCATCTCCTGGGCGAGTGGCTGTATCACCTCGAAACGCAACATCGCTACATCTATGCCGGAGTTGCACTGTTGCTAATTGCCGGTCAAGCCGTTGCTCTGGACGCAGTGACGACGGGCTTGTTTCGCTTTCTGCGTGGCCGCTGGAGATAACCCATGTTTTTTCCAATCTCCAACTCGCACATCAACCCGATTTATCTGGTCGTTGTCGGCTTTATCATTGGAATTTTCGGTGGGTTCTTTGGCGTGGGCGGAAGTTTCATCGCCGGCCCGGCGCTGCGCTTGATGGGAGTGGATTGGAATTACGCTGTTGGCACGGACCTGGCGCACATCGTCGGCAAGTCGATTGTAGCGGCAAAGCAGCACCGCGCGCTGGGCAATGTTGATCTCAAACTGGGATTCTTAATGGCCTTTGGAACAATCGCCGGCGCCGAATGTGGCGCGCAGTTGATTCAGGCGCTAAAGCGCACTGGCAACGTGAATATAGTAGTCAGCTATGTCGCGATCGTCGTCTATTTTGGCATCGCGGTATTCATGCTCTGGGAGAGCCGAAAAACATTGAGGTCAGCCAAGGGCCGATCGACTCGAAAGGGTTCGGGTGTAAAAGACGATCACTCCGCGTTTGGTCCCGTCACGCAAAAGATACAGCGGCTGAAAATTTGGCCGATGATCACACTGCCCACTTCAGGCATACGAATTTCACTCTGGACCATCCTTCTCGTCGCCTATGTTGGAGGCGTCTTCAGTGGTTTCCTTGGCGGCGGCGCTGGTTACATCCGGATGCCCTCGATGGTTTATGTGCTCGGGGTTCCCACGCACCTGGCTGTGGGAACTGATCTGTTCGAAATCGTCATTTCTGCCAGTTATGGAACGTTTACCCATGCGATCAAGGGCAACGTGGACATTCTGATCGCGCTCGTCATGCACACCGGCGCAGTCATCGGCGCGCAGATCGGAGTCGTTGCCACACAATATTTCGCCGGACCGAAAATTCGTCTCGCCTTTGTGCCGTTGCCACTGATCGGCGTCGCCATCGTGGTGTACACTCTGGTCACCGGTCACAAACTCTAGCGATGAAAATTTTGATTTGCAGCGACGGAACGCAGTCGGCCGAACCAGCAATCCGCTTGGGCGGATTATTGGCCGGCCCACTCAAAACCGAGACCACGCTTCTCGGAATTGCGGAGACAGAGCAGGACGAGCATCCTCTGCGCGACGCTCTTCACACGCAGGCGCAATCGCTTCAGGGTCACGGCATATCGCCCGAAATCGTCGTGCACTCTGGTGAACCGGTTCACCAGATTCTCGATCAAACATCGAAGAGTAATTACGACCTGGTCGTCATCGGCGCGCGATGGACCGGCGCGGTGGGAGAGTACTGGCGCTCAAAGAAAACCTACGAAGTGATCAAGACCGTTCAGCCCCCGGTGCTGGTGGCGATCGGCGAACGCAGAGAATTGAAGCGTTTCCTGGTTTGCACAGGCGGAAAAGAATTCATCGAGCAAGCAGTGCAATTTACTGGCACGCTGGCCGCGGCCGTCAACGCTTCAGTCACGTTGCTGCACGTCATGGCTGAGCCGCCCGCCATGTACGCCGACCTGGTGCGTCTGGAAGAAAATGTCGATCAGCTGCTCGAATCGAAATCGGAGCTTGGGACAAATCTCCGCCGGCAAAAAAGAGAACTCGAACGACTCGGTGTTTCCGCCGACGTTCGTCTTCGGCACGGGATTGTGATCGATCAAGTCTTCGAAGAAGCGCGCGAGGGCGATTACGATTTGATCGTGACCGGCACGTCACAGGCGCGGGGACTACTTCGCCACTACATCATGGGCGATCTGACTCGCAGCATTTTGAATCGTGCGAGTGTTCCCGTGCTCGTTGCGCGCGCCGGACCGCCCAAAGCGGGTCGAACTCTCTGGAACGCCATTAAAGCAGTGTTTGGCAAACGCTAACTAAAAGCGACGCGAGGACGCGTGCGCACTCCAAAAGCTGGCGCGAAACAAAACAGGCGCTTTTTTCCATTTTGCACGAAGTGCTTTGGGAGTGCGATGCGTCTTCGCATCGCTTTCGCCTTCGAGCCTCTACGGTGACTGTGCGTAACATCTTAAATGGAAACGGTGAACGACCAACTGTGCGCAGCTCACGCGTACGGCGGTGGCTCGGTCATCTGTTCCGCGAATGGACTACGGAAAGCTGGCGGCCGATTGCTCCGGCCTTTGCCAAACCCGACCCTGCGAACTGGAGCGACGCGCAAGTCACGCTTGCCTGGCTTGGTCATGCCACAGTGCTAATCAATCTCTTCGGCATCAAAATTCTCACCGACCCGGTACTTTTTCCGCGTATCGGGATTCGTCTGCCGGGATTCACCCTTGGTCCAAAACGATTGACCGCGCCCGCGCTCGAGTTTTACGAGCTGCCAAAAATCGATCTTATCCTTCTTTCGCATGCGCATTTTGATCATTTCGATTTGCGAACGCTCCGTTGTTTTCATGAAAGCACGAGTGTGATCACCGCTCGCGCCACGAGCGATTTATTGAGACGAACGCGGTTCCGTGACGTCACTGAGCTCGATTGGGGCGAAGCGAAGATTTTCACGACTGCTGCCGGCAAGATCGATATTAGCGCCTTTCCTGTGAAGCACTGGGGCGCGCGGAAACGGCATGACGACTATCGCGGTTACAACGGCTATCTGCTGGGGTCCCGCGATGGCGGGAGGCACCGGATCATTTTCGCCGGTGATACTGCAATGACGGACAGTTTCGCAGAATTGCGCCAATACGGGCACATCGATGTCGCAATCATGTCGATCGGCGCTTACAACCCGTGGATCCGCTCGCATATTACGCCCGAGCAGGCGATCGAAATGGCCAACGCGGCAGGCGCGCGCTTCATCATGCCGGTTCATCATCAAACCTTCCGACTCAGCTTCGAGCCAATGCGAGAACCAATCGAACGCTTCGAAGCCGCCTTGAGCAAAACTCCTGAGCGTATTGTGCTGCGTGAAATCGGCGAGACATTTGTCCTGCCGCTGTAGCAGCGCTTGTGCCCAGCGCCGCTGGATGCAATGTTTTGCCCGCCTCGCGCCGACGTAGCTCAGCTGGTAGAGCAGCGGTTTCGTAAACCGCAGGTCACGGGTTCGAATCCCGTCGTCGGCTCCAGCCTTCGCAATGACCGACTTGTCTGCATCAGACCATTCCGTCTCGATTATTGTTCCTACTTTGAACGAAGAGGAAAATATCGCGTCGCTGGTCTCGCAGATTATCGCGTGCGCGGTTCCTTTTCGGGAAATCTTGTTTGTTGATGATTATTCGACCGACGCCACTCGCCAGAAGATCCGCGCTCTGGAGAAGCGCCAGCCAATTCGCTTGATCGAACAAGACGGAGCAGAGGTCGGACTGGCGAGCGCAATTATGTCGGGTGCCCGCGCCGCGCAGGGGGAAATTCTTCTGGTGATGGATGCAGACCTGAGTCATCCGCCTGAGCGGATCAAGGATTTATTGGTGCCACTGTTCGCTGGTAGCGCCGACTTGGTGGTTGGAAGCCGATATGTGAAAGGAGGATCCACGCCTGGCTGGCCAATATGGCGCCGGATCATGTCGCGAGCAGGTGCCGCGCTCGCTTACCCGCTGACGGGCGTGCACGATTCGATGTGCGGCTTCTTCGCCATTGGCCGTTCCCGGCTGCTGGAGTTGGCGCCACACACCAGCGGTTTTAAAATCGTTTTCGAGACGATCGTGCGCGGGGGTGGCACGCTGCGAGTACGTGAAATCCCCATCGCTTTTCGCGATCGCGCACGCGGAAAATCGAAAATGTCGTTCAGCGTCGCGCTGCGATTTTTTCTCCGCTGGCTGCGCGCGATGTTTCAGTATGTCGTGCTCGGCGTACGTCGCCGTGGAAACGTAGCAAAACTGGCTCGCACAGCGGAGGCCTTACATCGAGAGGCCCCAGGAAAGTAAGGCGGAGGCATCGCGCCACACGCGGCTGGAGCTGTCCCCCAGCACAACAGCGATCACATCTTTGCCAGGACGCGTGCCGCTTGCGATCAAACACTTGCCCGCAGCGTCGGTGTAACCAGTCTTCATCCCGTTGCAATACGGGACGCGTCTGAGAAGCTTGTTCGTGTTTTCAAGCTCGCGCGTTCGGCCATTGGCATAACGAAAAACAAGCTGCGGAAGACAAACTATGGAGCGGATCGTTGGATTCGCATAAGCTGCACGGGCAATAAGCGAGAGGTCGCGCGCGCTTGAGTACTGCCCCGGCACCGGCAACCCATTTGGATTCACAAAGTGCGAATGCACGGCACCAAGTTCCTGGGCGCGTCTGTTCATGCTCTCCGCAAACGCTTCCACGCTGCCCGCGTTATCCCGCGCCAGACATCGCGCAACATCATTTGGACTTTTTACCAGCAACGCCCGCAGGAGATCGATGCGTTGATAAGTATCGCCTGCCTTGATGTTCAACTTCACTGGGTCGACCATTGTATCTACTGGTTGGACAGCGACCGACCGGTCCAGAAAACCGCTCTCAGCGACAATGAGAGCTGTCAGCAATTTTTGCGTGCTCGCTGCCGGTCGTATTTGGTCCGGGTTTTTTTCGTACAATATTTTTCCGCTGTTTGCGTCGACCACGATCACGGAAGCTGCGCTGGTCTTCGGAATTCCTTCGGGAGTGTACTCCGCCGGCGCGGGAATTGACTCTTCGCTTTCTTTTGCCTTTGCGCGTTTCCGGTGGGATGAGGCATGAGTTGATTTCGACGTCTTACGAGGGGAAGTGGACTCAACATCGGCATCCTCTGTTTCCTTAGCCGTGACCGCCTTTGCCTTACGAATTGGCCCGTTGACACCGCTCGGCCGGACTGCCTGCGAGTCAGCAGCGTCCTGACTCCACGCGTTCAGCGCGAACACTGACGTCAATGCGCAAAGGAAAAAGAGTCGCTTGCGCCACATCATGGCTGAAGAATTAGCGACAAAACTTTTACCCGCGCAAGCGTCTCGACGCATATCTGGAAGTGGAATCGCTACGATTTTCGTCCGCGCTCGAGGGAGTGTCATCCTGAGTGAAGCGAAGGATCTCTCGAATATCCTTTGCGTCACCCATGGTAGTTTGCGTGGCCGTCGGTCCAACTGTGAGGTTCCTCGCTTCGCTCGGAATGACCCGTAGAGCTTATGATTTGCCTCCACGCTCGATCAGTTCGATCTCGTACCCTTCCGGCGCATCGATGAAAGCGATCTTGCCGATACCGCTCGGATGCGGTCCGTCGGAGAGCGGGTGACCTTTTGCCGCCGCCTCCTTCGCGAACTTGTCCAAATCATCTACTTCAAAAGCGAGATGTGTCAGATCGGGGCCGACCACTACCGGTCCGCTCTCATCAAATTTACAAATCTCAATTTCCTCGTCGCTGCCGGGCGCCTTTAAAAAAACGAGTTGCGAGCCGCGACCGGAGGTCTGGCGCCGAACCTCTTTGAGCCCGAGAACATCCCTGTAGAATGAAACCGTTTTCTCCAAGTCGTGCACGCGATAGCGCGTGTGCAACAATTTCTTGACCATGGCCTAGCTTACCTCGAAGCATCGACTTGTCATTCCGAGCGGAGTTTCGCGGAGCGAAACGCAGTCTAGGAATCTCTGATTGTTTAGAGATATTCAGAGATTTCTCGACTTCGCCTTTGGCTTCGCTCGAAATGACAGCGAAACAATTATGAAAAAAATCGGAATACTTTTTGGACAGGAACACAGTTTTCCGCCAGCGTTCGTCGAGCGGGTAAACCAAAAGACAGGCGGCAAAGAGATCGCAGCGGAGTTTGTCAGCATCGACAAAGTGATCCAAGGCGAGCTGTGCGGTTACGACGTAGTGATCGATCGCATCTCACAGGACGTCCCGTTCTATCGCGCCTGGCTCAAGAATGCTGCGCTAACCGGCACCGCCGTAGTGAACAATCCCTTTTGGTGGAGCGCCGACGACAAATTTTTTAATAACGCGCTGGCCACCAAGATCGGCGTGGCAGTTCCGCGCACGGTGTTGCTTCCATCACACCAGCTGCCACCGGACACCAACGACAAATCCTTTCGCAATCTTGGCTACCCCCTCGATTGGGAAGCGATTTTCAACTACGTCGGTTGGCCTGCGTTCTTCAAACCGTTCATCGGCGGCGGCTGGAAGAATGTCTATCGATTGCACAATCGCGAGGAATTTTTCAGCGCTTACAACGACACCGGACAGCTTGTGATGATGCTGCAGGAGGAAATAAAGTTCGACATGTATTTTCGCTGCTACTCAATCGATCAGCGCCACGTCCGAATCATGCCGTACGAGCCGCGGCATCCGTTTCATCTGCGTTACCAAACCGAATGGCATACTCCGAAGGAGATTCTGCAAAGAGTCGAGGAGGGCGTGCTGCGATTAAATCAATTTCTCGGCTACGATCTGAACACCGTGGAATTTGCCATTCGCGACGGTGTGCCGGTCGCGATCGACTTTTGCAATCCCGCGCCGGATTGCGAAGCGGCTTGGATCGGCCAGGACAATTTCGAATGGGTCGTTGAAGCAATTTCGGAAATGGCGATTCGCAAAGCCCGTGAGCACGTTCCCGGCCGCGACAATTTGAGCTGGGGCAAATTCCTTCAAGCCGCAGTGACAAGGCGTTCGCTCAGCGACCTCGCGTAATATCTTGCGCAGATTTTCGCGGATTGAAGGCAGAAGCAGTTTCGGGCTTCCCGAAATAATCTGTGTAAATCTGCGAAATCTGCGGATGTTTTTCTTCCACTGTTTATGAAAGAGCACACGTTTACTCTCGGTATCGAAGAGGAATTCGCGATTATCGACCCGGATACACGCGAACTCCGCTCGCATATCCATGAAATTCTCGAAGGCGGAAAGGTTACCCTCAAGGAGCAGATCAAGCCGGAGATGCACCAGTCGGTGGTGGAGCTGGGCACAGAGATTTGCGATTCCATTGGTTGCGCGCGCGATCATGTCATCGCTCTGCGGACGAAATTGGCCGAATTGGCTGCGCGCAGCGGATTGAAGATCGCTTCTATGGGAACGCATCCGTTCTCGCACTGGCGCGATCAGCTCATCACCGAAGGCGAGCGCTACCAGGAAATTCTCAAGGATATGCAATCGCTCGCACGTGCGAACCTGATTTTCGGATTGCACGTGCACGTCGGCATTCCCAACCGTGAAACGGCCATCCACGTGATGAATCAAGCCCGCTATTTTCTGCCGCACATTTACGCGCTATCGGTCAATTCGCCGTTCTGGGTTGGGCAAAATACCGGACTAAAAGGTTATCGCCTGAAGGTGTTCGAGCGTTTTCCGCGCACCGGCATCCCGGATTCGTTCGAGTCGCTCTCGGAATATGAGGATTACTGCAAGCTTCTGGTGAAAACCGGTTGCATTGATAACGCTAAAAAAATCTGGTGGGACATCCGGTTGCATCCATTTTTCGACACGCTTGAGGTACGCGTGTGCGATGCGCAATCCCGCGTGGACGATACCCTGGCGATCGCGGCGCTGATTCAGGCTGTGATCGCGAAATTGCACAAGCTGCTTCATCAAAACATCACCTTCCGGATTTATCGGCGCCGTCTTTTAGATGAAAATCGCTGGCGCGCGGCGCGCTACGGCATCGACGGAAAATTGATCGACTTTGGCAGGGAAGCCGAAGTAGACGAACGGAGCCTGTTATACGAGCTGCTCGAGTTCGTCTCGACTGAGGTAAAAGAACTCGGCAGCGAAAAAGAAATGGCGCACATCGAACGGATCATTCGCGAAGGCACCGGCGCGGACCGGCAACTCTCCGCGTGGGAAAGCACCCAGGACATCAAAGCAGTCGTTGATCATATCGTTGCGGAGACCTACGAAGGCTTAGTGTTGCCTCCCTAAATCCGAGGAAAGGCGTTTTGCCTCACGTCATCAGCGCGCGCAAAACCTCGAATCGATCACAGCGCTTTGTAATCAACCGTAATGGTGCGGTAAACGAGAGTGTCGTGTTGGGCTGAGAAATAAAAAAGCTCCAGCATCGTTGCGCCGACCATCCACTGGTACCCGACCAGCGTTTGAATCACATCAGTGTCATTGTCGCGAGAACGTGAAACCAGTTTTCCCGTTCCGTACTTCTCATCGAAGTATTTGCGAATTTCACCCATCCGCTGGTTGTAACGCTCGATCGACCACTCCGGGTACTCGTACTGCAGCTCGACCGCGACGAGCGCTCTCTGCTTAAAGGTAAACAGGGTGCGTTTTAATCCAGGGTGAAGGAGGCCTTCCACAGTCCAGACTTCCCGGCTCTCTTTTTTTTCCCGCGAGCTAATTTTGGCCTTTGCGCCATGCAACACCGCTTCCACCCGCGCCATCGAGTCATTCCACCGAAAGCCGAACGGCGGCAACAGCTCTTCTAGGGGATGTGCATATGGCGCCGCGAGAAAGAAAACGATCACTCCGATTAAGAAAATTCGGTGCATACCGGGCCGGTTGGAATTTGCGATACAGTTCGCCTGCCACTTCGTTATTTTCGTATGCGTTGCCTGCATTCTTGATTCGCCAAGCATTCCACCTGGCACTCGGGAGGCGGGAAAAATTGCGCCGCAGGCCAACCCGGTCAACTCAGGAGTACGCACAAGACGAGATCATGCAAATCAGTTCGACGCTGCGGTTACGAATTGAGAGCGCACACGTGTCGCGATAAATGGGTTTGAAGTAATCAACTTTTTTGTTCTCCCTCGGGCACGCGCGTTTCAATTTTTAGTCAAGAAAATTTTTTCGCGGCGCAAAAAAATAAAATTCATTTTTTTCTTGTCGATTTTGAAACGGGTTTCTAGTCTCAAGCCCGCTGGCGAGGACGAGGGCAAGCGCATGTGAATAAGTTGTGAACATTTCTGAAAAACTTTTAGCAGCGAGAATGAACAACATCGAAGGTCCCCTGAGCAAACGATTGACTGCGCACGTGCGGCAGGTTGCAACCAGGGCGGCATTTCAGCATGCAACTCTCGATTTTCCCTCGCATTTACGCGTTTTTCACATTTTTTCTCAGGATTTCTCCAGCGAATTACGCTGGAGATCAGCTCCATCTCGGGCTGATTTTTTGGAACGACTGCCCGCGGCGCCGGCCCGTGTGGCATTTGTGTAACACTGTTAACAAGTCTGTTATGGATAAGAAATGTGCGCAGCTATGGCAGCGGTTATCGGCTGCGCTCAAGCCGCAAATCAGCGCCGATAGTTTCAAGCGCTGGTTTTCTGCCGTCGAATTAATCGAGGCCAAAGACAAAACGCTCACCCTCGGCGTTCCAAACAACATCTACCAGCTTTGGATCGAGAGTAATTATATGCCGGCGTTGCACACTGCGATTGTCACAACGTTTGGCAGTCCGCGCTCGGTAAAATTTTCCTCTCTTTCAGGACCCGGCGCCCAAACTCTGGAAGATACCGCCCCACTAAAAGAAGTTTTGCTGGAACCACCAGGCGACGCAAAGCCGGGCGCAACCGTGCCCGGACTCAATCCACGGAACACCTTCGAATCTTTCGTGGTCGGGCCGAACAACGAAATTGCGCATGCGGCGAGTCTTGCCGTCGCGCAGGCGCCGGCGCGCACGTACAACCCGCTGTTCATTTACGGCGGGGTCGGTCTTGGAAAGACGCATTTGATGCAAGCGATTGGTCAATACGTCTGGACGAAGAAGAAAAATGTAAAGGTGATATACGTCTCGAGTGAACTGTTCATTAACGAGTTCATCGATGCGATCCAGCACAGCAATCTGGTCAAATTCCGGAAACGTTATCGCCAGGCCGATCTTCTTTTGATTGACGACATCCAATTTCTTGGCGGAAAGGAGCGGTCACAGGAGGAATTCTTTCACACATTCAACACGCTTTTTGATGGGCACAAGCAGATCGTCCTCTCCAGCGACCGGCCCGCATCAGAGATCGCAAATTTGGAGCACCGCCTGGTCTCGCGGTTTGAATGGGGACTAACCGCAGAGCTTCAGCCACCGGACATCGAGACCCGTATGGCGATCTTGCGAAAAAAAGCGCGTACCATGCAGATCAAATTGCGGGACGAGGTTTTCCAATTTCTCGCCAGCCGCATTCGCACAAATGTGCGTCGTCTGGAGGGCGCCTTGATGCGCGTGGCGTCTTTCGCGTCACTCAGCGGCAAAGAATTAACACAGGAAGTGGTCGAGCATTTGCTCAAGGACATTTTGCAAGAGGAAGCGCGGCAGTCAGTCACCATCGAGCAAATTCAGCGGCGCGTGGCGGAACATTTTGATGTGCGCATCGCCGATATGACTAGTAAACGGCGCCCCGCCAGCATCGCCTTTCCGCGACAGGTGGCGATGTATCTGGCGCGCGAGTTGACCAAGGCGTCTTTGAATGAAATTGGAGATGCATTCGGCGGGCGCGATCACGGCACAGTGTTGCACGCCTGCAAACTGGTAAAGAAACGGATGGCCGAACAGGATAACATTCGCCAGACGATATCATTCATTGACAGTTCGCTTCAAAGGTGAAAGTGGCATGCGCTTCCAGCGCATCCTCATCGGCGGGATGCCGATGCCACGATGTGACTTTGCGGTTGCCGAATAAAATCCAAGGCGTTACATCTTAAGCGCTCTGCTCATCATGAAATTTAGCGTTACGAAAGAAAAACTGCTCGAAGGTCTGCAACAAGTCCAAAACGTGGTCAGTACTCGCACCACTCTTCCGATTCTTTCCAACGTTTTGCTCCAAGCGGACAAGGATGAAATTCATCTCACCACGACTGATCTTGATGTCGGCGTACGCGGCAGTTGTGAAGCGCACGTGGACAAAACCGGAGCGACCACTCTCCCGGCGCGCCGTCTTTTCAATATCGTTCGCGAACTCCCTTCGAGCGAAATTCAGGTCGATGTCGATGGAAAGAATGCCGCTTCCATCCGGAGCGGCCAAAGTTTCTTCAAAATTCTTGGGTTGCCAGAAGACGAATTTCCGCCGTTGCCGAAATTCGAAGACGCGAAGGTGGTCACCATTCGGCAGAAAGATTTGCGCGATGGCCTGCGCAAGACTTCCTATGCCATATCGACCGACGAGACCCGTTACGTGCTCAACGGCGTCTTGTTCAGTTTCAAGGACAACAAGCTTACGCTGGTGGCAACGGATGGACGGCGGCTGGCCATGGCGGAAATCGAACTGGAATTTCCCCGTAGCCACGAAGGCGACCTGATCATTCCGACCAAGGCGGTGACAGAATTGCAACGCCTGCTGACCGATGACGGCGATGTCAAGGTGAGCATCGGCAGCGGCCAGATCGCGTTCGATCTCAACAAAACGCTGCTCGTGTCAAAATTGATCGAAGGCAATTATCCAAATTACCGGCAGGTAATTCCAGCCGAAGCAAAGGAACGGATAAAACTCGAGCGCGAAATGTTTCTCAACTCAGTGCGGCGCGTTTCGCTTCTTGCCAGCGATAAATCGCACTCGATCAAATTGAATTTCAGCAAGAACAATATCGACATCACCGCCAACACGCCGGAGGTGGGCGAAGCGAAGGAGTCAATCGCAGTCGCCTACAAGGGTCGCGAATTTTCCATCGCCTTTAACCCGGAGTTTCTGATGGCACCTTTGCGCGCGCTGGCCGAGGACGAAGTCTTTCTCGATCTCATCGACGAGATGAGCCCGGGCGTTTTAAAAATTCAAACGCCATTCCTCTACGTCCTGATGCCGATGCGCATCAGCTCCTAGAGCGGCCTACAACACCCGCCGCTGCGGCATGGCCGATTGGACCATCATCAGTTCGGCCACGTTCTCCGGCGTTAGCAAGCCAACCAGGCGCTTCATCCGATCAAGCACCGGCACGGCCGGGCAATTGCACTCTTGCATGATCCGAAACGCGTCTTCGAAACGCGTTCCCGTCGTCACCGTGGGAATGTCGCGCCGCATCACATCGCCCACGCGAAGGCCGGGATCATTCTTGCGCAAGGCGGCGATGAGATCGTGACGCGTCAATAAACCGGCAACGCTGCCGGTCTCATCTACCACCGGAAAATCATGCTGCGAAGTCGCAAGCAGCGCGTCCACCGCTTCCTGCAGACTGGCGTTTTCAGAGAGCGTGCGGAATTCGCGCACCATCGCACTGGAGACCGGAAACCGGCGCGAGACATCTTTCATCTGCGCCAGGGCCGCTTCTTGCGATGCCCCGATATAAACAAAAAGGGCGATGAAGATCAGGAACGGATTCCAGAGCAACCCAATGAAGCCAAAGACGAACGCAAACCCCTGCCCCACGGTGGCGGCCACCTGTGTCGCTCGCGCGTAACTCATCCGCGTCGCGAGGAGGGCTCGCAACACGCGCCCTCCATCCATTGGAAATGCGGGCAGCAAATTAAAAAGAACCAGGATGATGTTGATGGTCAGTAACTGCGCGATGAGACTGCCGCCTTCGACTGTTGCGGGGTTAAGCAGGGCTTGCGAACCACCTGCCACAAACAAACCGAGCGCGATCACCACGTTCACTAGCGGCCCGGCCACCGCAATAATTAATTCCTGCACCGGCTCCTCCGGCATGCGTTCGAGTCGCGCCACTCCGCCGATAGGCAGCAACGTGATATCGGGTGTATTAATCCCGAAGGCCTTGGCCGCGAACGCGTGCCCGAATTCGTGCAGCACCACGCAAAGAAAAAGCAGCAGAACAAATATGACTCGGCTCGCCGCCACAGCGGAACCGCCTTGCGCGTAATAGCCAAAGGCCAGCCAGGCAATCAGCAACAAGAACGTGATGTGCATCCGCAATTGAATGCCGGCGATGCGGAAGATTGGGAGAGACCAGCTCATCTAAGTCAATTTGCTCTGTATTGAATCGCGCGCCAGCGGTGTCGAAGCCGGACTGGAAAACAATTTTGAACAGAAGATAACTAAGAAAACAAAGAGTCCGTATTCGAAAAGATAAATCTTCGTTGCCTTCGTTACCTTCTGTTCAATTTACGCGCGATGGAAATTTTTGACCTTGCAATCATTGGCGGCGGCCCGGCCGGATCGAGCTGCGCCGCGTTTTGCGCGCGCGCTGGTCTTCGGGCGCTTGTTCTTGAGCGAGAAAATTTTCCCAGAGAAAAAGTTTGCGGCGATTGCCTGAATCCATCTTGCTGGCCAGTGGTGGAGCGCCTCGGTCTCGCGCAGCGCGTTCGAGATTTGGAGCATTCCAAACTGGACTCGGTCGAGTTCATCGCAATCGACGGGCACAAAGTAGTTGTCGATCTTCCCAGCGGCGACGACTGCGAGCTTTCGATGAAACGCAGCTTGTTCGACGATATCCTGCTAAAGCGCGCCCGTGAACTCGGCGCGCATGTTCGCGAAGGAACAACGGTCACAGCGTTGGCTCACGACGAGAATTGGATAATTGAAACTGCCAGCGGCGAAGATTTTTCAGCGCGAATATTGGTCGGCGCGGATGGGCGCAACTCTACCGTTGCGCGCTTGTACAATTTACTGCCACGGCCCGCACGTGAACGCGTCGGGTTGCAGGCACATATTCCGCTCCCGCGTAATTTTGGCAGGCGCGTCGTCCTGCAATTTCTCCCGGAAGGTTACTCCGGCCAGGCTCCCGTGAATAAGGCTGAGCTGAATCTTTGCCTCGTAGGCACACCACCCACGATTTCGAGATTGCGTCGATGGGCAGAACGCCATTTTGAAATCACTTCCGATCAGCACTGGCGGACGATCACCCCACTCACCCGCTCGCCGGTTCCTTGCGCTCACGAAAATCTCCTATTCGTAGGCGACGCCGCCCGTGTGGTCGAGCCGTTCACCGGCGAGGGAATCTATTACGCAATGCGATCAGGCGAGCTGGCGGCTACCGCAATTTCGAAAATAATTCGCAGCGAAGATCAAGAAGGTACGCTCCACGAATTCACTCGCGCCTGTTCCGAAATGTATCGCGGACGTTTATGGATAAACGGCCTGGCCCGGGCCGCGGTGTTGCGGCCGCGCCTCGGCTCGTTGTTCGTTCACGCGGCAATTATTCAGCCGTCGATGTTGCGTTTGCTCACGCGCAAAATCGCTTCGCGGGAGTTGTAGATACGGCCCTGTGGGCCGTTTGGAAATAGATGTGCCACAGGCAGGTGGCTACAGGGATTGCCGAGCGGCTTTCACCGTGTTCGCCATCAGCATCGCAATGGTCATCGGCCCGACGCCGCCCGGCACCGGGGTGATCGCGCTTGCCTTTTTCGATACTTCGTCAAATGCGACATCGCCCACCAGGCGATAACCGCGTTCGCTTGCTGCGTCTTCCATGCGGTTGATTCCTACGTCGATGACGACGGCGCCTTCGCGCACGTGATCAGTCTTCACAAATTCCGCTCGCCCAATCGCTGCGATGACAATGTCGGCAGAGCGAGTAATCTGCGCGAGATCGCGGCTGCGGGAATGCACAACCGTGACCGTCGCGTTTCCGTTCTTGTTTTTCTGCATAAGAAGCAGCGCCAGCGGTTTGCCCACGATCATGCTGCGACCGAGGACCACGACGTGCGCGCCGTTAATGTCGATCTTGCCTTCGATGAGCAAACGCTGCACACCTAGCGGCGTGCACGGGACAAAGCCACTGGGATCATCGAGCACAAGCTTCGCGACGTTTTCCGGATGAAATCCGTCCACGTCCTTGCGCGGATCGAGCGCGCGCACGATCGCTGCTTCATTGATGTGCTCCGGCGGCGGCGATTGCACCAGAATACCGTGAATGCTCGTGTCGCTATTGAGTTCTTCAACGCGAGTGGACAGTTCCGCCTGCGTCGTTGAAGTCGGCAGCTCCAACTTGACCGAGTGCAATCCCAGTTCGCGGCACATCTTATCCTTCGAACGCACATAGGCACGCGACGCCGGATTGTCTCCAATGAGAACGACGGCAAGACCCGGAGTAACGCCTTTTGCCTTTAGTTCCGCAATCTCGCGGCGAAGATCGACGTAAACCTTCTCCGCGATTGCTCGTCCATCGATCAATTTCGCCATAGCGATTCAGGCAATTGAGACACGAATTACACGAATTGTCACGAATAGCAGAGTCAATCAGTCTGAATTGGTTCGTGTAAATTCGTGAAATTCGCGTTTCAGCGCATTTCGACCAGCGCCATCATGGCATCCTGCAAAGCGAGACGTTCGACTTCGAAATCCTCCGGAGTGGTGGTCGGTTTGACGTTGTGCGCCCGGTTAATTAGCACGCGTACTTTGGCAAATGGTCGCGGCACGATGAATCGATCCCAACTTCCCAGCCGCCAACAGCGCGAATATTCCAGATTCACCGGCACCACCGGAGCGCCTGATTTTTGTGCGAGAAAAATGATGCCCGGCCCAAGTTCATACGGCGGGCCGCGCGGACCGTCCGGAGTGATCACGACATCGCCACCGGACGCCAGCACCTGCGTCAGCTGGAGAATCGCGGTCGCGCCGAGCCGCGAACTCGAACCGCGAACCACATCGTAGCCGAAACGTTGAACGGCGTCGGCCAGCAAATCGCCGTCGCGGCTGGCGCTGATCAATGCGGTGCCATGGCGCTCCGGAAAGAAACGGCGCAAAACCAACGGAAAGACCAACAATCGATTGTGCCAGAGCGCGCCGATGTAATTTTCCGTGACCGGTCTGCCGACGATACCCGCGCGGTCATCGATTTCATAACGCAGCGTACGTCCCCAGAGCTGCAGCAAACGAAATCCAAACGCGACCAACCATCGCGCAAGCCTGCCTTCGATCTTCAACTTTTTTTTCGCGAAGGTTTCGCTGGAACGCTTTCCTGCCTCCAACGATATGCAGCGGAGTTAGGCAGCCCAATTTGGTCAAGAATGCGCCAGACGACAGTATCCACGACGGCGGTGAGGGAACTGGGGCGGCTGTAAAACGACGGAATTGCTGGAAGAACAATAGCCCCGGCTTCAAGCAGCGTCACCACGTTACGCGCGTGAATCAGATTCCACGGTGTTTCCCGAGGGACGAGAATTAATTTGCGCCTTTCCTTCAAGAAAACATCGGCCGCGCGCAACAGTACGCTGTCGCTCGAACCGGAAGCGATTCGCCCGAGCGTGGCCATCGAGCAGGGGACAATCACCATCGCGTCGAAACGCGCCGAGCCGCTCACGAACGGCACGTTCATGTCGCTTTCAGAATGCTGCGAGACTTCCGAAGGAATTTTCAAATCATCCAGTTCCTGCTTCGCAACCTCTCTCGCGTGCGCACTCGTGACGAGATGCACCTCATGCGCAGCACAATCGATATGGGCGAGCAATCTTTGCAGATAGATCGCTCCGCTTGCACCGGTTGCGGCGATTACCAGTTTCATTGCCTTTTTGTCAAATTAGAGATTCCTCGACTTCGCTCGGAATGACAACGTGCTCGCGCCGCATACCGCGACGCGATGGGCAGAACATTCGCAGCGCGCGAGGTCGAACGCGTCGCGAATGATCACGTTTTCGAACGCGTTATGGGTACGCATTCGGTCGGCAGGATGAATGGACTTGTAGTAGAGACTTTGCAGATCGATCGCGTCCGGGCAGTAAACGGTGACTTTTCCATTGTCGATGTACCAAGCGATGGCGCCGACCAGCCCGAAATCCTTGTTTTCGTAATAACGCGCACCTGACGTCGGAAAGAGAATTACAGGCAGGCCATGCTTTTCGCCGAAAACGAGCATTTCGAATTCGCGGCTTAAATATGGCGTGTACCATTTGATGCAGCGTTCGTTCATGGGCGTGGCGCGAGCATTTTGATGGCGAGCCAATGAAATCGCAAGCGAAAGGCTTGCACTACATTTCATCTTCGCGAAGCATCTCGGTTTCGATGCCGAAACACACTCTTACCGGCAATATCAAGCGGCATCGGGCTTTTCACTCCAGGGTCCTGAGAAACTGGCGCGATGTGCTCGTCTATTTGCCGCCTGATTATCGGCGTTTCTCGTCGAGACGTTATCCGGTTTTATATATGCACGACGGGCAGAACGTTTTCGACGCCGCCACATCGTTTGCCGGAGTCGAATGGGGAGTCGATGAAACGGCGCAGCGATTGATCCATCGGAAACTGATCGAGCCGCTAATCATTGTGGCGATCGCAAATATCGGTGAAGAACGAGTCCATGAATACGCACCGACGCCCGGTGTGATCGAACCGAAAGACCATCCCAGAAAGCGCAGCCGCGGGCTAGCCCACATTTACGGGCAATTCTTGATCGAGGAATTGAAGCCGTTCATCGACAAAAAGTATCGAACGAAGCCGGATGCAGAATTTACCGGGCTCGGTGGATCATCGCTCGGCGGTTTGGCCACACTGGCGATGGGAATTTTTTATTCGGAGGTGTTCACGCGTTTAATTGTGATGTCGCCATCAATTTGGTGGGACGATTACGCGATCTTCCGGCTAGTGGGCATTCTTGGCGAAAAGCCGCCGCTGAAAATCTGGCTCGATACGGGTACGGACGAGCCCGGCTGGGAACTGACGCGCTACTTATGCGATTACTTGATCGACAAAGGCTGGCAGCCCGATGTCGATCTTAGTTATCTGGAAGTCAAAGGCGCCAACCACAGCGAGGCCGCGTGGGCAGCGCGAGTCGAACCGGCGCTACGATTTCTGTTTCCGCCAGCAAAATAGTCTGTCACCTCCCTACCGGTGGAACCGGCCGAGGGTTAGGCGGCAATGGTTCCGGAGGCGGCATAGGTGTCGGCGGAGCTGGCTTGGGTGGTGAGGGTTGATCTGCCATGGTCACTTTGGTGTCATGTCGAGCGAAGTCGAGACATCTCTTGCTGCTATCCATTATCTTGGTCAGCGCGCACGAATGAATAATTGAGAGACTCCTCGACTCCGCTCGGAATGACAAACTACTGCAGCCATTTGCCGTAAACTTGATAAACGCGCACATAGCCGCCGACAAAATCCCAATCTTTTTGATACGAGAAACTGCGGGTGTGCGGAGACCAGGTAAGTTCGCGCGGCGATTCTGGATGATTAGGATCGTAAACGGAATAGGTTTCGACTCCGGGATTCGGCGAAAACGACTTTCGCTTATAAACTAGAACAGAGTGATTCATACTGAAACGGGGGTAGGTAGTAAGAAAACCAACAAACAACTCTCCGCGCGCCAAAGCTGCATTCAAACGAGCGTGAGTCTCCTCTTGATACCCCGCGCTCTGCTGAAAAACCATCCGGGCATTGCTGATCCGGAAATAGCTTGGCCACCCATGACCGATGTTTAGTTGTACAACTTCCCAACGCGCCTTGCTCATTTCCCGCAGGTTCTTGTAGCCCGGGAAAACAATTCGTCGGTCTTCTGGCAATGGTTCTGCCCAAGGATGTCGGTGTGTCACAGCGTGAATGCGGGTAGCCAATGATGCATCATCTAACGGCGCGCCGCGCGGGTCGAAGCGCGCGAACTTCTTAAATTGCTTGGCAGTACGACATAGCACGAAGCAGTGGCGCTTATACATGTCTCGTCTTACAGACGACCCTCTCCGTAAAGAAGGATGGCCTTCGTGATATTCAAACACAGTTTGATTAGCGAATCCGAACGTATCGCGATCGAAACGAAACTCTGACGCAATGGCTGTCGCACGGGGTAACGTGACGGCAGCGACTGCAGCCAGCCAAACACCAACTGATTTTCCCCAAGTCCCAAACATCACATCAAGCGCGAGCCGAGGCGCCGACGCTTTTTCCGCCTGCGAACACACCAAGCCGGCGAAATTTTTGATATCGCCTGCCCAGCAGATCGGCAACCGGAACCTGAGAAATCTGCTGGAGAGCACGGCGCAGTGCTTTGCCAAGATTCGCAGTAACTGAATCATAGTCCCGGTGCGCACCGCCCTCCGGCTCCGGGACAATTTCGTCCACAACTTCGAGTTTCAACAAATCCTGCGCAGTCAGTTTGAGTGCTTCGGCGGCTTCGGCGGCATGCCGCCGGTCTCTCCACAAAATCGCGGAACACGCTTCTGGACTGATCACCGAGTAATAAGCGTTCTCGAGAATCAGCACGTGATCTGCAACGCCAATCCCCAGCGCGCCTCCGGATCCGCCCTCGCCGATGACGGCAGCAACGATTGGGACGCGCAGCCGCATCATCTCACGAAGATTTACGGCAATTGCCTCTGAAATGTGACGTTCCTCCGATCCGACCCCGGGAAAGGCACCGGGCGTGTCGATTAATGAGATCACCGGCATGCCAAATTTCTCGCCCAGTCGCATCAAGCGAAGCGCTTTGCGGTAGCCCTCAGGATGCGCGCAGCCAAAATTACGCAGCACGTTCTCTTTCGTGTTGCGCCCTTTTTGATGAGTGATAACGACGCAACGCTGCCCGCCGAGTGTGGCCAGACCACACGGCATCGCTCTATCATCCGCAAAGCGGCGATCGCCATGCAGCTCGACCCAATTTGTAAAACACCGTTCAATGTAATCCAGAGCGAACGGCCGCTGCACATGCCGCGCAATTTGGACACGCTGCCACGCCGTTAGGTTGCCATAAATTTGGCGGCGCGTTTCGCGAAGCTTTGTCTCCAGTTCTTTGATGGCCGAATCAAGATCGACATCGTGCTTGTCGGAGTGATTCGTTAAATCCCGCGATCGCCGTTCCAGTTCAAAGATCGGTTTTTCAAAATCGAGCGGTTGCCATTCCATGGGAAGATTAAAAGGTTAAAAGAGTTACAATGTTAAAAAGGTTACAAGCTTAGGCAATCCTCGCTCGCGTCCATCCATGCCGTTTAACATTGTAACCCTTTTTAACTTTTTTAACTTCGACTTTAGTCGATAATGGTGACCGCCGTCTTGCTGTTTACAAGGCTGCTTAGCTCCTCAACATCGGAGGCCGCCAGGCCGAGGCCCGCCGGCGGGGGTGGTTGCTCGAGGTTGGGATGAGCCGCGTCCGGCACCGAATACAGAGTGTAAGCTGGAGCGCCCGCGAGGCGGATCCACCGGGTGCTGCTTAGATACTCCTTACTGCCGATGCCGACGCGTTTTCCGCCCTTCCAAGCCATCGTTTCGGCAACCTTTGCCGTGATTTTAGCTGATTGTCTGGCCTGTAGTTTTGCTTCACGCACGTGATATTGCTTGAAAAAGGTGCCGTGATTGAGGAGCACAACCAGGTTCGCTTTCCGTTGAATAACAATCGAGAGATCAGGGTGCGAAATGAGCAGGTGTTCGCCAATGTGCAGCATCGTGCCGCTCATGTTGTTCATGCGCATGATCAGCTCGGGCGTCGTCTTCAGCTTCCGCGAAATTTTCGCCAGCACGTCTCCAGGTTTCACAATATATTCGATCTTTTCCGGAGAGGGATGACGCGACAGCAAAATGTCAATGTTCACTTCCCCGAGCAAATCCCGGGCTTCGTCAAGATGTTTTCCTGACGGATATTTTTGGATGAATGCGACGAGCGCATCCCGAGCTTCGGTCAGTTTTCCATCCTGCCGCAGTTGGGCAGCTGCCTGAAATTCCGGCAGACTGATGTCCGGTGCGGGTGGCGGAGTAACTTCGCCGCGTTGCTCCTTTTTCACTGCGATTTCTTCTTTTACAAAGGTGTTGTAACCGAACCATGCGGCGCCGCCGAAGATGGCCAGTGCGAGCAGTAATACGAATAGCCATTTCATGACTGAGAACAAAAACGTCGAACGCCCAATGCCCAACGTCCAACGCTCAATTTAGAATCAACCGTTTGAGCGTTCAGTGTTAAGCGTTGAGCGTTGGGCGCTTTCTTCATCCGAGTTTGCTTCGCCGCAGCCGTCCTCGGATTCTTGCCAGGACACTAGCTCGTTTCCCCGCCGGGGAAAAACCGGTGCCAAAGCCGTCCGATGGTAGGCTCCTCCTGGTTGCTCCAGGTGAAGTGGCAATCCTGACAATAAAACTCCTTTGGAATAATCTTCACGGCACAGAGCACGATGACGAGCGCTGGGGTCATGAATTTTCGGGTCATCTGCGGGTACTCGATATTTGAAGAACCGCATTGCGGGCAGCGGATGAGAGCAGCGGAGATATCCGGATCGGTAGCCTCCCATTCGATCATAAGGTCCTGCGCCCTTTCGAAATCGCTGTCTTCCACCATCACTTTCGCATTCGCTTGCGGACGGGACATAAAACCGACCTGTTGCAGCGGCGCTTCATTGTGAATATCGGCCCGTATGCCGGCATCGTGGAAACGTTGTTTCAATTGCCGCGCTTTAGCCGGCTCGTTGAGTGTGGCAATAGTAACCATAAATTCTCTCGTATGCGCGGCGGCGCATCGTGTGATCAAACATCAAATAATTGCTAAGTGCAAGACTTTGACACTTGCTCCGGTTTGTGGCGTCAGGCCTGTAGTGTGCGCTGTCTCAGCGCGTCGGGAGTTGTGGGTTGGCAGTAATCCGCTGAAGACAGCGGACACTACAGCCCTTAATGCGCAGCCGGGGGGAACCATTTATAGAGCATTAAATAAACAAGCACGCCTGTGACCGAGACGTACAGCCAGATAGGGACCGTCCAACGCGCAATGCGCTTGTGTCGATCCCATCGGCGACGAAAGACCTGAACAAGCGTCAAAATCACGAGAGGCAACGTCACAAAGGCAAGCAGAACATGCGAAGCCAGTATCGGGAAGTAAACGGCGGCAATCCAACCTGTGTATCCCGACGATTTTTCGCCGACCTGCGCATGATAAGTGATGTAGCCGACCAAAAAACAGACCGACGACATCACAGCTATGATCATGCATGTCATATGACGCCGCCACGCGCCGTGTCGGATGAAGTACCAGCCCATTGAAATGAAGATGGTGCTGACCAAATTAAATGAGGCGTTCAGAGCAGGCAGGTCAGAGACTGAAATCACGTTGAAGCGTTGAACCGTTAAAGCGTTAAGTTGGTCTATAGCTTTAACGCTGCAAACCCTTAACGCTCCGACGATCACGCATGCCCGCCGTTCTTGAGCCACCGCCGACAGGTTTCGTATCTATCGCTCGCCGTCGAAAACGAGACTGGGCACGCCGAATCGCTCTGAGCGTCATGCGGCTGGCGGTTCTCGCCGCAATCTTTGGGATTATCAGTGGCGGCTATTATCTCGCCAAAAGAGGATTTGGCCGGGAATGGCGCTCCCGGGTCGTGGAGGAGCTACACAAACGCGGTGTCGAAGCTTACATCGGGCGCCTCACGCTCGATCCGTTTCGCGGTCTGGTCGCAAGAAACGTAAGGATCTTCGATTACAAGAATCGCGAAAACACGCTTGCCCTGATTAGCGAGGTCTCGCTCGATATCAATTACGCTGCGCTCATCCATCATCAGCCGTTTCTCAACGCGGTGGATGTCCGCGATGCCCAAATCACCTTTCCTCTCAAGACGGCGGCGGATGGAAAAACCGATAAAGCGCAACTCACCGACTTCCGCGCCCATGTTTATTTTCCGCGGGAACAAATTTATGTCAGTCAGGCCGAGGGCCTCCTCTGCGGGATTCGGATTTCTGCAACCGGGCAATTAATCAAGCGCGAGAATTACCAGCCGTCGCCTTCGATTTCACCCGAAGAATGGCAAAGGCGGCTATTGATTGCGCAGCGCGCGTTGAACGAATTGCAAAAGATCAGATTCCCTGCCGCGGTCCCATCGTTGCAGATAAAGTTCAGCGGAGACATCGCGGAAATCGAAAAGGCGCATGTAGAGGCGACGCTGCACGGGGACCGATTGCAACGCGGCAGCTACGAAATAAGAGATCTTTCCGCTGCTGCCGAATGGAACAATCAGCACTTGAACATCGGACATTGCGAATGGAGCGACCGCAAGGGCAGTTTTGCCGGACGCGCTGATTGGAACTGGGAAACCAGCAGCGCCAATTTCGAAGTGCGCAGCAGCCTGAATTTGAAGGCGTTTCTTGATGCTTTTGGCTTGGGCGAACCGCTCGCCGGCACGGAATTTCACTCGCCGCCTCTGGTTGAGATCTCCGGCTCGGTGACTTTCGGGCCGAATCAATTTCGGCCAAAAATCATCGGACACGCCGCTTTGGGGCAGTTCGCGTACAAGAAGGCGCCGTTCTCTGATCTCACCGCGGATTTTTCCTGGGACGGGGAGCGCACACTGGTTCGGGATCTTCGCGTGCGCCATCAAACAGGTCAGCTCAGAGCGGATCTCTTCGATGCACCAGCCGACTTTCGCTTGAACATTGAAAGCACGATATCGCCAGACGCACTTCGCCCGCTTGTTTCCGTTGGGCTAAATGAATTTCTGGGGGAATGGCAGTGGCAACGTTCGCCTGCAATCCGGCTCGAAATCCGTGGGACGGATCGCAATCCAGAGAATTGGCAAGGCCAGGGAACCGTTGCTTTGGGGCGCAGCCGGTTCCGCGGCACATGGATGAATAGCGCCAACGCCAGAATTCATTTCGCCAATGGCGCGCTCAGTTGCGAGGACCTTCATGTCGCACGTGATGAAGGCACCGGCACGGGTAGTTTCACCTACGATTTTAAAAAACATGAGGTGCGCGTCTCAAATATCAAAAGCTCATTGAATCCGGCCGAGGCAATTTTCTGGATCGATCCAAAATTTTCGAAGACTGTGGCGCCATACAAATTCCGGCGTGCGCCCAATGTCAGCGCCGATGGCGTCTACCAATTTCGCGGCGGCAAGAACACGCGGCTGGAGATTAAGGTGGATGGCGCGAATGGAATGGACTACGTCTTTCTTGGAAAAACGCTGGAGTTCAACCGCGTCTCCGCGCGATTGCTCTTCACCAACGACCGGTTGCAAATCACTGATATCCGCGGCCCTCTCCTCGCCGGCACCTTGCGTGGAAATGCTGACATCTCGCTGGCACGAAATGATCCCCGTTACCGGGCAGGTATCTCGGTAAGCCAGATCAATTTTCCGCTGCTAACTGATTTGTACTACAACTACAAGACCGCGCAGGGCGTGTTGAACGGTACCTACGATTTCAACGGTCTGGGCACTGATTGGCGCACGATGCGTGGTGATGGGAAAGTGGAAGTAACCAATGGAGACGTCTTCGCCATTCCGATTTTCGGGCCGCTCTCAGGAATTCTGAACAAAATCCTGCCCGGCAGCGGATACAGCATCGCGCGCACAGCGACCGCGGACTTCAAGGTCGAGAACGGTATTATTCACACCGAAGATTTCGAGGCCGCCGGCGCGCTCTTCAGCATGCTGGGTCACGGCGATATTCATTTTCTCGACGACAAACTCGATTTCAGTTTGCGCTTAAACATGAAAGGTCCCGGCGTGCTGCTCACACCGATGTACAAACTTTTCGAATATGCAGGCACAGGGAGCTTGAAGAAACCCGATTGGCATCCAAAGGTGTTCTGAAGTCTTGTCATGTCGAGCGAAGTCGAGACATCTCTCAATAGACGGCTTGCAGCTTTCCCAAAGGCATAGCGCGAGATTTCTCGACTCCGCTTCACTCCGCTCGAAATGACAAAGAAAATTCTTTTGGGCGCGCACATGTCCATCCGTGGCGGCGTGAGCATGGCGATTGAGCGGGCGCGTTCGATCCACTGCACCGCCATGCAAATTTTCGTCAAGAACAACATGCAATGGTTTGCCCGACCGCTGAGAGGGGAGGAGATCCGCGCCTTTCTCGATCATGTCCAGCGGGGCGAGTTGTTGTCCGTGTTCGGGCACGCCAATTACCTCATCAACCTCGCTGCGACTAATCCGCGATTTCATGCGAATTCGATTCGCGCCCTGTCCGAAGAACTCACCCGCGCAGACCAGCTTGAATTACCGTTTCTGGTGCTGCATCCGGGGGCGCACCTCGGCGCAGGTGAGGAAGCCGGTTTGGAGAAGATCGTCAATTCAATCGACGAAGTGCTTCGCAAAATTCCGCACGTGAAAACGAAAATCGCGCTCGAGACCACCGCTGGGCAAGGTTCGTGCATCGGTTATCGTTTCGAGCATCTCGCCTACATCGTCGCGAACGTGCGCGAGCCGCAGCGCTTGGTTGTTTGCCTCGATACCGCGCATCTTTTCGCAGCGGGCTACGACATCAGCAGTGAAACTTCGACGCGAAAGACCTTGCGCGAATTCGATCGTGTGATCGGCCGGGATCGGCTCGTTGCCATTCACCTAAACGATTCCAAAACCGCGCGCAGCTCGCGCGTTGATCGACATGAACACATCGGCCAAGGCAGAATTGGTCCAGATGCGTTCCGCTTCATCATGCGCGATAGCCGTTTTCGCAAAATCCCGAAAGTGCTCGAAACGCCAAAGGGGAAGGACCTCCGCGAGGATGTGATAAATCTAGAGACGTTGCGGCAATTGGCAGAAACACGCTAACCGCCAGTGTCATTCTGGGCGGCGCGACGCGGAGTCGAACAGTCCCGCGAAGTTATCTCAAAGCCGGCGCAACGGGATCCCTCGACATCGCTCGGGATGACGCTGTCACGTCACTTGATCAGCCGGATTGTCAACGGATAGCGATAGAACTTTCCCTCGCTCGCTTGAATAGAGGCAACGATCACGAGCACCAGATTTAGAATGTGCAGGATGCCTAGGATAACAAAACCGATCAGCACCAGACAAAGGACGCCAGCGATCACGTTATAGATCAACATCGATATCTGAAAATTGAGCGATTCCTTGCCGTGCTCGTCGATTTCTGGCGAATCATTGCGTTTAGCGAGCCAGATAATCAACGGACCAAGAATATGACCTGCCCATGGCACGAAAAATCCGGCTAATGCTGTGGCGTGGCAAAGGACGTTCCACGTCCTGACGTCTCGGGAAGATGTCGATGTTTCCATGTTTAAACCTTTCGCTTGCTAAACAACGACTGCCTGCTTGCCGCGAGAAGCGCAAGAAAAAAAGATTCGGACTACGCTGCTTTTACGCGCTCGATGTGCGCGCCGAGTTCGCTCAATTTTTCATCGAGATGTTCGTAGCCGCGGTCGATGTGATAGACGCGACTCACCTCGGTAATTCCGTCTGCTTTCAATCCAGCAAGCACCAGCGCGGCCGAGGCGCGCAGATCGCTCGCCATCACTGGAGCGCCAAAGAGATGATCGACGCCCTGGATCACCGCGGTCGCGCCTTCAAGATCGACATGTGCGCCCATCCGCGTTAACTCCGCGACATGCATGTAGCGTTGTGGAAAAATGTTCTCTGTGATGACACTGATGCCGTCTGTCGTCGAGAGTAGCGCGCACATTTGCGCCTGCATGTCGGTGGGAAAACCTGGATACGGCTCCGTCGCCAGCTCGAGGGGTTTGGTTTCACCGTTTGGTGAGACGGAAATCGAGTCGCCTGTCGCTTCAAGTCGAAAACCACAATTCCCAAGCGCGTTCGTGACCGCTTTCACGTGCTCCGGCGTTACGCGCTTTATCGTAATTCCCTTCCCGCAAATCGCGCCCGCGACCAGAAATGTTCCCGCTTCGATCCGATCGGGAATGATGTCGTGCTCGACGCCGTGCAATTCTTTTACGCCTTCGATGATCAAACGGCGCGTGCCTGCGCCTTCGATTTTGGCGCCCATTTTGTTTAAGAAATTCGCAAGATCGACAACCTCCGGTTCCTGCGCCGCGCCCTCGATCACGGTTGTTCCCTCCGCCAGCACCGCCGCCATCATGACGTTATCGGTGCCGAGAACGGTGGGCCCAAATTTTCCGCGTAAGTTAATCACCGCGCCGCGCAATTTCGGGGCAAAAACTTTTATATTGCCGCCTTCCACGCGCACGGCCGCGCCCAGCGCCTCGAATCCTTTCAGATGCAAATCGATTGGTCGGTCGCCAATCACGCATCCGCCCGGCATCGACACGGTCGCTTCT
>DATEZD010000230.1:0-2050 GCA_035255865.1 Candidatus Udaeobacter sp.
GTTTGTCATCTGAATTTGCACAAGACGTTTTGCATCCCACACGGCGGCGGCGGCCCCGGGGTAGGGCCGATAGGCGTTGCTAGGCACCTCGCCGAATTTTTGCCGGCGCATTCTTCAATCAGCAATCAGCAATCAGCAATCAGCAATCCTGTTGGTCCGGTCGCGGCAGCGCCCTGGGGCAGCGCCAGCATTCTGACGATCACGTGGATGTACATTCGCATGATGGGCCCAGACGGATTGAAACGCGCGAGCGAGGTGGCGATTCTCAACGCTAATTACATCGCTAAACGGCTCGATCCGTACTTTCCCGTTCTTTTCAAGGGCAAGCATGGCCTCGTCGCGCACGAATGCATTGTCGACCTGCGCCAGTGGAGAGGCGCAGGCATTGAAGTCGAAGATGTGGCAAAGCGTTTGATGGATTACAGCTTTCACGCGCCAACCGTTTCGTGGCCGGTTGGTGGGACGATGATGATCGAGCCGACCGAGAGCGAACCGAAACACGAGCTCGATCGTTTCTGCGATGCGATGATCTCCATTTACGCCGAAATGCAAGCAATCGCGGATGGAAAACAGGATCGGCAAAGCAATTTGCTCAAGAACGCACCGCACACCGCGCGACAAATCGCGTCGGACAAATGGGACCGCTCTTACTCACGTGAACAGGCAGCTTTCCCCGCACCGTGGACGCGCGACAACAAATTCTGGCCCGCAGTTGGCCGCATCGACAACGTCTACGGCGATAGGAATCTGTTCTGCTCTTGCCCGCCAGTGGAAGAGTTCGAAAAGGGATAGCTCTCGCGCGCTATGCTTCCGACGCTAGCTCCGGGGTACCGACGCGGCTAGGAACGAGGCGAAGCGCGCTGCCGTTCGTTTCCTCAGCTGCAGCGGGACCGGCTTCGTGATATTCGGCGTCGCTGTTCACCTGCCACAGATCGTAAAGCTTCGCGTCGGCGAGAATATTTTCCACGCACAACATCGCTGTCATCATGGCGTGATCCTGGTTGTTGTATTTATGCATGCCGTTACGGCCAACCAGGTGCAGGTTCGGGTACCGCGTGTCCAACTCCTGACGAATGGTGGCGACGTTTTGCGCGTAATCATCGTCGTAAACCGGATAGGCCTTCTTCTGACGAACGACGCAGCCATCGACGAAATCGCCTTCCTTCGCCAACCCGATCTGAATCAGCTCGCGTTTTGCAAGCTCGATCAAGGCTTTGTCGCTAGAGTCCCACAGACCATCGTGTTCGAAACAAAAATACTCTAGACCGTAGCAAACCTTATCCGTCTCGGGCACCATTTCGGGCGACCAGGAACGGAAATTCTGGACGCGGCCGACTTTCACGCTCGGGTCGTGAATATAGATCCAGTTATCATCGAACATCTCTCTATCTTTCAAGATCAGCATGACGGTGAGGAAATCGCGATACTTGAGGCTCTCAGCTGCGCGATTGGTTCGTTCACTCACAGCCGGTGACAAACCTCGGACCAGCTCGCGCATTGGCGCGGATGAAATGACATGTTCGGCTTCGATTATTTGCAGATCTCGGTTGCCGCTTTTGTATTCGACATTCCATTGGCCGGACAAATCGTCGTAAGAACAGCGCGTCACTCTGCAGCCCATCTCCAATTTGCCGCCCAGCGCCGTCATCTTTTCGGCACACGCTTCCCACATCATTCCCGGCCCTCGTCGCGGATAACGGAAAGAATTGATCAGCGTCTTGATCACTTTGCTCCGGTCGCCGTTGTAATGCTGCGGGACAAGCGCGTTCTTGATGGCGCTGCCTAACGAAAGACCTTTGATCCGTTGCGCCGCCCAGTCTGCGGAAATTTCCTTACAGCTCATCCCCCAGACTTTTTCGGTGTAGCTTTTGAAGAACGTGTTAAACAACCGTTTTCCGAATTGATTGCTCACCCATTCTTCGAAATTCCGCGGGTTTCGCACCGGAAACAGACGCGCTTTCAGCCAGGAAAGAACGCACAGGATCGATTTGAAGACGCCGAGCTTTAGCAGCGCTTCAATTGGCCTTAGCGGATAAGAGAAGAATTTGCC
>DATEZD010000231.1:0-3204 GCA_035255865.1 Candidatus Udaeobacter sp.
CCACATACTCCGCCGACAACGTAATCCACATTATGGAGCGTTCGGGTGTGACTGATTGGGACCGTCACGGGAGGTTGTGAAGGGCCGGAAACAATGATGCTTCGCACCCCACTCGGAGTGTATCGGTAAATTGAACCGTCACCCTTGGCGCCAGTGACATTAATGGGAGCGAACCGGTGTCCGCGATCGGCACTTGTGGCTACTGCGCCTATAGTGATGATAACAACCGCAACTGCTACATAAATAAACCTACTTATTCTTTTCATTTTGTTTCTTCCTTTCATAATTTTTCTCGAAGATTTGCCGGCTCCGAATTGCGGAAATCTCTCGACAGATTGGAGAAATCCTGACTGGGGGTCGGCATTGAGACGACAAGAGTAGGTCAGCGCCAGGCGCGCTGCCTATAGGGGAAAGACACCTATTTTTTGGCTAGGGTAATCCCCGATAGACATATCAGGGATTTTGCGAATCGGTGCTCGATCTCGCTTGAACAACGCGTGTGCGACGCTCTTAAGATTTATAGCAGATTTTTCCTAATAAGCATCGGGGATCGTGCGCCGGAGACTACCCGGAGATTGAGAGCCTGCGCTGAGCGAAGCCGAATGGGTCAATCGCCCTACCTCTTATCAGGGACGCTGCGGCGCACCTGCGGCTGTACCTAACAATTCGCGCGCGCCGCGCTTAAGCGCTTCAGCGTCGGGATAGCCGAGTTTCAATTTGATATGCTCAAAATGCGTCTCCACTGTCTTGTGGCTAATCCCGAGTTGTTTCGCGATCTCTCCCGGCCGGTGTTCAGCAGCAATTAGAGCGAACACGGCCAGCTCCCGATCACTGAGTGCGTCCACGCCATGTGGCAGGCCGGCGCGAGAGGCAAACTTCTGGACCGCGAACGAGATAATTAGCGGACTTACATAGATTTTACCCGCGGCGACAGTTTCAAGTGCCCGCAATAGTTCCTGTGCCGATCCATTTTTCATCCAGTAACCCGCAGCGCCGGCGTGCAGTGCGCGTTCCGCGTATATGCGCTCGGATTGGCGCGACGCGATAAGAATACGAGTGCTTGGGTATTCGCTGGCAAGATCTTTGATCCAGAGAATTCCGTCGCGACCTTCCAGGAACGGCTCGATGAGCAGAACATCGGGCCGATGCTTTCGGATCAGTTCCCCCGCGTTGTAAAAACCATGCGCGCCGCCGCAGACATGATATCTCTTGTCGCGTCCGACGATTGCAGCCATGCCCTCTTCGCTGACACACGTGTCTCCCACCACAACGACCCTGCATGGTTCTTTGCCCGCGCGATCTGGGGTGCCTTTTTTCACGGGTTATGCACTTTTAACAAATCGATTCGGGTGATTGCAATCTTAAATTTGCGTTTTCTACAAAAATACATGTCGGCCATCGCCTGACCCAGCGGTCGCCCCTTTCTTCTACGGAAAGTTGTAGCCACGGCGCTGTGTCGCCGTGCGGGTGGCAACGGCCAGAACGCCTCGGCACAGCGAGGCGGCTACAGCAACACTGACATGTTGGCGGCCACCCGCCTGAACCGTCCCCGGCGATTGAGGTGAACCGCCCTACCTGGCGATGGCGGCGAGGACGAGAAATGCGCAGCCGACAGTGCCGAACAGCAAACTCACAATCCAGAATCGCCGTTTTTTGGTAAGCGCGGAGATTGCCGCGATGGCAATCGCGATTTGGAACATAGTCACGCCGCGCGCGAATACTTCGTGCTTGTGAAAGTTTGATTTCGCTGCGGCTTCCTTGCGCTTGGCTTCCGATTTGATTTCTTCCTGCTCTTTCTCGTAACGATCGCGCTTTGATTGGTCCAATTCATCGGGCGTGCCGGCGAGCGACATTTTTGCATCAAGCACGGAAGCTTTAATGCTCTTGGACTGGTAATAGCTCCATTGATCGGACGCTTCAATTTGGTTCATCATCGCCTCATTGACGTAGTGCCCGGAAAGTAGTCCCGCGATCGCAGCCAGCACCGCAAGGATGGCCGTGCTCAAGGCCGCCCATGAAATCCACCGCTCACGGCTGTGTTCGGCGCTGTGATGGACCTGCTCGTGCAAATGCTCGAGAGGCACTTCCGATTCTTCCATCGCTGTGAGCTTAGGATTGGGAGCCGTGCTCGTCCAATCCCTCACCTTAATCCTCTGCCTTTGCCAAAGGGAGAGGCGAGCTTTTCGGCCGGCATGTGAAATCCTTCTTCAACATGGAATCGACAAGCCGCCAGGAATCAGTTTAATTCAGCGGCGAAATCCCGATGAGCAAATCCGTAGCCGCCCCACTAATCTGTGAGGTTTGCAAAAAGCCGAAGTCGCCGACCAGCGGAATGGTCGCGGAATTGATTCGGCCTTCGCTTCTCGAGTTCATCAAGAAGAAATTGCCCGACTTGGACAGCAAAGCGTTCATCTGCCTCGATGACTTGGGGCAATTCCGCAAGGACTACATCAAAGAGGTTTTGGAAGACGAGATTGGCGAACTTTCCGCGCTCGACCAGGAAGTGATCGAGAGTTTGGAGCAGCACGAGATTCTTTCAGCCGACATCGAGAAGCAATTCGAAAAAAAACTCACTTTCGGGGAGCGGCTCTCCGACCGCATTGCCGACTTCGGTGGGAGTTGGAAATTTCTCATTACATTTGGCGCTGTTATCGTCGTGTGGATCGGCGCCAACGCCGTGTTGCTTGCTACCAGAGCGTTCGATCCTTATCCGTTCATTCTCCTCAATCTCATTCTCTCCTGCCTGGCCGCGGTGCAGGCGCCGGTCATCATGATGAGTCAAAACCGTGCCGAGGCGCGCGACCGGTTGCGGGCGGAAAACGATTACAAAGTCAATTTGAAAGCCGAGCTGGAGATCCGGCATTTGCACGAGAAAATCGATCATCTGTTGCGGCGGCAGTACAACCGGCTTTTCGAGATTCAGCAGATCCAGATTGAATTACTGGAAGAAATTAGCCGCCAAAAAAAATAGCCCCTTCGCTTTTTCGAATCAGAAAGCAGTAAGCACGGGATATCTCATGGGGATGTCAAAACCTGGTAACAGTTCCGTTACTTTTTCCTGCGGACCTTCGTGGGCGTCGATCGATTTTCGCCAAAGATTCTGCTTGCCTTTTTTGGAAGCTCCTGCGCAACATCGCCGGCATTGAATCGCAGAGCGTCAGCTGCGGTCCAATGCAAGATAAAATCTGGAACGCTGCCGCGCAG
>DATEZD010000232.1:0-9461 GCA_035255865.1 Candidatus Udaeobacter sp.
CGAAAATGGTTGGCCGCACGCAAGCAGGCGATCCTTTGGTGCCGATCCAGGAGGAAACAATCCCCGGGATTGATCCGACGACCGACAAGCAGAATCAATTTACCTACGAAAGCGATGCAACTGGCGTCCGCTGTCCTTTCGGCGCGCATATTCGCCGCGCGAATCCGCGTAACAGCGACTTTCCCGAGCGACGCCTCAGCGCACTGAGAAAGCTCATTATCATGCTGGGTTTTGGCCCCAGGGGTTTCTACGACGATCTGACTTCGTCGGTTCGTTTTCATCGTATTCTCCGGCGCGGCCGAGAGTACGGTTCTGAGCTACCACCTGAGCAAGCGCTGGAGCCTGCGCCGGAAAAGGAGCCGCCGCGCGGGATAAACTTCATCTGTTTGAACGCGAACATCTCGCGCCAGTTTGAGTTCTTGCAGAACGCGTGGATTGCAAGCACTAAGTTCTCCGGCTTAACCGGAGAAAGCGACCCACTGCTGGGCAATCGTGAGTCAGTACCGGGCTGCCCCATTACTGGCAATTTCACAATGCCGGGTAGCGGCAATTTGAGGCGCCGCATCTCTGGTCTGCCGCAATTCGTCACGCTGCGCGGTGGTGCTTATTTTTTTCTGCCAAGTTTACGCGCCTTACGCTACTTCGCCGAAACTCAAGACCCATAGAAGTATTGCAGCAGCCGTATTTTCTTTCGGCACGCGAGAAAAAGGGAACGGCAACCAAGGTCACACTTACGGCAACCAACTCTCGACCGAGGACAAAGAGAAATTGCTCGAATATTGGAAAACGCTTTAGCAACAGATTCGTCATTCGTTGAATCACTGAACCGTTAAAACGGATCGCGCCTCTACGCGGTAAACTCTGGGTAGCGCACGCGTGTCGCGTGTTGGCTTCGGCGTCGTGCCGAAACAATCTTTTCATTGAGTGAGCGTCGAGTATTCCAGTAGACACGTTCGTGACTAGGAAAAGTTCACGATCACAAGGACGCACTCGACAGCACGCGAAGCGCGTACACTCCTCAAAAGGCCCTTGGCGCGCCCATGAAAACCGCTTGTGTGCACGGCGGTTCTCCGGCAGTTTCGCTCTGTTATGGCGGCAAATCGCAAACTCGGTTGTCTCAGTATTTTTTTGTTTGTCGCGCTTTGCGCCAGTCTGTTCGTCAACTTCGTGCTGATGGTCACAGCGGTTCAGCGCTTTGGCGGCGGCATCCGGGAAGCGGAATCAATCCCGCGTTTCCGCGAGATCCTGCTCCAAAGAGGTGCACGTGCAAGCTTCGACAAAATCGCTGTCATCACCATGCGCGGGTTGATCAGTTCTTCGCTCCCAGGCAGCGTGAGCGATTCAATGGTCGATGACATGCGCGCGGCGCTTCAACAGGCACGCGACGACAGCCGGGTCAAAGCCATCGTGCTGGAGATCGATTCGCCAGGCGGGGAAGTGACTGCGTCGGATGCAATCTACAGCGCGGTGGTCAAGGCGCGCGCGCGAAAACCGGTGGTCGTCTATATGGAGTCGCTGGCAGCGTCCGGCGGCTATTACGTCTCCTGTGGCGGCAAATTTTTGATGGCAAACGAAACGAGCATTACCGGCAGCATCGGCGTCATCATTCAAACGCTGAATTACGAGCAGCTGTTTAACAAGGTGGGACTTGCTTCCGTGGTTTTCAAAAGCGGCAAGTTCAAAGACATGCTAAACGGGGCGCGACCAATTACTCCGGAGGAGCGCGAGCTTGTGCAGAACTTCATCATGAAAACTTACGACAAGTTCCTCGGCATCGTGGCGAAAGAGCGAAAACTGCCAGCCGATCTCCTCCGCAATACAATCGCCGATGGCCGCATTCTCTCAGGCAAAGAAGCATTCGAACACAAATTAATCGACGGCCTCGGTGAGTTGGACGACGCTTTCAGCAAAGCAAAAGAATTGGGGAACGCGCCGGACGCCAAGGTCGTGAAGTACGGTCCGCCATTCAGTCTTGGCCGTTTCCTGCGAATATTTGGAGGCTCGGATTCAAAAATTGAGCTGCAGCTTCCGAGGCAGCTGGTTCCGCAACTGGAAAGCGGACGGGCGTATTTCCTGCCAAGCTATTACGCACCGTGAGGAATCGTGAAACTGTCGAAGGCTGTAGTGTCCGCTGTCTTCAGCGGAGATTCGAGCGCGTGCTCAGCTTCATCCTCCGGATGCGCTGAGGACAGTGCACGCTACAGTGCGTTGAACCCATGCACTACGAAAGTCTTTTCGCGGCCTCGGGTGTCGTTCCGAATGCTGTTTTCAGCGTCCTGTCGCTTCTTTACGTTCTGGCAAGCCTTTATGTCTATATTTCGCTGATTCACCAGATCAGCGCGCGAAGCCTGAGCGGTGTCGCGGCCAACGCACCGGCCCGGACCTTTGGTGGGCCGGAAGCAATACTCGCTGCGCTGTTGATTCTTTTTCTTTCGGTGAGCATCGGCGCATCAGTTTCGCAGCCGTCGATTCAGTTCAGCGCGCACAATCTTATAGGGAATTTCCTTCTTATGGTTTTCCTCGTGCTTTTTATTGTTACTTTTCTCCGGCTTCGTGGTTTTGACGTTGGCTCGTTAGGCGGGTTTTACAGAATCAGCTTTCTTCGCACTCTGAGCACCGGAGCGATTCTGTTGTTCTTTGCGTATCCATTGATTTTATGGTCGGACATCATTACGCAACGGCTTTTCGGAGGCGGTTCGAGCAGGCAGAACATCGTCGAGTTTTTCAGCGGCTCGCGCACGCTCCAGCAGCGAGTCATAATCATCGTTTTCGCAATAGCAGTCGCGCCGGTAATTGAAGAATTTCTGTTTCGATTCTTCCTCTACAATGTCATCAAACGTTATCTCGGCCGCCTCGTCGGGGTCACGTTCAGCGCGCTGCTGTTCGCCGCAGCGCACTCACACTTTCCTTCGTTTGTCCCGCTGTTCGTTTTGGGAAGTTGTTTCGCGATTGCATACGAATGGACCGGTTCTCTTCTTGTCGCGATGACAATGCATTCGCTTTTCAATTCGCTCACCCTTACGGCCCTTGCATTTCCGGAGATCTTTTCTCCATGAAGCTCGGGGATCTGGGCGAAGATCAGTTGCTAGACCAGCTTTTGCCTCGTCTTTCACTCAAAAACGCAGTGGTCGTTGGCCCCGGCGACGACTGCGCTGTGGTGGAAACGCAGGATCGCCACGGCAACCTTCTCGTGCTCAAGACCGACTGCGTCGTCGAGGGGGTGCATTTTCCGCCGGCGGCGGACGCCTTCGATGTTGGATGGAAAGCAATGATGCGTCCGCTTAGCGATTTAGCCGCGACCTCAGCCGTGCCCCAATTTGCTCTGATCACACTCATGGCCCCGGAACAAACGACAGTCACGTGGGTGAAAGAACTTTATCGCGGCCTGCGCCGGGCGGCGAAGCGCTTCGAAGTCAGCATAGTCGGCGGCGAAACGAGCAGCACGCAAGGGCCGGTTGCCGTTTCTACAAGCGTTGTTGGATGCGTTGAAAGAGACCGCTGGGTATCGCGCCGGGGTGGCAAGGCGGGCGATGACCTTTTCGTTACCGGCCAACTCGGGGGTGCCCTGAAACAAAAGCATCTGCAATTCATTCCGCGGATTGTGGAATCGCGTTGGCTTACGAAAAATTTCTCGATCCACGCGATGATGGATTTAAGCGATGGACTGGGCGCCGATCTTCCCCGTCTGGTCCGTGCCAGCAAAGTCGGATTTAAGATCGAGATGGAAAAGTTGCCGCTCACTCGCGGCGCAAAGATCAATGACGCAATTTCCGAAGGCGAAGATTACGAATTGCTATTCGCTATTTCACCACGCGATCGTTCTCGATTGCAGCAACGCTGGGCAAAAAAATTCCCTAATTTGCTGCTGACTCGAATTGGCTCCCTCTGCCAACTCTCAACCAAGGACCATCAACTTCTGCCCCGTGGCTACGTTCATTTCCAACAGCCCAGCTGAAACGGAAGGGATGGGGCAGCAATTTGCAGAGGAGATCGGCACCGGATCGATTTTGGCTCTCAGGGGCGACTTGGGAAGCGGTAAAACGGTGTTCGTCAAGGGTCTTGTCGCCGGGTTGGGAAGCCGCGCCGATGTGACCAGCCCTACGTTTACCATCTTGCACGAATATCGAGGAGGTCGATTACCTGTTTACCATTTCGATTTTTTTCGCCTGGAAGAGCGAGAATCTATCGTGCGACTTGGCCTCGATGATTATTTTTTCGGCGACGGCGTTTCAGTAATCGAATGGGCCGAACGCTTTCCCGAATTAATTCCCCAACAAGCGCGCTGGATTTTGTTTGAAATACAATCGGAAAATCAGCGGGCGATTACATTTCAATGAAAATTCTCGCCCTCGAACTTTCCACCGCGTGCGGCAGTCTGGCCTGGCTGGATAACGATGATCTTGAGCTCTCGCGTGAATGGCCTAACGACCGTAAAAACTCTGCGGCTTTGTTCGAGAATCTTGGCGCTGTAACGAAAAAATTTCGTGCTCCGGAGACGATCATTGTCGGGCTTGGGCCGGGCTCGTACGCCGGTACGCGCATTGCTATTTCGGCCGCAATCGGATTGGAAGTTTCCTCCGGCGCGCGGCTGATCGGTTTCCCTTCCGTCTGCGCTATGGAATGCGACGCGCTCGAATACTGCGTGATTGGTGATGCTCGCAGGAAATCGTTTTTTTTCGCGCGCATCCGCGGCCAGGAACTGATGGAAGGCCCGACGCTTCACTCCGAGTCGGAAATGAAGGCGAAACTCGAAACACTTGACCCAGCGACGCCGATCTTCTCTTCTGAGTTGCTCCGGCAATTTGAACGCGCCGTGGTTCGCTACCCTTCGGCCCTTGTGCTGGCGAGAGTTGCGCAACAGCCCCAACGCAGCTTTCATTTTCCCCCGCTGGAGCCGATTTATTTGCGCGACCCGCACATCACCATGCCGAAATGAAAGAAACGTTTCGTTGTTGGGCTGAAATCGACCGCAACGCGTTGCGGCACAATGCAAAAGTTGTGCGGCAACGGATCGGGTCGGCCGACATGCTGGCCGTGGTGAAAGCCAATGCTTACGGTCACGGGTTGCTCGGCGTGGCGCAAACGTTGGCCGATGACGCGCAACTATTTGGCGTGGCCAACCTGGAAGAGGCGCGCGCGCTGCGCGAATCGCTCCCCCATCCCATCGTCATTCTCGGCCCGGCAACTCCTGAGGAAAGATCGATCATCGCCAAACGCGGATTTATTCCCACGATCTCCAGTCTCGAAGAAGCGCAAGCGTTCGATCAACTCGGGCCGGTGGCGATCAATTTCAAAATCGACACAGGCATGGGGCGAATGGGCGTGGTGGAAAACGAAGCGCGCGAGGTTTTCAAACGCGTGGCGGCGTTGCCGAAAATCGACATTCACAGCGTGTCAACGCACATGCCGGTCTCGAACGAAGATGCGAAATTCACACGCGGTCAGCTCGTCCGATTTCGAAGAATCATCGAGCGGATTCGCGCTGAAGTTCCCGGAAGTTACAGAGCGCACGTCTTGCAAAGCGCAGGCACACTCGCGTTTAATCCGCCCACGTTCGAGATCGTGCGCGCCGGCATCATGCTTTACGGGATTTCGCCGCTCCCGGAATTTCAGAAACTGCTCAAGCCAGTGATGACGTGGAAAACGCGAATTATCCTGATTCGCGATATGCCGAAAGGGAGCTCCATTAGTTATGGCCGCACGTTCATCACTCCGCGAAAAATGCGGATCGCAACCTTGTCGGCCGGTTACGCCGATGGTTATCCATGGCATCTTTCCAATCGTGGCGCCGCTGTCCTGGTGCGCGGGCAGCGTTGCGCCCTTATTGGCCGGGTAACGATGGATTTGATCATGATCGACGTCAGCAACATCGATAATATGCAAGTGGGCGACGAAGTTGTTCTCATGGGGCGCGATGCGAGCGAGGAAGTACCCTGCGTGGAACTCGCTGAAAAAGCCGGCACCATTACATGGGAGATCATTACCCGGATTGGCGCACGGGTGCGGCGGGTCTTTGTTTGAAACAATCCTCACCGGGCGACTTCGTCGTCCGCCTCTCCCTGGCCAGGGAGAGGATTGAGGTGAGGGTCGCGAGTACAAGTAGCTTGCTTGGAAACGGCCGCTCTTTGTTTTACGTTTGAGGCATCCGCTTGAACCCTTTAACAGTTCAACGATCGCCCATGTTCCAAATCATCTTCAACGAACTGAGCGCTGCTGAGATCTCGGCGCTGCCGAAGAAATTGCAGCTCGAACTGGTGGCAGAGTTTCAAATTTTGCCTGAAGACCTGGATCAGCTCGACTCGGAGCGGTTCGGTGTCATCGAGCGCGATGGAAGAAAATTGTATCGCTATCGCGCGAAAGATTACCGGATCTATTTCGCGAAGACCGACGAAGGCATCAAGGTCCACCGCGTGCTACACAAAAACACGTTCCGCGATTTTCTTTTTCGGAGCAAATTGCCGGTCTCAGAAGACGCGCAACTGGGCGAGACGCGCGAGTTCTGGAAGCTCATCGAGGAAGGCGAAAAGACGCGGAAGGTCTAAGCTCGGAAAACGTCCAACGCTCAACGTCCAACATCCAGTATAGCGGAGTAGCAGCGTTCGCCGCGGCGAGCGCCTCTACAGCTATTTCATCAACAGCACCGAACGGCTGCGCTCGATCTCTCTAGTCATCCCGACCCAGCTACTTGTGGCAGGTAGATCATCCCAACCAAAGCGACATCTTCAAGTAGCTGGGGAGGGATCTCACAGTCGAAGCTTGGATCACGCAAACTAAACAGCGTGATCAATAATCTTAGGAGAGATCCTTCACTTCATTCAGGATGACAAAGCGCGCAGAGCGCGTTTGTCACTTCATCAACAGCACGGAACGGCTCCGCTTGATCTCGCGCGTGATTTTGCGGTGCATGTATGCCGGCATGCCGGTCACGCGGCGGGGAAGGATTTTGCCGCTTTCGCTGACGAATCTTTTCAGGAGATCGGGGTTCTTGTAATCGATTGCTTCGATGGCGATATCGATCCGGCGTCGCGGCATGGGGCGATTGGCGCGGCGGAATGCGGAACGGCGTTTTGGCGTTTTTGGCTGCATCGATGGTTACTTGGTCTCGCGGTGCAACGTGTGTCGTCGCAAAAATGGATTGTATTTCTTTTTCTCGAGCCGATTCGGCGTGCGCGGGCTTTTTTTGTTTCGCGCAGTCATGTAGCGCGAAGGCGGTTTGCCTAAGGCTTTGGCCTCGGTGCATTCAAGAGTGACGATTTCCTGTGCCATTTGTTTTACTCCTTTACTTCCGTGGGCGTGACTTCCTCCTCCTCGCCATCACCGGCTTCCTCCTCAGTCAAACCGAACAAAGACGTGACCGATTGACGGACCCGAGACGCCCTACTTTGCTTTTCCAGTTGCGATTGGCATTCAACGGTGAAACGCGCAAACGGAATTGCTTCGAGTCGCGCATGCGGGATTGATTTTCCAGACATCTCGCACTTTCCGTATGTCCCCAGTTCGATGCGCTTGAGCGCTTCATCGATTTCGTAAAGCGCGTCCTGTTCCTGCGAAAGCAAACTCAACGCAAAATCGCGATCGTAGGCGTCAGATCCGGCGTCGGCCTGATGCATTCCGAAAGCCGAAGCTTCGCTGCCTTCGGCGCGGGAGCGAAGAGTGCCCTGGGCTACGCCCGCCATCGAATCCACCATGGCGTCGCGAAGCTGGAGAAGCTTTTCTTTCTGCTTGCGAATAAACGGATCGAGCTTCCTTTCACGATGATTCAGGCCGAGCAGCACCGCGGGCGACTCCATAGTCTGCCGTCTGGATTTCGGCGAACGTCTTGCAGTCTTCGTGCGGCGCGCAGCCTTGACCACGCGGGCCTTTTTGACGTGAACCTTGCGCGCCGGTCGCGGCTTACGAGCAGCTGATTTCTTTGCAGAACTCTTCTTTTTCTTTCGTTTAGCCATAGCGTTGTTAAGCGCCATCTAATCGACTGGCGCTGGAAAAATGGACGCTTAATTAAGAACATTTCCCTAACCGCGCAAGCGGATTCGCCAAAAAATTCGCGTCCTTGAATTTACGAGCTCGCGCTTGAGTAATGGCGCAGTGCAAATCGCCAAAAAACGCGGGACAGCCAGAAGACAATGGTCGATGCGACGATCAGATGAAGCATCAACGGGAATGGTTGTCCAAACGACTTAATGAGCAGCCGCGCGGGGATATTCGCGATGATCACTACTGGAATGATCCAGCCAAAAATCAGTTGGAAGAGTTTTGGGAAGATCACGTCTGGATAACGCGCGATGTTCAGAAAATTAAAATATCCATAGACGAGTCCCTGTGCGCGGACGATCCAAAAACTCATCGCCGCCAAGCCGAGCATGATGGAGTAATGCACGGCGACACCAAAGCAAAGCGCCGCGAGGTAGAGCAAGACTGAGAGCAGGTTCGGGACGACACCCAGCTTGGACAACGCTACGCACACCACTACGCCGCCGAGCGCCGCGTTCACGATGCTATCGAGAGCGAATTGTTTTGTGGAGACGGCGAACTGGCTGTCTATCGGCAAAACCAGCAGCGAATCGAGTCTTCCTGTGCGAACCAGTTCAGGGATATTTGCCACGTTCACAAAAAAGACGGCCTGGAACAGTTGCGCGATGATTTGGTGCGTGCCGATGAGCAGCACCACTTCCCATTTCGTCCAGTCCCCGATGTGATCGACGTTCCCGAAGATGATGCTGAAAAAAACGATTTGCCCGCAAAACCACAGAATCTCCACAACCATCCACAGCAGGAAGTTCGCCTTGAAACTCATCTCCCGAATGAGTGAGTTGCGCATCATGATGGAATAGATTTCGATATAACGCCGCACTTGGTCTTCCTGTCTCCTAGTTATAGGCGTAGTCAACTGCCACGTAGATGAAACGTTTTGTCCCTTGGATCGCTTTGATCGTCGCGTTGCTCATTGTCGCTTCCGTAGTGCGGCAGTGCCGGAGCAGCGGCTCTGAAAATTATCAGATCGCCACCGTCACGCGCGGCCCGATCACACAGGCAGTAACCGCAACGGGCACGCTCAATCCGGTCGTGAACGTGCAGGTTGGCAGCCAGGTCTCGGGGAACATCTCGAAATTGTTCGCCGATTTTAATTCGCAGGTGAAAGCCGGCCAGGTCGTTGCGCAAATCGATCCGGCGCTTTTTCAGGCAACGGTCACCCAGGCTGAAGGCGATGTGGCGAACGCGCAGGCTGCGCTGGAGCTCGCAAAGGTAAACGCCACGCGCACACAGGAACTTTTTGCCCGGAAAACGTCCTCTCAGGCTGATCTGGATCAGGCAACGGCAAACCTGCATCAGGCGGAGGCGAACGTGAAGATCAAACAAGGTGCGCTGGACAAAGCGAAGGCGGATCTGGACCACTGCACGATCACATCGCCGATCGATGGAATTGTGATTTCGCGTAACGTCGATGTTGGCCAGACGGTCGC
>DATEZD010000233.1:0-2827 GCA_035255865.1 Candidatus Udaeobacter sp.
GTTCCTGAATACAGTTTCTTTGAGCCCGAGTCTCCGATCTACACGCATCCGCGTTTTTTGCCGGGCAGCAAAATTAACGGGGCAACGCTGCGGCGGGCGATTATTTCCGACGGCTGCATCATCTCGGACGCGCACCTGGAGCGAAGCGTCATCGGCGTACGCAGCGTCATTCAAAGCGGCGCCACCATCCGCAACAGCATTATTATGGGCGCGGATTACTTTGAACTCGGCCTAACTGATTCCTCGCAGCCGGCAATGGGCATCGGAAAAAATTGCGTGATCGATCGTGCAATCATCGACAAGAACGCACGGATCGGCGATGGCGTCGTCATTACGCCGGAAGGCAAATCGCAGAACCTAGACGCAGACAATTACTTCATTCGTGACGGCATTGTCGTGGTTCCAAAGAACGCGGTGATCCCAGCAGGTTTCTGGATTTGATGTTCCTGTAAGCGGGGTCTTTGACCGCCGCCGTAGGGTTTTGTCCTACCACACAATCAGCCCGCACTCCGATTGTGTGCGCCGATGCGATGGGCAGACTGCTCGTTGCATATGATCGCTCATATTAATCTCGATGATCGGCTTTCGATCTTGCGCATAAGCGATCCGTTGAAGAGCTGGAATTCGCTCGACGACCAGCGGGTCTGCGTTCTTTGCGGGAGAAAATTTAAGGGCCGCCAGGTGGACATTCGCCGTTTGCCCGGAGGAAAATTCAAGCTGTGTTGTCCCACGTTGGGGTGCCTGTCCACGTCGCATCAGTGGCGTTATGCGACGCCGCCGGTTCCTTCTGATCCGGTTAAAAAGTATTGGCGTCACGCTTCGCCTAACAAACGGCAACGCCACTCGCCTGACTCAACGCTGCGAATGCAGCCCTGTCGCGTATGATTAGCGATACTCTGGATCAGCCTTCGGTCGCATCAGCGCCGGATGAGGTGCTGATGAAACATATTTCCCGGCGGCGTCATGACGCTCTTGCTGAGTTATATGGCCGGCATAGCAAGAGACTGCGAGCCACCATCGATGGCGTTGTTCATGAAGAAGCGGAAGCCGACGACGTGTTGCAGGAAATCTTCATTCAGGTCTGGGAGGAAGCCGGCCGTTATTCAGCCAAGGCCGGGAAACCACTTGGCTGGATGGTAACTATTGCGCGGCGGCGTGCCATCGACCGCTTGCGGCGGCGTCAGGCTTATTCCCGTGCGCGAGACCGCTACGAAGAACGAGTGGTCCAGGAATCACAGACTCCCCGCCGCGACGCCGCAGAAGCACTTGTGTTAAACGATCTGCGCAAGTTTTTAAAAGAAAGCATTCGAGCCTTGCCTCGTTTACAACGCGAAGCCGTCGAGCTCGCTTTTTTCAATGGACTAAGCCACAGGGAAATTGCTGCTGCTACGCGGGCCCCTCTTGGAACCGTGAAGACGCGATTGGAACTAGGCTTGCAAAAACTGACTCACGCACTCAGGCCATTGCGCCACAAAGTGTGAGTCGAAAAAGATCGATCGCTGCGTTTGCTTGCGGCACGATTGTTCCGTATGGCCGGTCTCTAGCGAAGCACAATCACTAACAATACAATCAGCAGAATGAGACCCAGCCCACTCGGATAGTACCCCCAGCCGGTGCTATACGGCCATGTCGGTAGTGCGCTGATCACCAGCAGTAGCAGGATCAAAAGCAGGATAAAACGCATAGCTTGATCTATTTGATTTGGAGTGCGCGTTTCCGAGCGCGCGCTCCGTGCACGCACAACGCGCGTTCGACGAATCGCGCATGTATCTACGGATTTGGCGAAGTGTTGACGTTGATATCAGTCTTCTCTTCCTTCGTCGTGGTGCTACTGCTTCCCGGTGGATTCACCACTGTCGTATTAGTCTCCTTCTTCTCTGACGGTGGATTTACGATTGTGGTGTTACTTTCTTTCTTGTCGGCAGGCGGATTGACAGTCGTTGTCTTTTGCTCGCACGCGGCGAACAAGCCCAACATAGCGAACAGGTAAATGGATTTTTTCATACCACCTGAATCGTATCTGGCGGCCATTCGGTCGCCTCTTCTCCGACGGTACTTCGGCGAGCCATCGCCATACAAATGCCGACTGAAGGAGTGCATCAGTCTCTTGTAACCGAAGTTGAATCGCGTCGATCTTCCCAAGTCGATAACATCCTGTAAAAGTTAGTATGAGATTTTGGCGGAAGAAGGGCGATCGCGTTTTGGTCGTCGGCATTTTTCAAAGTGCGGGAGTCGGTCGGGCCGTACTGCAAAATCTCCATCGCGCTCAGTTTCGTCGGGCCGCGGCGATCTACGTTTCGGCCAAAGGTCGGCAGCGGGTCGAGGAACGTGGGATTTCGGCGATCGGCGGATCGGCCGCCGCGTTAATTCTTAGCGTCGTTCTTGGCGCATTTATTTTTTGGGTGCGCGGAATGCTGGGGGACAACCGGCCCGCCGGGGTAGTTCTGCCACTCGCTGCGTTCGCGGTCGGAGGTGCGATCACCGGCTGGATTCTCGTCCAATTGCTTCGGGAACATGTCGATTCGGCGAGCTTCGGCAGATTCACGAACACGATCCTGCCGAATGAAACGGTCCTCCTGGCTGAAGTCGAAGCGAGCGAATCCTCGCGCGTGCTGGCGATTTTACGAGGCGTGGAGGCCGAGGCGCCGGTGACGTTCGGTTTTTATCCGCCGCCACCTTTCTCTATCGAATCGACCGCACGACCGGTCAGTCATGAACTGCCTTCGAGTCAGCGTCTCGTGGAAAAGGCGGCCAGCCTTGCACACGCAATCGCGGTCAACCGCGCCGCGAAGCCGCGGGGGCCATCTTTCCTGCACCGGTTACTCGA
>DATEZD010000234.1:0-7586 GCA_035255865.1 Candidatus Udaeobacter sp.
GGCCGAAAACTTCTACTACCCGGCCCCTTGGAAATCCGCCTACCCCAAGGGCGCGATCGATCAAAATATTGCCCGTGGGAATGACGTCGATATCGACAATTTTTTCGTCACCGAGGCGCATGATCGCGCCCTCGCCGTAATCTTTAGCTATCTGCTGGATCGCCAGATCGAGGTTCTTGTTTCGTGCCGCGGTGAGTTTGTCAGTGGCTGTCTTTTCTTCGGTCTTTGTCGCCATATCAAGATGACTCTAAGTACGACTCAGGCGACGATTCGCCAAGCAGAAAAAGGTAGGGGCCGTTCACCTGAACCGCCCGCTCTGCGCGGGATTGCATCAGTGAGCAGGCGATTGAGGTCAATCGCCCCTACCTAGAACAAACGAAAAAGGGCCGCGAACGTCCTCGGCGTTCTACCGCCTTGACAGTTCAATCATTAAGCGGTTACGAGTCGCATCGTGAATCCGTCGAGTGAAGGCCGCCGGGAGCTCGACTCGGTCGTCGTTAACATCGAGCTCACTCTTGTCAGCATAATCCAGGGCGTTGCACTCTTTTTCCTGACCGACAATGCCCGCGCACTGATGTCCATGCGACATTGGGATGCGCTTCTGTACGACGCCGCAGGTTTGTGCGTGATCTTCGTCTTTTGGTCGCGTTCCGTCATTCACACCCTCACGTTAATCCGCTGGCCACTGGAGTTCGGCCACAACTTTTTCTACATCGGTTGCGCACTGGGCGAAGCAATTCTTTTCAGCCGCCTTGATAATCCTCTCGCGTGGTTTCAACTAAGCGCCGCTTACGCATGCATTGTTTGGCTGCTCTTCATTTATGACATGAGGCTGATTCACGCGCGTCTCGCCGAATCACGTGCCGATTCCGAACACGCCCTTTACGCAAGGGCCAGGTACGATCAGTCGCTCAATATCTGTCTGCTCGTTCCTCTGCTGATTGCCCTCAATCTCGTCGCTGCGGTCGCCATTTGGCGCTGGCCTGATTTGTTCATCGCTCGTGCCGGTCATGTTTGGTTTATCAGCACACAACTTCTTTCTTTCATCGGTTACCTTTTTTATACCGGCCGTTACTTCAGCTCGATTGCACCGCTTGTCCTGCGGAGCCGGCAGACAAATTAGCCGGCGGGGATAGGTTGACCTCTGGAATTAATAGCTATCGTTCGAGGTGAATCTTGCTGTCGAGATAGAGCACGACGAACGCGATTCCGAGTAACGGTAGGAGAACTTTTTGCAGAAAGTTCAGAGCGAAAGCGGAAACATCAAAGCCCCGAGCTTGCTGGGCTTCAGTCAGTTGTTGCAGAAGCGTCTGGGGATCTTGTGTGGTCATGAGTTGATTGAAATAGTGGTGCAGGGTCGTCCATTCGGAAACAAGCGTAACTGCCAGCACAAATGCGAACCACAGGGAGGCAATGAAGGCTCCGCGCCAAAACGGGCGTTGAAACCATGGAAGATCCTTTCCGCTTCGTGCGAGATTTCTGCTCTCGCGCAGTGCATCGATGAATTGGGCGTTTTCGAGAACGGCAAACTGCTGCCAAAACAAAACGTTCACGAAGAATCGACCGAACATCCAAACCTGCAGAATGAGCAAAGCCAGCGCGAGAAGGACCAACAACAGCGAAGCCGTACCGGCAAGAGTGATGGCTGCGATGACTAACCCAAACAACATCAGAAGGAAGAACACGCCATAGACGAAGATGCACAACGCAGCAACGCGCGGCCAGAACCTGACAGCCTCATTTAGCACGGCGACCAAACCGGGACGACGACCGCCAGCAATCTCAGCAGTGAGAATTTGGATGCCCGCGACATACACCGGCCACATCGCCATCGATAGGACGAACATTAAAAAGGCAAAGCTGCCACCAGCGAGAACGCGCAAATCGCCAGCCGAGCCGTGTGCGGTCTGCACTAATGCAGTCGTTAGCTGGCTGCAGATCGACGGCAACAATACGAGCAGAGTAAGCCCAAGAAATTGGAAAAAGCCCTTGCCATAAATCTGAAACGTTTCCGTCAAAATCTGACCGAAGCTGCGACGCTGGAGTTGTAGGGACGCTTGTGTCAAGCGCCCGGCGCTCGCCGCGGCGAGCGCCGCTACATCAAACAATCCCGGAATCGCTGCCGCTGTGCTCCAAAGAACCTCCTTTGCGGAACCGGCTACGGTGGTCGGGTCGTCATTTGCCGGGCGGGCTTCGTTTTCAGGCAGGAGCCGCCCCTCTCGCTTCCATTCACGCAGCGTCTCAATGTCAGCAGGCCCATATTCCATTCCCTGCACGCGCACGATCCATTCTTCGGTCATGCCTTGATCATCCAGCATCATGCATCCAGAATCCAGCATCAGCCTCTGCAATGAAACTGCTGCTTATCGATGGTCATTATTACGTTTACCGCTCGTTCTTCGCCATCCCGAATCTCTCCAATTCCCGCGGCGAACCGACAAACGCGATTTTCGGCTTCACGAAAACGCTGCGACTAATGCTGAAACATTTGCAGCCTGAGTTAGGCGCCGTGGTTTGGGACGAAGGCGTGCCGCACAGGCGAGTGGAATTGCAGCCGGCGTACAAGGAGACGCGCAAAGAGATGCCCAAGCCCATGATTCCACAATTGGAGTTCATTCAGAAGCTGACGCCCATGCTGGGCTTTCGAAATATTTCCCTCCCAGACACCGAGGCCGATGATCTGATGGGATGTTACACCATCGCCGCCTGCAAACGGCCCGGAATGGAAGTTGTCCTGGCAACCAATGACAAGGATCTTTATCAACTGGTCGGTCCCTGTGTGAAAGTCTATACCACAGCGAAAGCGGATCTCGCGTCGCCCAGGGATGGATTCGCCTTGCTGAGCGAGGATCAGGTCACTGCAAAATGGGAAGTTTCACCCAAGCTTATCGGTGATGTGCTCGCGTTGACCGGCGATTCGGTCGATAACATCCCCGGGGTCGGCCTGGGCCGAAAGACCGCCGCGGCATTGATTCGTGAGTTCGGCGGGTTGGAACCCCTGCTGAACAACATCGACAAAGTGAAAAGCGCGCGAACCCAGGAGAAACTCGCCAACGCTCGCGAGCAAATTTTGCAAAACCGAAAAATGGTCAATCTGGACTGTCATCTTGAATTGCCAGTGCCGATCGATCAGCTTCGAATCGAACCCGATTATCCCAATCTAATCCACGCGTTGGAGCAGTGTGAGTTCAAATCGCTGCTTCAGGAAGTGCGCGATGAAGCAGGGCGAGTCGGGGCGGGCGCTCAGGGAAATCTTTTGTAGCTCATGGGGCGGCGGTCCCCAGTCCGCCGCCTCGATCAATCGCCTAACCTCCTGAACGCGTACTGATAACGCGAACACGAATTTTTCGTAAAAAATTCGAACGCGCATCGCCGTAGGCTGTCAAAGTTAGTAGGTTAAGGCGATTCGGGCGGTTGCACGATTTTTTAGATTCGTTGTTTCTCCTTACCGTGCGCTGCCCGAATCTTTTTTTTGTCTAATTGAGCCTACACTTGCCGCGGCGCGTCCGATAATGTCCTTAATAGACCGGCGCGCGTTTCGCACTTATCGTGCGCATTCTCCCTGCGCCCATGATACCAAACGGCTATGATCCGATTGTCGCTGCGCTTAAAGAAGACATCGGCGACGGCGATGTCACGACTGAGTTTTTTGTGCCAGAGACGCTGCATTCGACGGGACGCATCATTGCGCGTGAAAATGCGGTCGTTGCCGGCACCGGAGCGGCTGCGGAAGTTTTTCGACAAGTCGATCCTTCAACAGTCATCGAGATTAGTTGCCGCGATGGCGATAACGTTGTTGCCGGCGACGCCATTATCGAAGTGCGTGGCCTTGCGCGTTCAATTCTAAAAGCGGAACGCGTTGCGCTGAATTTTTTGCAACGTCTCTGCGGCATCGCAACGCTCACGCGCCAATTTGTGGATGCAGTCGGGAACCAGTCCGCCAAAATCCTGGATACGCGCAAGACCACGCCCGGGCTACGCGCATTGGAGAAGGCTGCAGTGGTCGCTGGTGGCGGCGTTAATCATCGATTTGGGTTGTACGATATGGTGCTCGTAAAGGACAATCATCTGGCCGCCCTTGGAGGCCTCTCTAGTTTTCCCGATCGAATTCGTCGCCTTCGACAGGAACGGCCAAACATCCGGATTGAAGTGGAAGCGGATGACCTTGAGCAAGTCCGCGCTTTTGTCGAGATGGACGGCACAGACGTTATCCTTCTCGACAACATGACGCCCGCCCAAATTCGGGAAGCTGTGGCGCTGAAAAGGAACAATATTAAGTTCGAAGCAAGCGGCGGCATGACGTTGAAAAACGTAAGGCGCGTGGCAGCCACGGGAGTCGATTATGTTTCCATCGGCGCGCTAACGAACGCCGCGCGTGCGATCGACCTTGCGCTGGAAATGACGCATGTCCCCGGGTGAAATGTTGGAAATGTTGGATCGGCTGACCGCCGATGAACTGCGAGGCCAACTTCATTGCGCCGTTATCGGCCAGCAGATCATTGTGCTCGAGCAAACCAGCTCGACAAACGACGCGATTCTGGAAGTCACCTGGCCCCAAGGAGCGGCGGTCTCCAGTCCGCCGTCCCGATCAAACGAGGGTTTGGTTGTTTTCGCCGAGCATCAAACTGCCGGGCGCGGTCAACGTGGCAACCGCTGGGAATCAGCAGCGGGAAAAGGGCTCTGGTTTTCAATCCTTTTGCGACCAAAGATCGAGATCAATGATTCTGCGCGGCTCACGATTTGGGCGATCGAGACTGTTTCTGATGCGATCCGAACCGAACTGTCTCTCGAACCTTCGATCAAGTTGCCCAACGACATTCAGCTTCAAGGACGCAAAGTAGCTGGTGTGCTGGTGGAGATGCGGGCGCAAGAGAACGCGCCGCACTTGGCTATCGTGGGAATCGGAATTAACGTGAACCAATCGATGGAAGATTTTCCACCGGAATTACAAAGCCGGGCAATCTCGTTGGCCATGGCGCTGCAGCGGCCAGTTGATCGCCAAAAATTCGCAGTCGCGGTTCTGCGAAATCTGGATCGGACTTATCGGGAAAACTTCGTTACTGAAGTTACAACGTTACAAGGTTAAAAAAGTTAAAACGTTCGTCCCCGCTCTACCGTCGTAACTTTGTAATCCTTTTGACTTTTTTCAGTTCTCGACTGCTGCGCCCACCACTCGCGGTAAACATGCGGCGAAATTTCCGATGGTTTGATCTCGCTGCGTCCGCCCCAGAAGACGTTTGTGTAAGCGACCGGGAGATCGCTCGCGGCAAGATGCCGATCGATGGCTGCCTTGTGATCGAGCAGCAGTTGTTTATCCGCGCCATGCGCCACGGCCATGATGTTGACATTCTTGAATTCCGGGCCCGCTTCGCGCCAGTAACAATGCGTTAGAATATGGTGACGCCCCACTTCGCCGCCTGCTTCAATTTCACGGCCGAGCGGCACCGCCCAATGAAACAGCGCGTTGAACCGCGTGACACGCACGCCGCCCGCTGACGGTTTCACGTGCTCGAGAAAAGTTGAAAAACGCCCAATGATTTTTCGTGCACTCAATTCTTCCGCTACACGGAAGAATTCATCCGGGGACACCCCAGCTTCCTTCGAGCGCGCAATCCAAGGCGATCGCTTGATTTCTTCCGGAATGAATTCGCGCTTCAGCGCAAGCAGTACATTCCACTCGTGCTCGCTCAGATCGACAATCTGCACCGGAATCATTTTTGCCGGCTGATCCGCCTTACTGCCCGGTTCAATTGTTTTCCGGCGAACGTGCCCAACCCCGAGAGTAAAAATCCCTTTTGCCGGCATCAGGCGAAAACGCTCCGCACCGACTCTTTTTGCCAGCAATTCGCAATGCGTTTGCAATGAAAATCCCTGAGGAACCTTTAGCGTCGTCCAAAGTTTGTAGTCCGACCCCGCGCTGACAGTGTCCGTGGAGCGCAGCACTACGTGACCCGAGAACGGATCGCGCTGAAACATCCAATCGAACGCGCTGTCAATCTTGTCCTCAGGAACTTTCCACGCCACCAGCGCGCCCTCGGCCAGATTCGTCGCCAGCAAGGTTTGACGCACGCGCCGGATCGTTCCCGCGCGCAACATGGCGGCAATCCGCGCCATCACGACGTCGACGCCCACACCGGAGCGGGTCGCAATTTCCTCGAACGGCTCGCGCACGAATCCTTCGATCTTGTCCTCGGAAATGGCGAGAATTTTCGCGTTGATTAGATCGTTGTGCTCAACCGGCAACATGCCAATTAATCCGCCGCGCGGGCAAACTTGTCCAACAGTACGCGCCGCGGTCTTCAGATTGCGCAAATAAATACAGCCGCAAAGTGACAGCTACTCCCGGCGAGCACGAACAGATGCCAGACAAAATGGGCATAACGCATCCGCTCGTTTGCGAAAAATAAAGTGCCTGCCGTATAAGCGATGCCGCCGGCGATCAACCAAAGCAGCGCCGACAACGGAATCGCCAACGCGAACGGACGTATGAAGATGACCCCAAGCCATCCCGTCCCGAGATAGAGCGTCATCGCAAGTTTCCGATGGCGCAACGTGCCGCGTGTCGCTTTCATGACGACACCGAAGAGCGCGAGGGTCCAGACGATGCCGAGCACGGTTAGGCCACCAGCATCGCGCAACGGACCGAGGGCAAATGGCGTGTATGTTCCGGCGATTAACAAAAATATCGCCGCGTGATCTAGTAATTGCAGAAAAGATTTCACACGCGTCTGCGGCCAGGCGTGATAGACTGTCGAACCGAAGTACACGAGCAACATCGTCATGGTAAAAATGCTCGTACCGATGAGAAAAGCGATGTTGCCATGGTAGAACGCTGCCAGGAGCAGAACCGGCGTGCCGATCATCGCACCCACGAGCCCGATCCCGTGGCTGATACTATTCGCCAGTTCCTCGCCGGCTGATTGTGTCCAGTTCGGCAAGGGCAGCGACTCGTCAACAACATTCATTGCTCGGCGGCATGCAACGCCCATCGAGCGGCTTTGCCAAGCAAAAATGATGACTTGGTGTTCGGCATTGGACGTCGGACGTTGGGCGCTTGCTCGCGATTTTGTCGGAGTTGAACGTTCGTTTCTCATGACTAAGGCAATCACTTTCGACGCCGTGGGGACCCTCTTCTACCTTACGAAGACGGTTGGCGACCATTACGCTTATGTCGGTCGCGAAGTCGGATTAGATCTCGATCCGCAAAATCTGGAGCGCGCATTTCACATGGCTTGGAAAAAGATGGCGCAACGCGCGGCCATCGACGGGCCACGTGAAAACGACGACAAAGGCTGGTGGCGTGAACTTGTCGATCTTGTCCTCGACCAAGTCGCGCCTTCATTGAACGAATTCGACCGGGATAATTTTTTCGAAATCGCTTACGAGCATTTTGCCGAAGCAGGCGTTTGGGAGCTTTACCCGGAAGTTCCCGGCGTGTTGGAGCAATTACAGCCGCGGTTCCAACTCGCCGTGATTTCAAATTTCGACGGACGCTTGCGCTTGATCCTCGAGCACCTGGGCATCTCGAAATTTTTCCGTCACGTTTTCGTTTCCAGCGAGCTCGGCGCGGACAAGCCTGACCCGGA
>DATEZD010000235.1:0-9495 GCA_035255865.1 Candidatus Udaeobacter sp.
CCGCATAGCATCCGGATCACGGTTGTTTTCCCGGAACCGTTCGGACCGAGAAAGCCGAAGATCGATCCCTTTCCGACCGAAAACGAAACGTGATCGACAGCCGTGATTGTGCCGAAGTGCTTTGTCAGCCTTTCAACTTCGATCATCGGCTCGGCCATTGAGTCAGCAACCACGAATGGACACGAATGGACACCAATTCCATAAGACAATTCGCTCCCACTCCAGTTTCCGGTGTTTGACATTAAGAATCACTCCGACACGCAGATTCGTAATGCGCAGATAATTTAATCCCGAAAGCTTTCGGGACTGCTTGAATGGAATTTTGGCGTAGGCCAAACTCGACGACGAGTGCATTCTCGTACGGCGTCTCAACGATTTCGTGGCCAAGCGTGTTAAGAACCTCGATCGCGCAGCCAATAATTTGGAAGACTTCGTCCGTGAACAGTAGCTTCTCCTCATTCGTGTCTATTCGTGGTTGCTCACTTCACATTTGGAAAATAGACGTCCGCCGCCATTCCGGCGCGCAACCGATCGTCGTCGCTTGGCAAACGGACCTTCACTCCAAACACCTGTTTGATCCGGTCCGCGACTGTTTGCACGTTGCGCGGGGTAAACTCTGCCTGACGATTGATTTGTTCGACAACGCCATCGAAATCTTTGCCAGGAAACGAATCGACACGGACACGAACGTGCTCGCCGAGTTTGATCAAACCCAGCCATGATTCAGGGACATAAACGCGCACCCAGAGATGCCCGGTCAGCAGAAGCGTGGCCACTTCCTGATTGAATGGCGGCATCAAAATGTCGCCCTGCTTTACGCTCAGTACTTCCATCACCGAATCCGCCGGGGCGACCACCTGCATCTCTGCTAACTGCGCATCGATATCGGCCAGTTGTGCGCGCGCCTGAGCGACACGCATTTTCGCGGCCGCCACGTTTTTCTCCTGCGACTTCGACGCGCTGTCGGCACGCTCAGCATCAGTAGGCGAAACTACCCTGCGTTTAAGCAACTCCTGCTGACGCCCTGCATCGTCGTGCAGGAATTGCAACTGCGCTTCCTGAGCGTCTGCGTCGTGAATTGCCGTATCGATCTGCGCGGCGGCAAGATCGCGACGCGCGCGCAGCTCTGACGCATCCAGTTGAACGATCACTTGGCCTTCGTGCAAACGGTCGCCTTCCCGCGCGAAAATTTTCTCCACACGCCCGCTGAAGCGCGGGCCCACATGCGCTTCGTCCACTTCGATGGTTCCTGAAACCGCGTTTCCACGGCGATTGCAGGCTGCTGGCATAAGCAATAGCGCCGCCAACGCTGCGCCGCGAAGATAGCTGCCGATTTCTGATTTACTGAACAACCTGCCGCTAGTCGCATCGCCGCGCCAATGTTGCAAATACCGGCCGCCTCGCTAGCACATGCAGAATGACTGGCTATTCGGGCACGCCACTGGCACAGAAGCTTGGAATCACGGCGGAGATGGCGGTGGTCCTTATCAGAGCGCCGGCAAACTATCGAAAGCTACTTGGTCCAATCGCCGGCAGCGTGCAATTTTCTGACCAGATCAAGAATGCTTCGAGCTTTGTTCATATTTTCACCAAAAGCAGTGGCGAATTGGAAAAGAGATTGGCGATCTTGCGCGAGAAAGTTGCGGACACCGGAATAGTTTGGGTTTCCTGGCCGAAAAAATCCTCCGGCCTGGCAACCGACGTGACCGAAGATGTGGTTCGGTCCGTTGCACTACCGCTCGGGTTTGTTGATGTCAAAGTATGCGCGATTGATGAAACCTGGTCGGGATTGAAATTGATGGTCCGCCGCACAAATCGAAAACGAGCAGTGAGATGAAGTGGCGCGTTCTTTTGTTTGCTGTTTCGTGGTCGCGACTGCGTCGCGGCAAGTCCGATAAGCCGCAGCAGCGTGGTAAAAAATATGTTTCAGTAAAAGCTCGCGAGGACATAAGTCCGTCCGACTGGCGGAAATTCCGATCTGCGATTGAAACCTTCAGGCTTTGACCGCTGAAGCAGTGATCGACGGACGCGCTTTGTGCCAGTCGGTGCTCTGCTCGTACGCGTGCGCGATTTGCAAGATGCGCGCTTCATCGAGTGCTTTGCCTAACAACTGCAATCCGATCGGCAGGCGATGCCCATCCACCTCAGCAAAACCGCACGGTAGGCTGATTCCGCAAATTCCGGCCAGGTTAGCTGCGATGGTGAAAATATCGGCCAGATACATTTGTAACGGATCAGCCGCGCGTTCGCCCACCTTGAATGCAGGCATTGGCGACGTCGGCGAAATCAATGCATCGACTTGTCCAAAGGCCTTTGCGAAATCCCGGCGGATCAGCTCGCGCACTTTTTGCGCGCGCAAATAATAGGCGTCGTAATAGCCGGAACTTAGAACGTAGGTGCCGAGAATAATGCGCCGTTTCACTTCCGGCCCGAAACCTTGCTCGCGAGTGCGGCCATAGAGATCGAGCATGTCTCTTGGATTTTGCGCTCGATATCCATAACGAACCCCGTCGAAGCGAGCGAGGTTTGCCGAGGCTTCGGCCGTGGCCACAATGTAATAGACCGCGATTGCGTATTCAGTAGTGGGCAATGAGACCTCAACAATTTCAGCGCCTAACGAATTCATCTGTTTCACCGCGGCATTGATTGCAGCTTTCACCCGCGCATCAATGCCTTCGATCAAGTATTCCTTCGGCAAACCCAAACGGACGCCGCGCAAATCGTTTTCGAGTCTCGCGACGTAGTTAGGCACCCCCTCGTTAAGAGCCGTCGTGTCTTGCGGATCATGACCCGCGATCGCGCTCATGATCAGGGCTGAATCGCGGACGGTTTTCGTTAACGGCCCGACTTGATCGAGCGACGATGCAAACGCGACCAGACCGAATCGGGAAACGCGACCATAGGTCGGTTTAAGGCCGACGATTCCCGAAAGCGCGGCCGGTTGCCGAATCGAGCCACCAGTATCCGTGCCGAGCGCACCGAACGCAGCGTCCGCGGCAACTGCTGCTGCCGAACCGCCACTGGACCCACCCGGCACGCGTGACAAGTCCCACGGATTGCGCGTCAATTTCATCGCGGAATTTTCCGTGGACGAACCCATGGCAAACTCGTCCAGGTTGGTCTTGCCAAAGGGAATCGCACCAGCCGCGCGCAATTTGCGAATGACGGTTGCGTCGTAGGTCGCGCGATAACCCTGCAAGATCTTCGATGCACAGGTGCACGGCTGACCCAGCACGTTGATGATGTCTTTGATTGCAAGCGGGACGCCGCCCAGCGGAAGATCGACGTTCGCTTTGTCAGCCTCCTTCGCGGCGGCTTCCATGTCGAGCGAGAGATAAGCGCCGATTTCTCCGTCAACCGCTTCAATGCGAGTTCGCAAAGCCTCGATGACTTCGCGCGGGGAAACTTCGCGGCGACGCAAGAGTGCTTGCAGATCGGCGATGGTGAGCGCCGGGAGATCTTGCACCGTCATTCCACCACTTTCGGGACGATAAAAAGGCCGTTCGCCTTTCGAGGCGCGTTGCTCAGCGCTTGCTCCGCTGTGAACCAGTCACCCGGCGTGTCCTCGCGAAAGACGTTAAAAATTGGGAGGGCATGTGCAGCCGGCTCCACATCGCTTATGTCTGCCTGACGAAGTTTTTCGACGTACTCCAGCACATCATCCAACTGCTTCTGAAAAACTTTCGCCTCGGCTTCAGTCAGATTGATTCGCGCCAGCCCGGCTACGTATGCGACGTCGAGGTCCGAACTCTTAGGCATGGTTGGCAGTCAAGAATGGAAATGGCTGATGAGCCACATGACCGCCGCCGCAAGCGCGGTCAAAAGAAGAAGAAAAATGACCCGGCCTTCTCGCCGTTCTTTGCGCAGCGGACGAGGTCGCCGCGCGGGTCGGCTAGCCTCGAAGGAGTGTGTGCCATCCAGCGCGAGCGAGACCTGAAATTGCTTTTCGGTCTTTTGGCCTCTTATCCCCTGTTTCGCTGCCTGCGCCGGAGATTTGTGCTGCGGAATCGGTCGTCCTTTTGTAACCATGCGCTCGAGCCGGTCGAGCTTGTCATGTAACTCTGCCTCCTGTCGTGCTATTTCCTGTTGCTTGCGGCGAAGCGGCGGGCTCGATTTGCGCGGACGCCGAAACATCGCCATCACTTACTCGCCATCCAAAAGAAAAAGAGAAGGGCGACCGCGCCGAAAATAATCAGCGGCAGAGTGAGTGCGAGCCCGATCTGCAACCAGTGAAAAAATGAGCGGCCATCGCTGCTTTGATACGCATCAGCCGTGGCGTCCGGCAATGATCCCTCGCCAGTGGCCGCCTCGGCTGCTTGCAACCGGCTGCGTTGGTCGCTGTACTCGGTGCGCGCGTCGTCCACCGTGCTCAACGCCCGGCTCAGTTCCTTGTGCAAATCTGCCGGATTCCAGCTTCTGGGATCGATCGCTTCGACCAACTCCAAATGTTGCGCGAAACTTTCCCGAGCCGATCGGATTTGCTCCAGGCGATTTTGCGCGCTGTACGCTTCACGCTCCAGCACAACCAGAGCGCGCGTCAGTTTATCGGTCATTTCCGCTCGCCCATGTTCCAATTCCTCCTGGCGACGGCTTAATTCTTCCAGCTCGCGTTTTTGTTTTTCGATCTGCTCCTGCTGGCGCTTGAGCTGTAGCAGTTGATCCTGCGCCTTTTGCACTTGCGAGTCCAAGTGCTCGGCAGAGAGTGCTTCGTCGTCGTTCAACTCCAGCATTTGTTCAAACGGTCGATCTTTTTCTGCCATGATAAATCGCGACGCCGTCCCGGGCTCGCCGTAGCGGATATTAAGTGGCTCGTTTGAGAATTCCAGAGATTTCTGCGCTGTCATCCCGAGCCGCGCAGACGGCGAGGGACCTCTCAGCTCGTCGCAGATTGCGCAAGCATTCACCGTGCGCTCGAAGCAGCGAGAGCAATCGTGTAATGCGGAGGCAGTGATTCGCAGTGAGATCCTTCGCTCCGCTCAGGATGACATTGGCGAGTCAGCGTCCCGGCATCATTTCTAGGAGAAAACCCCTGAAATATTCTGTTTCAGGAATCGTAGGCAGAACTGGATGATCTGATGCCTGCTCGAACCGGCACACTCGTCGCGCGGAACGTCGGGCGTCCACAAGCGCATCCGTGATCGTTTTGGAGAATGCGGCGTCACTCACGTGATGCGAACATGAAAAAGTCGCCAGCAACCCATTTTTCGATAAGAGCTTGAACGCGCGCATGTGTAATTCCCGATAACCGCGCATGGCGTCGCGCAGGCCGCTCCTGGTCCTTGTGAACGACGGTGGATCGAGAACAATCAGATCGTATTGCGCCTCCGTTTTTTCTGCCGCGCGCAGGAATTGAAAGACATCCTGCTCGATCCATCGCGCTTTCAGTTCGTTGCGGGCACCGTTTCGCTTCGCAGCTGCGATGTTCTCTGAACTCTCTTCAACGCCGATCACTTCCGCGGCGCCTGCGCGTGCACACGTCAACGCAAACGTTCCCTGGTTTGCAAAGCAATCTAGAACGCGCCGGTCGCCGGCGTATCCCGCAACGATTCTATAATTCTGCCTTTGATCGAGATAGAAGCCGGTCTTTTGACCATGCAAAAGATCGACTTCGAGCTTTACGCCTTCGATTTCGATTACAATCTGGGAAGAAGTTCCGTGCAAAATGCCTGTCTCTAATTCCAATCCCTCCGCTTTGCGGACTGTTGCGTCGTTTCGCTCGATGACGGTGATCCCTTGTAGGGCAGGCGCCCCGCCTGCCCATCCTTCAATCCCCGCAAGCGAAGGGCTTGCCCTACAAAAAACGTCTTCAATCGCCTCCACAATCAGATCCTTTCGCATGTCCATCGCCAGCGTGAGGGTCTGCAAGACGAAATGATCGCCGTAGCGATCGATGATCACCCCGGGAAGACCGTCGCTTTCGCTCCAAACAACGCGGCGTAGCTTTGGATCAACATTTCGCCGGTCGCGATACTCGGAAGCTTGCGCGATGCGGCGTCGGAAGAAATCCAGGTCCAGACCCTGCCGGCGCCGCGAGAAACGGCGCGCGACGATTTGCGATTTCGAATTGTAGATGGCGCTGCCAATCAAACGGTCATTGCCGTCCTTCAGCGATACGACATCGCCGTCCGCGGGATTTCCAAAGACCTTCAGGACTTCACTCGAAAACACCCAATCGTGTCCGTGCAATATTCGCGCGCGCGGTTTGACAACGATTCCTGGCATAGAAGCAACTCAACGTCCAACGCTCAATTACTCTGTCATTCCGAGCGGAGTCGAGGAATCTCTCAAAATTAAATCCAGAGATGTCTCGACTCCGCTCGACATGACAAAACAGCAAGTGAGTTGAAAGTTGAGCGTTGAGCGTTGAGCGTTGAGCGTTTGTCCATGCAAGTCGCTACACAAGCGTACATCGATCTGCCAGGGATAAAAAAACTGCGCAGCGGGAAGGTGCGCGAAGTCTTCGACCTCGGCAAGACGCTGCTCTTTGTGGTCACGGATCGCATCTCGGCTTTTGACGTGATCCTGCCCGACGCGATTCCGTACAAGGGCGCGGTACTGAACCAAATTTCCGCGTTCTGGTTCAAACGGTTCGGCGATGTTCCGAATCACCTCGTCACGGCGAATTTCGAAGAGTTCCCGGACGATCTGCAGGAATTTCGCGAGCAGCTTGTCGGGCGTTCGATGATCGTAAAGAAAACGAAACCGCTGCCAGTAGAATGCGTCGTGCGCGGTTATCTCGCGGGTTCCGGTTGGAAAGAATATCAGCAATCGCGGAGCGTTTGCGGAATCAAACTTCCACCCGCACTAAAGCTCGCATCGCAATTGCCAGAACCAATCTTTACCCCGGCGACGAAAGCAGAAGAAGGCCATGATGAGAACATCGACATTAAACGATGCGCTCAGATTCTTGGTGAAGGACTCGCAGACCGCGTGAAAGCGCTAAGCCGGGAAATTTATTCGCGCGGCCGCGATCACGCAGATCAGCAGGGAATCATCGTCGCGGATACGAAATTTGAGTTCGGCACGGTTGATGGAGATTTGCTCTTGATTGACGAATGCCTCACGCCGGACTCTTCTCGCTTCTGGCCAAAGGATCAATACGTTGTCGGTCAGAGCCCACCCAGTTTCGACAAACAATTCGTGCGCGACTATCTGGAGACGCTCGACTGGGACAAGACCCCGCCCGCACCACGCCTGCCGAAGGATGTGATCGAAAAAACTTCCGCGAAATATCTCGAAGCATTTCGCCGCCTGACCGGTAACGAGATTGCAAGCGGTTAGCAATTCACACGCCGGACCTTCAGTAAAATGTCATTAACCCGGCCCGACATCCTGTTCATCATGACCGACCAGCAGCGATTCGATACGATTGCTGCACTCGGCAACTCCCATATTTACACGCCAAACCTCGATCGCCTGGTGCGAAGGGGAATCGCCTTTTCAAATGCCTACGCTACATGCCCGGTTTGCGTCGCCGCACGCTATACGATTCGGACTGGTTGTGACGCGGCGACGACGCGCGTCTTCAGCAATGCAGAGGCAGATCCTGTGGCCGGCCAGGCCGAAGAAATGGAAGCGCGTTGCGGACCCTATCTTGCTCGAGTGATGTCGCGGCTCGGATACCGGACGTTTGGGATCGGAAAATTTCACACTTATCCATGGGATGAAGATGTCGGTTACGAAAAGCTCTGGCGCTGCGAAGAGACGTACCATCCGCCTGCGCGCGAAGGTGATGACTACGGTTCATGGCTCGCTGGCGAGCATCCGGAATTCGATTTCCTTGAGCAACCAATGGGAGAACGCAGCGAAATGTATTACCTTCCACAGCGCAGTCCGCTTCCAGCGGAGTTGGGCGCGGAGTGGTGGGTGGCCGATCGCGCTGTAGAGGAGATCGCAAAGTCAGATGGTTCGCGCCCGTTTTTCGGATTTGTGTCGTTCATGGGGCCGCATCCTCCGCTCGCTCCGCCGATTCCGTTCAATCGAATGTACGATCCCGACCGAATGCCGGAGCTGATCCTCGGAAGCATCGAGGAAGATCACCTGGATGAAGAGATTCCTTTCATGCGACACGCCATCTGGGCAGATGCCATCAATCCAGAGCTGGCGAAAATCGTGAAAGCGCGCTACTACGGCGAGATCACTTATCTGGATCATTGTCTTGGCCGGATCCTCGATGCGATCGAAGCGCGGCCAAATTCCGAGAACGTGCTGATCTGTTTCTTTTCGGACCACGGCGATCTTTTAGGCGATCATCATGGCTGGCAGAAACAAAACTTTTTCGAGAGCGCCTGCCGTTTCCCATTGCTTTTGAGCTGGCCCGCAATGCTGCCCGCCGGAACGATCCGAACCGAGCTGATCAGTCTGGCCGACCTTTTCGGCATTGCGACGGGGGCTGCAGGCGCAGGCGAACTGCGTGAAGGAATGGACGTTCTCAAAATGTTGCGAGGTGAGTGCGCGCCGCGTGAACATCTAGTTGGCATGGTCGAAGTTCCTGGCTCGCAGGATTTCAAAGTCCTGGTCGTGACCGATGAATGGAAATACATTTTCATGGCCAACGGCGGCCGGGAACAACTCTTCAGTCGCAAACGCGATCCCAATGAATTGTCGAACTGCGTTAGTTCATTTTCCGGAATCAGAAATGACTTTAATGCTCTCGCCGTGAAAGCATGTCGGGTTCCGGGCGCTATGGACGCGCTCGACGGCGATAAACTTCGCGCATTTCCTTTCCGTAAACGAAAGGCGACACGGATCTATCAATTCGACCGGTCGCGCGGCGTGTTTGGATTCCCCGAAAAACCAGAAGATGCGCTAAAGGGTTTCGACTGCGCCACTCCGCAACGAGTGAAGTGACATGAAGGCGCCTTCAAATGATCGGGAGAATCTGGGCCTGGGACTGAACCCGGGCGATCCGCACTACCGCGCGTACGTCGGTCCTCCAGAGGACTACGATTTGATCGCGGCGATGACGTTCAATCTTCTCACCACTCTCGGTCTGCGCCAGCATCATTCACTGCTCGATATCGGCTGCGGTTCGCTTCGGATCGGACGACTCCTGATTCCGTATCTAAATCGGGGAAAATACTTCGGCATCGAGCCTGCCGAATGGCTCGTCGCAGAGGGAATCAAGCAGGAACTCGGCGAAACAGTCGTTCAAGCCAAACGGCCAACATTTTTCTTTACCGATTCACCCGAGACCGTTGTTCGGGCGAAAGTCTCATTCGATTTCGCGCTGGCTCAATCGATCTTCAGTCATTGCGGACTGGATCTGATCAGGGGTTGGTTGTCTGCGGTTTCGCGTGCGTTGGCCGAAGATGGAGTTTTGATTGCGACGTTTCTACCGGGTGATGAAGACTCACCGCGAAGAGGCTGGACCTATCCCGAATGCGTGAATTACCGGCCAACAACACTGGAACGCGCGGCCGCAGACGCGAATTTGCGATTTGAAATTCTGGACTGGAAACATCCCCGGCAGACGTGGGCGCTTTTTGCCGCGCC
>DATEZD010000236.1:0-6889 GCA_035255865.1 Candidatus Udaeobacter sp.
GTGTTGACGATCTCGATCTTTTCCTGCGGCGTCACTTCGGCGCGAAAGTCATCGATGTGAAGTTCATTGGCGACCGATTCGGCTGTGCGGCGATTGTCGCCGGTGCACATGATTATTTTCAAATCCATGGCGTGAAGTTCGTGCACCGCTTCTCGCGTGGTTTTCTTGATTGGATCGGCAATCCCGATCACGCCGACTGCTTCGCCATCAATGGCCACCCACACGGTTGTCTGCGCTTTGTCCTGCAAGGCATGCGCCTGTTTTTTTAATTCACCAGGAATTGTCACGCCTGCGTCGGCGAGAAAGTTCTCCTTACCGACCCGAACGACTTTGCCGTCGAGTTTCGCGGCGACGCCACCACCGGTAATCGATTCAAACTCTCTTGCTTTGCGCAAAACGATTTGCTCCTTGCGCGCAGCAGCGACAATGGCGCGCGCCAGTGGATGCTCGCTTTGGTTTTCCAATGACGCAGCGACTTGCAGCAGATCGCGCTCATTTCCTGAGCTTCCGACAATTCGACTAACGACCTCCGGTTTCCCTGCTGTCAGAGTGCCGGTTTTGTCTATGACCAGATGCGTCACCTTTTCGGCTGTCTCAATCGCTTCCGCGTTCTTAATGAGAATGCCCGCCTGTGCCGCGCGTCCGACTCCAACCATGATCGACATCGGTGTGGCGAGACCAAGCGCGCACGGACACGCGATGATAAGTACCGAAACAGCATTCACCAACGCATAAGCCATCGCAGGCGCAGGGCCGAAGATGGACCACATAACGAAAGTGAGGATCGCAATAGCAACGACGGCCGGAACAAAATAGCCGGACACGGTATCGGCGAGTTTCTGGATCGGCGCGCGGCTGCGCTGCGCTTGCGCCACCATCTCTACAATTTGCGCAAGCATCGTCTCCGAGCCGATCCGTTCCGCTCGCATCAGAAAGGAACCGGTCTGGTTCACGGTCGCGCCGATCACTTTTTCACCGGCTGCTTTGCTAACCGGCATCGATTCGCCGGTGATCATCGATTCGTCGATGTTGCTCTTGCCTTCGATGATTATGCCGTCGATGGGAACTTTCTCGCCTGGGCGGACACGGAGCGCGTCGCCCTTTTGAATTTGCTCGACGGGAACTTCTTCTTCCCGGCCATCACGAACTCGATGCGCAGTCTTCGCGGCAAGGCCGAGCAGCGTCTTGATCGCCTGCCCCGTGCGACTGCGCGCTTTTCCCTCGAGCAACTGTCCCAGCAAGACGAGCGTGGTGATAACGGCTGCCGCTTCAAAATAAAGGTCGATTTCTCCGTTCCGTCGGAATGAATCCGGAAAAATTCCCGGCGCGATCACTGCTACTGCGCTGTAGAAATACGCTGCGCCGACGCCGACGGCGATCAACGTAAACATGTTGAGACTGCGATTGAGAATCGATCGCCAGGCGCGCGCGAAGAAAAACCCGCCCGCCCACAACACGAGGAATGTAGTCAGCACAAACTCGATCCATTTCCCGATTTGCTTCGGAATGATCGAATCGACATGCAGGCTCGGAACCGAGTGTCCCATCGCGAGGAGCAGCACTGGAATGGTAAGCACCAGCCCACTCCAGAATTTTCGCGACAACAAACGAATTTCCTTTTGTTCTTCCTCGTCGCCTGCTTCGATCGTCTTCGGCTCAAGCGTCATGCCGCATTTAGGGCATTCCCCCGGATGATCCTGCTCGATCTCCGGATGCATTGGGCAGATATAAATCATGAACTGCTTCGCCTAAACGCTATCTTGGCACTATCTGCAACGTCGTCCGCGAGGACCGACTACCGAATAAAGGAAAATACCAGGATTTTTACCGTAAAAATGCGTAGTCATGATCTTGTCGTCTGAACATACTCGCCATTCGTGTGGCATTCGAGGCTAACTCGATCGATCCACGGTAAGCGCGAAAAATTGCTTTGGGGCGTCGGGGGAGCGGCCGCGCTCGCCGTGATTCTGCTTTCTTGTAGCACGACGAGCCGAACAATTTTAGCGCCACCCAGCATCCCGGGCGCGGAGTTCGTCGGTTCAGAGGAATGCAAGACCTGCCACGAAGAGATAGTGCGCGACTTTCGCACGGCCACCCACGCGCGACTGCAGAGAACAAAAACGGAAATTGTAAACAAGAGCGGCGGAAAAGGCAGTGAGGCAAAGGGCACAACTGTAAAGCAGTCCACGGACATGGGCTGCGAATCGTGCCACGGTCCCGGGAGTTTGCATGTCAAAGCTGGCGGCGGCGCTGGTACGATCGTCAATCCGCGGAAGTCGCCGGAAACTTGTTTCCAATGTCACCTCGAAGTGCGTGCGGCATTCCAATTGCCTCACCACCATCCGGTGCTCGAAGGCAAAATGAGTTGCGCCGATTGTCACAACCCGCACAAGGGAATCGCCATCAAAGGTGGCGGAACCAATATTCAGCAGACGCTCAAAGGCGGCGGCCTCGCTTTCCTGAGCCGAAACGAAACTTGCTTCGAGTGCCACACCCAGCAACGCGGCCCCTGGGTTTACGAGCACGAGGCAGTGCGCCAAGGTTGCGTGGTTTGCCATTCGCCGCACGGCTCCGTCAATCAGCGGCTGCTAAACGAACGCAACGCCACGCTTTGCCTGAAATGTCATTTCCAGGAGCAAAGAGCGCCCGGACATATTTTCATCGGCGACGTCGACCACTCCAGCTTTCTCCAGCAGGGAACCTGCTGGTCGGCTGGCTGCCACGAGGAACCGCACGGGTCTAATGTGACTCCGCTGCTTAGATACTGACATCAATCTTATGATAAGTATACCTCGCAAATTCCTTGTGCTGGTTTGCGCAGGAACTTTTGCCGCCACTGCACTGCGGGCCGGCGAAACCACGGATGGAAAAGCGGTGACAACAACAACAGAAGAGACACCAGAGTACAAGAACTGGATCGAACTCGGCATTGGCGGAGTAATAACGAATGGCGATCGCGCGCAGTTCGAGCAAGAACACAGGCTGCCGGGTGGTCAGGTTTACGGCGGCATCCAGGATCTGCACTTTGAGCAGACTTTTGACAAGAATGGCCTGTTTTCAATCGATGGCCACGCGCTCTGGGATTTCAACGATTACGATATTACGGTGCAATTGTCGAAGCCAAAGCTCGGTTACATCAAGGCCGGTTTCACCGAATTTCGGAGTTGGTACGACGGGAACGGCGGGTTCTTTCCGCATGAAGGCGCCATGTATTTCCAGCCGCCGTTTCCAGAAATGCACATTGATCGAGGGGACGCGTGGGTTGAACTGGGCCTGCGTGTACCGGACTGGCCGGAAATAACGATCCGTTACTCGCACGAGTTTCGCGACGGCCAGAAAGATTCGACGATCTGGGGCGATACCAATTTGACTGGGCTGGCACCTCCCGCTAATACAACGCGAAAATATGTTCCCTCATTCCGCGACATTGACGAAAAGCGCGACATAGTTTCGTTTGAGGCATCGAAGACGTTCGGTAACACCGACGTCCTGCTCGGGATGCGTTATGAGCACAACACGAATGATTACTCGTTAGATATGGAGCGTGGTGCTGGTCAGCTTCCGCCGGCAGTCCCGCCTCCGGGTCAGCAGCGTAAGGTTACTCAACAGCAGAACGATGACGTGGACCTGTTCAGCGGGCACGGCATCACTGTGACTCGATTTAGCGACTCGCTTTGGTTTACTGCTGGTTACTCGTACACGACGTTACAAAACGATCTCTCGGGTACCCGTATCTTCGGCACGACCTTCGATTCCGCTTTCGGCGAGCCTGTTCCGACTCTTGGTTCTCGTGACCATGCTTTCATCGATCTGGCCGGCACTGCCCAGATCAAGGAGAATGTGGTTAACGCCAACCTGTTTTGGATGCCGTTCGAAAACCTCGCCATTCTGAGCGGTTTCCGATACACCCATCAGAATAACGATAGCGAATCGACCTTTATCGCGGAGGAACCGGTGCCGAACACGCCGCCGTTTACTCCTAACAATCCGCAAGGTGGATTCCACTACGGAGTTGGAGAACCGGCCAACGGCGCACGCAATTCAGATTACAACGAATTCGCCCAGAGGCTGGAGCTACGTTACACGGGCATCAAGGACTGGCTGTTCTATGCCGAAGGCGAGTGGGAAGAGGACTACGGCAGCGTGAATGAGTTTCAGACGGTAAACGAAGAGGTACCTCTGGATAAAAACACAAATGCGCTTGGCCAAAAGTACACGATCGGCGCCACATGGAATCCTTCAATGAGATTCAGTATGGCTGGCCAGTACTTTCACAGAATTGCGTCCTACAACGAAGACATTATCACCGCAGACTTTCCAAGATTAGTCGACCAGGATTGGAACATCGACGACTTCAACATTCGAATGACTTTCCGTCCGAAACTTCCAGCTTGCATGGGCTCGTTAGCGCTGGTTACGCGCTACGACTTCGTGCATACCTCGATCGACAGCCAGTGGTTCTTTGCCGGCGACATTCCTGGCTTCAACCGTTCGCCGGTTGACACGATGGCAGAATTGCAAAGCGGTGAAATCAAAAAGCACGTTATCAGCGAGGCGCTTAACTGGAATCCGCTGGCGCGCTTTTTTCTGCAGGCAAATTTTTCCTACGTTTTCAATCAAACAGACACGCCCGCCAATAACATCGATTTAACCCCGCAGACGAGCCCAACCGTTGTGAACTTTAGAAATGATTATTGGACGGTGACCAGCAGCATTGGCTATATCATCGACGACAAGACTGACTTTTCCGCCGACTTTTCGTATTATTGCGCTAATGACTACTTTAAGAACGCTCTTGTTGCCATGCCCTACGGCTTGGGTGCAACCGAGTACACCGCCTCAGCTACGATCACCCGGCAATTAACCAAACAAATGCGCTTGCTGCTGAGGTACGGTTATTTCAACTACAGGGACGAGACCTCTGGCGGTCACAACAATTATACAGCACATTCGCTCTATTCCGGTCTGCAAGTCCGATTCTAATCTTAAAGAACCACAGGAACCTAAACAATGAAAACAATTATTATACTTAGCATTGGCATTCTGATCGCGGCGCCATTATCGGCGCGTGCGGCAGATGCCAAGACAAATTGGGCCAATAACTGCGCGCAATGTCACGGGCCGGATGGAAAGGCCAATACAAAAATGGGCAAAACATTGAGCGCAAAGGATCTGACCGATCCGAAAGTTCAGGCTGAGTTCACTGACGCGAAAGCGACGCAATCAATCAAAGAAGGCGTCAAGCAAAACGGCAAAACGACGATGAAGGCGTTCGGCGGAAAGTTGACCGACGATGAAATAAGCGCGCTCGTTAAGTACGTTCGCACGCTCAAGAAATAGATCCGTGTTCGATCTTGACTCCGAATCTAGCTTTGACGTCAGATGTTCATGAGGAAGGGGACTAATCTAATGAAACGAAAAATATTCGCCTTTGCGGCAATCATCATCGCGTCAGCAGGCGTTGGTTTTGCAGCCGATGCGGCTGCAAACTGGACGCAGAATTGTGCCTCCTGCCACGGGAAGGACGGCAGCGGCAGTACCATGATGGGCAAAAAGCTCGCTGTTAAGGATTACACCAAAGAGCAGGGCTTCAGTGATGCCGAGGCCACGAACGTTATTAAGAATGGCAAGGGCAAAATGAAGGGGTTTAAAGACAAGCTGTCCGATGCCGATGTGAAAGCGCTCGTGGCCTACGTTCGTTCGTTGAAGAAATAACTCGGTAAAAATTTTTGCGCGAAGTGCTCGGGCTGTAAATAATTGCCGCGATGCCTGACGCTCCAGCTCCCGCGCAGCCCCGGCCTTTTAGGCGCAATTTCCGCAACTGGCTCAGCTGGTCGGGAATGGTGCTCGCCGCCAGCGCGCTTTTCGCCTTTCTCCTCCTATTCGCGTTTGATCTGTTCGCGCTCCACCGCAATCCCTACATTGGCATTCTCGCCTACGTAGTTGCGCCGCTGTTCTTCGTTCTCGGAATTTTTCTCACTTTGCTTGGCGCCCTTATTCGCTGGCGCACGCGGCGTCGCGCTGTGCAAGCGGCCGAGCCGCTTGCGATCAAAATTGATCTGTCACGGGCGCGCGACCGAAGAATTCTAGCACTCTTCATTGCCGCCAGCGTTGGATTCTTGTTTGTGACAGCTATTGGCAGTTACCAAACCTACCAAATCACAGAGTCAGTTCAGTTCTGCGGAAAAGCTTGTCATCTCCCTATGGAGCCGCAGTTCGTTGCGTTTCAACACACCGCGCACGCGAGCGTGGAGTGCGTGGCGTGTCACGTCGGCCCCGGCGCGGCCGCCTATTTCAAAACCAAAATCAATGGCGTGAAGCAGCTTTATCACACGGTCCGCAACGATTTCGATCGGCCGATTCGTCTCGCCCCAGCGAATCTGCGGCCCTCTCAAGCCATCTGTGAGCAGTGCCACTGGTCAAAGAAATATGTCGGCAATGTCGAACGTACCTACCAGCACTACCTTTCCGACGAGAAAAATACGCCCTTTGCCGTTCGGTTGCTGCTCAACGTTGGCGGCGGCGATCCGTCAAACGGGCCGCAGGGCGGTATTCATTGGCACATGAACATTGCCAACAAAATTGAATACATCGCAACCGACGACCAACTACTCTCGATCCCTTGGGTGAGAATGACGAATCCGCAGGGCGTTACCACTGAATACCGCGATCCCGATTTCAAAGACGATGTCTCGAAATACGAAATTCGGCGAATGGATTGCATGGATTGTCACAGCCGGCCCGCGCACAAGGTGCACACACCGAATGACGCGGTTGATTTGGCCTTATTGACTGGTCGGCTCGATCCAAAGACTCCGTGGGTGAAATCGAAAGTGGTCGCGGCGTTGACCCAGCCTTACTCCACCAGAGCCGAAGCCGAACAAGGCAT
>DATEZD010000237.1:0-27729 GCA_035255865.1 Candidatus Udaeobacter sp.
GAACGCGTGGCGCCGGGACATTGCACCGGCGAGCCGGAGTTCGCCGCCCTGAAGAAGGCATTTGGCGACCACTACATGTATGCCGGCGTGGGGTCAGTGGTTGATCTAACGGGTATTACAGCAGATTCCACAGCAAGCAGAGGACGGTAAGTTTACCGCAGACGACTGTTGCGTTCTGCGCCGCAAGGCTGAGTGCCCTTGGCATCCTTGCCAATCGGATCGGCTGGAAGCCGATGCCACGAACGCGGCGTTGCCGCGCGTCTATGCGGCGGCGTTTCCGATTTCGTCGCGCAAATATGTGATGAGGAAACGGAGTCTTTGGTTCAGGGAACGTTCTTCGAGTACGCGTTGCCGTCGCAACGGATCGTTCACGAATGTCGAAGCCATAAGATCGGCCAGCATTTCCAAGTCGCGCAGTTCCGAAAGATATCGATCGACTTTTGCCGGAAGCTGTCGGCGTTCGTGCTTCAGGTTCGCGTAAAGCTCAAGCACTTTCGCGCCGAGCGCCTCGGTCTCGACCGTGGTTGCCTCGCGCGACTCTACGATCTCGATCCATGCAATCGGAAACGGCGTTTCCTGTTTGAAACTGGCGAAGCGCACCCGTTGCAAACCTTGCAGGATCAAATTCGATGTGCCATCGCCGCGCGCGACACAGGCGCGAATCAATCCCACGGTGGCAAGATGAAAGAAATCTTCCGGTTCGTGCCATTCCAGGCAGCTCGGCTTGATTAGCGTGACGCAAAACATGCGATGATGTTGAAGCGCATGCTTGAGCATCTTGCGGTATCGCGGCTCGAAAATGTAGAGCGGGAGCAACGCGTGCGGGAAAAGTACCGCTGCCGGCAGCGGCATCACCGGCAGTTGCTTTGGCAAAGTTACTGGCGAAGGCATGATGTTTTCTCTTTGTACGATATGTGTGCTGGAGAAAGAGCAAGGGCGTGGAACGTGATTCGTCAAAGAGTCACGTTGGATTTACGATTCCACGCCTTCAACGATTAACGTCGCGAAGCGATTCCCAGCGCGCGAAGTTGTTTGAGCGAGAGTTGCCCTTCGATGTCGGTCCCGGCGGCGACGGATGCGTACACTAGAGCGGAGCCGGCGCGTGCGAGCAGAACGCGTGAAATTGCGCCAAGTTCGCCGATTCCCATCGCGCTCACTGGAAGATCGATGTCTTTCCCAGTGATGAAATCGAGCAGACGCGCGAGTTGAACTGGTGTGTCGGTGCGTGTGGCGACCTTGAAAATATTTGCTCCGAACGCTTTTGCCATACGTGCTTTCGCCACCAGAATTCGCGGAGGCGGCGTAGATTTGAGATTGTGGAATGAAATAATGCGCCGCACTTTTTTGTGCTTTGCCAGCGTGAGCAACGAACGCAAAGCAGAAGCCGAACGTAGTTCGACATCGACATAATGGGCGTGTGGTAAAAATCGAATCAGTAGGTCGCGCCGTTCCCCCAGCGTTAGTTTGTTCGCGCCGCCTTCCTGCGAATGTCGCGCGGTAATGATGAGCGGCGCGCGTAACCTCGGCAGCTTGTTTTCCAACTCCGACCATGGGTCGCGAGCACGCGAAGACTTTCGGTGTTGATCCACAATGCCTGCGAGACGATCAAGGCGCAGCTCGAATAGATCCGGCGGATTGCGCATACGCGTGGCGTGACCCAGGTCAGCGCGCGACCCGATCACGCCGACTACGCGCGGACGCTGCATGGCCGGGCTGCGCGCCGTCATCAGAATTTTAACCACGAATGGACACGAATGAACAGGAACAGGAGGCAAAGCAGATTTGTCCGCGAATAACGCGAATGGACGCGAATGAAAGAATAAGAAATACAAAGCGAATTTTTTCGCGTGAATTCGCGTAATTAGCGGGCAGTCTCTTTATGAATTCGTGTCCATTCGTGTTCATTAGTGGTTAGATTTTGGGGTGCGCCGCGAAAGCATTGTCTCGACGTACTTGGCCAGAATATCGAACTCGACGTTCACCAGATCGCCAACCTGAGCGCGATCAAGATTTGTATGGCGCTTCGTGTATGGGATGATCCATGCGACGAAGCTTTTCGGAAGCACTTCAGCGACCGTAAGGCTGATTCCGTTGAGAGCGATCGAACCTTTGCGCACCACATACTGTGCAAATTCGGCCGGCAACTCGACTTCCAATCGAAAATCCGCGCCTTTCTTGTCGAACGCCACAATGCGGGACACGCAATCGATATGGCCCTGCACGAAGTGTCCGCCGAGCCGTCCCTCGGCCGGCAAAGCGCGCTCCAGATTCACCGGATCGTTTCGGCGCAATTTTTGCAAGTTGGTGCGAGCGATTGTTTCTTTGAGAAGATCGAAGGTGAGACGATTGCCACGCCGCGACGTCAACGTAAGGCAGCAGCCATTCACGGCAATGCTGTCGCCACTCCGCACCTTTTTCGCGATGGCCGAAGCGGCAATTTGAAACACCGAACGGTTTCGCTTGCTGGCGACCTGCGGTCGGAGTTGCGTGCGGCTATCGCTCGCGCGCACCTCAATGATCTCGCCGACGTCGTCGATCAGGCCGGTAAACATGACGATCCACTTCTTACGAGTGATCTAGTCATGAAGCGAGCATCTTTGGCAAGTGAACGAACCAGGACAAGCGACTTGTCACTTCCGTTCTGCCACCATCAAATTGGCTTCCCTGTAGTTCCAGCGATAACCGAATCCAAACTCAAGTGGCTGCGGATTGCTTTGCGAGAAGAGCTCTTGCAGTTTGGGCTGAAAATGTTGTTTGAAGAGCTCGATGGGGCCGAGATAGGCGCCGAACAGGCGGAGCCTCCACTTGTTTGGGTCGAAATAAGCCAGGGGAATTCCGGAGTCGTCCTGCACAATTCGATTGCTATGTTCGAGAACGAAATTTCGGATCGTTGCGAAACCCTGTTCGAACATCAGATACGACGACGATTTGAGAAAACTCGAGCCGCCGCCTAATCGCTGGCAGAATTTCAAGAAGCCGGGTGTCGCTTTGATTCCGCCATCAGAAATATCGGTGGTGAAATAATACAACGTCTGTGAATTGCCAGACTGGTTATCGGTGTATTTGATGCGGACTCCAGGAATGCCGCCGCGCGCGCTCTCCTGAAATGCGCCGCTGCCGTTGAGAGAACCGAAGGTCACATTGGTGATCGATTTATCAGCGCGCGCGATGAAGACGTAGAGAATCGGCAGCACACCGTTGAGGTTCTGCTGTAGCAGATCGATTTTCATGTCTTTGGTGATGAAGTAGGTCGTTTCGAGCGAGGATTTCATCGCGTTTTCCAAGTTTCCAAGCGCGCCGGCCAGATTCGTGATCCGCAATGGATCAGGTGGCGGCCCCATCGACTCTTTCCCACAAAGTACGTACACGGATGCCTTGGGGAAAAATTGATCGACGTAGAGAAAGTCAGGTCCGCTGAACATATAAAATGCTACAGGGATCGGTTGCAGCAATTCCGGAACATACGTCTCCTGCCAGGCGTGCAGTTTCTGGAGCTGTCGAAGACCAAGCTTTGAGAATTCCCGTTCGAAAAATGCTGCGTGTTCCTGCCACGCCGGATCGCGCGTGAGCGGTGCGAGCGGAGAATTCTCTGGCACGGGCATTCCAGCAAGAAAACGCGCGACATCATTAGGACCGGCAGCTATTGGGATCGCTCGGGGAGCTTCAGGACTCTGCTGAGCACAAATCTTCAGATGCTCGACACTGGCCAGGATCAATAACAGGATCGTGGCGGCTGTTTTTCCGAAGGAATTTTTAGTCATACAAGACGAGGTCTTCTCGCGCAAAGGTAGAGGAGCAGACCCAGGAGCGCTGTTCCCAAACCGGCGAATGACTCCGCCGTATGCCACCGTATCAGATAAAACATCATCCAAATCGTGAGTATTGAGAAGAGAACAGGCGGGAGCGGATAGAGCCAAACTCGATAAGGGCGCGTGATTTCCGGATGTGTGAAGCGGAGCACGATTACCCCAAGCACAGCAAGCAGCGAGCAAATCAACAAACTGAATTGAGTATAACGGACGACGTCTTCGAAACTGCGGGTGAGCAAAAGCAAATTCACCACCAACAGTTGCAGGACGATCGCATTCGTGGGGATACCGCGCGCGTTTTTCCGGCCAAGCCATCGCAGCAGCCAATGATCTTCGCCCATGGACATCGTGACGCGCGGCCCGATCCATGTCATTGAACTGATCGAGGAAACCAGCCCGAGGCAGATCATCACGCCTGCGACACGGCCGCCAAGCGCTCCAAAAATGTGATTGCCGGCGATCAAGGCTACTTCGAGTTGGCCTTTCAGTTCTGCCATTGGCGTAGTGGCAAGAAAAGCGGCGTTAAGCAGCACGTAGATCACAATCACAAGACCCGTTCCGACGAGCAATGAGCGCGGCACATTTTTTTCCGGCTGCTTAATTTCACCACTGATATACGCCGCCGCGTTCCAGCCGGAATACGAGTACATCACGTACACTAGCGCGACTGCGAATGGTCCGCTGAGGATCGACATCGTATCACCCGTCGCGGGCAAAAAACTGATCGGCTGCTTCAATGGAACAAAAAACCCGGCCGCGATGAGTGCGCCGATCAAAAGCAATTTCACCAGCGTAGAAACATTCTGGAACGCGCTACCGACTTGGAGGTTGCCTAGATGAAAAGCTGTTACCACCCAAACAACGACAAACGAAAGTAGGAGCGGCGAACCGATGCCAAAGACGCCGGTAAAATATTTTCCGAACGCCATGGCTGCGAGCGCCACAGGCGCGGCGAATCCGACCGTGGCGGAAACGAATCCCGCCATGAATCCGAGGGCGGGATGATAAATCCGCGACAGAAAATGATATTCGCCGCCAGAGCGCGGCAGCGCGGCGCTGAGTTCGCCGTAACAGAGGGCCCCACAAAGCGCGGCGATTCCGCCGATGACCCACAGCATGAGCAGTGCGAACCCCGATTGAATCTCGGCTACTTGGAAACCGAGGCTCGTGAAGATGCCGGTGCCGATGATGTTGGCGATAACAATGGAAGAGGCTGTGACGAAGCCGATGGTCCGCCGCGGGCGTGGCGATTTCGCTGAAGGGCGCTCGGCCACGATGTTCATCGTTGAATCGACAATCGCACCAGTTGAAGCAGTTTGGCCAATCATTGATAGGCGGTTCCGATCTAACGATTCAAAGATTTAACGATTTGGCGAGTTGTCAGAAGTTGTTCCCGGCATCACTTTGAAAACCGGCATGAACCCAAATCCCAAGCTCTCCATCGAAACGGCCACCCAACTCGCAGTCTTTCTTGCAAATCGTCCCGGGGCGCTTGCGCGCGTGTGTGAAGCGCTGGCAAAAGCGGAAATAAATATCAACGCGCTCGCTACATCCGATACCGTCGATCACACGGTGGTACGCATGGTGGTAAGCGATCCGACCAAAGCGCTCATGCTTTTGGGTGAAGCAGGCGTGCTCGCGCTCGAGGCGGAGGTACTCATGATCGAAACCGCGAATCAACCAGGTGTGCTGGCCACGATTGCCGAGCGTCTCGCGGAGGTGGAGGTCAATATCGAATACGTCTATCTCGCCGGCGGCCGCGGTACCAAAAAAGGTCTTATCGTGCTTCGCCCATCGGATATCGAGAAAGCGCAACGCGCGCTGCAGGATTTGTAGGGCGCTGCCATTAACACCGATGCTTTAGCTCGGTGATGCGCGCAAGGAGATCGGGCGAGCCGTTTCAACGGCTTTGTGGACGAGGTTGGCTGTGAGGTAAGCCGTAAAAACGGCTCACTTGCTTTGATCCCGTTTTGCGCCTGGCTGAAGCCCCGGTGTTAATGGACTTGCTACGAACTCGCGGTTCGAGAAACATCGCTCCGCCGTTAATGATTGCCAATGCGGAGCCGATGCTGGATAAATGCGCGGCGCGTTTATGACTTCGGTCAGGACCTTTCTCGGTTATCCGTATCCGCTGGGTGCGACATGGATGGGGAATGGCGTCAACTTCGCCATTTTTTCCGAGCATGCTACAGGTGTTGAGCTGTGCTTGTTCGACAATATCGAAGACACCGAAGAGAACATTCGTATCCCGGTCACAGAGAAGACTGATCAGGTCTGGCACGTGTTTTTGCCCGATGCGCGGCCCGGCCAACTCTACGGTTTTCGCGTTTCCGGCCCGTACGATCCAGAGCGCGGGTTGCGTTTTAACAGTTCGAAACTCCTTCTCGATCCCTATGCAAAGGCTATCGCTGGAGAAGTGAGTTGGGCAGATGAGATGTTCGCTTACGTGGTCGGTGATAAGAAGGAAGATCTGTCGCAGGATTTCCGTGATGACGCATGGGGCGTGCCGAAGTCGGTGGTGATCGACACAGCATTTGACTGGCAGGGCGACCGAAGACCTGGCATCCCGTTGCACAGTTCTGTGATTTATGAATTGCACGTGAAAGGCTTCAGCAAACTTTGGCCCAATGTCCCAGAGGCGCTGCGAGGCACTTATGCGGCGCTCGGCACTCCAGCGGCCATTGAGTATTTCAAAAAGCTCGGCGTCACCGCAATCGAGTTATTGCCTGTACACGCACACATCGACGACAAGGCCTTAGTCGACCGCGGCCTGACGAATTATTGGGGTTATAATACGATTGGTTTTTTTGCGCCGCACGCGCAGTACTCCAGCAGCGGGCAGATGGGCGAACAGGTTTCCGAGTTCAAATCGATGGTGCGCAGTCTGCACACGGCGGGGATCGAAGTGATTCTCGACGTGGTTTACAATCACACCGGCGAAGGGAACCATCTCGGGCCGACACTTTGCTTTCGCGGCGTCGACAACGCTGCGTTCTATCGATTGCTCGCGGACAATCCGCGTTTCTACCTGGATTACACCGGCACCGGCAACACTGTGGACACGCTCAATCCGCGCACGTTGCAATTGGTGATGGACAGTTTGCGTTATTGGGTCAGCGAAATGCACGTGGATGGTTTTCGCTTCGATCTTGCGCCCGCGCTGGCTCGCGACGGCACCGGCTTCAACAAATTCCACGCCTTCTTCAAAGTTATTGAGCAAGACCCGGTTCTTTCGCAGGTGAAATTAATTGCGGAACCGTGGGACGTCGGGGACGGCGGATATCAGGTTGGTAATTTTCCGGCGCCGTTTTCCGAATGGAACGGCAAGTACCGCGACACGATTCGCAGTTTTTGGAAGGGCGATGAGGGCCGCATCGGCGAGATGGGGTACCGGCTTACCGGGAGCCCCGATCTTTATCGACACAATGGGCGACGCCCTTATGCCAGCATCAATTTCGTTACCGCGCACGACGGTTTCACTCTCAACGACTTGGTCAGCTACAACGAAAAGCACAATGAGGCGAACGGCGACGGCAACAAGGACGGCGACAATAATAATCTCTCGTGGAACTGCGGCGTCGAAGGGCCGACGGATGACGCACAGATCAGTGCCCTGCGCGATCGTCAACGCAGAAATTTCCTGACGACGCTTTTTCTTTCGCAGGGCGTGCCGATGCTGACCGGCGGAGACGAGTGGGGAAGATCGCAGAAGGGCAATAACAACGCTTATTGCCAGGACAACGAGATCAGCTGGTTCAATTGGGAGCGTGATCAAAAACAGAACCAGTTCCTCGAGTTTACACGAAGACTGATTCAGCTCCGGAAGGATCATCCTGTTTTTCGGCGTCCGAAATTTCTCCAAGGCCGGCGGATACGCGCTTCCGAGGTTCGGGATGTGATGTGGTTTAATCCCGGCGGCAACCAGATGAGCGAAGAAGAATGGGCGTCGCCGTTTGTTCGCTGTATTGGAATGCTGCTAAGTGGCGACACGAGCGATGTTCTCACTTTTGAAGGCGAACCTGTCCGCGACGACACATTTCTGCTGCTGATTAATGCGCACTACGAGCCGATACCTTTTGTCCTACCTGGCCAGGAAAATATCGAGTGGCAACTGATTCTCGACACGATGGATCCCAACGGCTTTCTGCGAGACCCAAGAAAATTCGCATCCGGTGATGATGTCGATCTTGGTGGGCGTGCTTGCTGTTTGCTGCAACTGGTAAGCGGCGCGCAAGCCCAGGCCCGGGAGGAATCCTGGAAAAAACGGCCTGTCGAATTTCCTCCGGTGAGCGCAGAGGAAGAACGCGCTCGCGGCAAGTAGCGCTCAGAGACGATGAGAAATATCGCCAACGCAATCTTGTCGCGAGAAACGAATTAGTTTATAGAGATACGAAGCGCGTGTTATCATGCGCGGCCAGTTTTTTGGTCAGTGATTTGCCATGACACCGAGTTCTCTTGTGATCGTCACTGATCGCGGCAGTTTAAAAGCATACCGGGTGAACCAGACGCCGACGCGAGGACCGAGCCTGCAATTAGTGCAGGCATTCAACATCACCGACGCGCACGGAAGACTCGTTGATAAAGTGAGCGATTTCGCCGGGCGCTTTCCCGTGAGCAACGGCGCGGGCGCCCACCACGGAGCGTCTTCCATTGCCGAACGGACGCAGCTCGCAGTGGAGACTGATCGCCGCATTCAGAAAGAGCTAGCCGATCAAATTATAAAAATCGTCTCGAGCAATGGAAAGGAAGGCTGGTCGTTTGCCGCGCCGGCTGAGATTCACGCGGCGATCGTCGATCTTTTACCGCCCGCGGTGCGCGACCGGATTGTCGAACACGTGAAATCAGATTTGGTAAAAGTGGAACCGGCGAAACTCATTTCGCGGTTTCGCTCGTTACAGCAAATTTAATGGCCCAATGCTGGAATATTTTTTGTTCCCTCAACGTCGGGGAGGTCGTTAGTATCTAATTAATCATGCAACTGCCTGTTAAGATCTCGTACCGGGGTCTGGAAAAATCTGACCAGATCGACAATCTCGTTTTGGAATATGCGGCGCGACTTGAAAAATTTTGCGACCACATCAACCGCTGCGACGTGGCCGTTGAGCAAACCAATCACACCCATCACAAGGGGAATCCGTACCGATGCCGCATCGACGTGACCGTGGCGCGAGGCCACGAGCTGGTCGCCGATGAAAGGCAGACGGACAACGGCACCCACCAGCCGCTCAACAAAGTGATCCACGACGCGTTCAAAACGATGGAGCGCGAGTTGCAGCGCGTCGTGGACAAGCAAAGACGCGACGTAAAAACGCACGCCAACACTCGTTCGCCGAAATAGTCGGTGGCGAACCAGCAAAATTCTGCCTGTGGCCGGCCAAGCGCTTTGGCTATTTGATTCGGCAGTTTGCGCCACTCGCGCATAGCACGCGCGAGTGGCATCGCGATCAGGTTCAATCTCCCATCGTGCGATGTTCGTTTTTCAGAATGCGCTTGCTTTGCGCCTAACGAGTATTAGGCGAAGCGATTTCGTCCAACACCGTGAACTTACGCTGGTGCGCCGCCGAGGGCGCCGGGCAGCGGCGGAGTGACGTCGGGCGCGGCTACGACTTGCTTGGGCGGTTTTTCCGCCGGCATTTTTTTGCCGGGCGGCGGCGCTGCGCCTGGCGGCGGATTAATCAGCCGACCGTGCTCGACGATTTCTTTAAGTTGTGAGCCGTCGAGCGTTTCAAATTCCAGCAGTGCTTTTGCGATTGCCTCGAGCGTGTCGCGATTCGCAGTGAGCGTTGTCTTCGCCAGTTGATACGCGTCATCGAGCAATTTTTTCACTTCCTGATCGATTTGCTCCGCAGTCGCTTCGCTGTAGTCGCGCGCGCGAGAAATGTCGCGACCGAGGAATACGTAATCTTCGTGGTCGCCGTATTCGACCATGCCCATTTTTTCGCTCATGCCCCATTCGCAAACCATTCGGCGCGCAATCGCCGTAGCCATTTTGATGTCGCCGCGCGCGCCGTTAGTGATGTCGCCGAAGATGATTTCCTCCGCAACGCGGCCGCCCATGCTAACTGCAAGACCGGCGAGCAATTCGTTTTTGCGGTTGGTGTATTTATCTTCCTCGGGCAACCACATGGTGGATCCGAGAGAGGGGCCGCGCGGAATGATGGTGACCTTGTGCAGCGGCTCGGTGTGCGGGAGAAGTTCGAGCAATAGCGCGTGACCCGCTTCGTGGTAAGCGGTGTTCTGCTTTTCTTTTTCGCTGAGCGCGAGGCTCCTGCGCTCCTTGCCCCAGCGGACTTTGTCGCGCGCTTCTTCGAGTTCGGCGAGTGTGATCCCCTTTAATCCACGACGCGCGGCGAGCAACGCCGCTTCGTTGATTACGTTTGCAAGTTCCGCGCCGGAATAACCGGGTGTGCCGCGCGCGACCACGGCCAGATCGACGCCTTCGGCCAGTTTCACTTTCTTGGCATGCACGCGCAGAATTTCTTCGCGCCCTTTCACGTCTGGCAGATTGACTGTGATCTGGCGATCGAAACGGCCTGGTCGCAACAAAGCGGGGTCGAGCACATCGGGACGGTTCGTGGCCGCGATGATGATCACGCCTTCCTGCGTATCGAAGCCGTCCATCTCCACGAGCAACGCATTTAATGTTTGCTCGCGCTCATCGTGACCGCCGCCTACGCCGTGCCCGCGGTGACGGCCGACGGCGTCAATTTCGTCAATGAAAATGATACAGGGCGCGGATTTCTTGCCCTGCTCGAACATGTCGCGGACACGGCTTGCGCCAACGCCGACAAACATCTCAACAAAGTCCGAGCCGCTGATTGAAAAGAAGGGGACATCCGCTTCGCCTGCAATGGCGCGTGCCAGGAGCGTCTTGCCCGTGCCCGGCGGGCCGACCATCAAGACGCCCTTCGGAATGCGGCCGCCAAGTTTCTGAAATTTTTTCGGGTCACGCAAAAACTCGACGAGTTCCTGCACTTCGTCCTTCGCTTCCTCGACACCGGCGACATCGCGAAATGTGATTTTGTTTTTGTCGCGGGCGAGCATGCGCGCCTTCGATTTCCCGAAATTAAGCGCACCCTTTCCAGCCATGCGGATTTGCTGGCGAAACAGGAAATAAAGCACGAGCAGGAACAGGGCGATCGGCAAAAACCCAACCACGGTTTGCGCGAAGATGTTTGATTCCGTTTTGATGGCGGGTTGCATGCCGGCGGCGGCGAGTTTCTCCTGCAGATTATTCGTGAAACTCAAATAGACTGTGGTCCGGAACGGCATCGGCTGAGCGGGCGCTGAACCCATTCCCTGGCGGATGTACGCGCCGCGCAACGTCTGCGTTGGCCGGCCATCCTCGACGACCAGCTGGAGCGGGTAATTTTTGTCGTTAACGATCTGCTTGTTCTCCAGCAGTTCGAGAAAACGGTTATACGGCACGTCTTCGACCGGCTGCATCCCGCCCCGGTAAAAGAGCATCGCCATCGCAATCAGACTGAAGGCGATCACGATGAGGACGACGCCGCGCCAATTAAAATTGGGTTCGCTCCCGCGGGGCCTATTCTCCTTCTTGGAGTTGCGATCGAACTGAGCCATAAGAACTGTTAATGGGGTCAAAAATTAACATGAATAAATTGGCAATGCAAAAGGGCGGCCGGCACGCGCACGTGAGGTAATCATTGGTCATTAGTCATTCCTTCGACCTTCGTCGTTCGCATTTCGTCGTTTGTTTCCACTTGTATGTTCGTGGCTGCGCATTGCGCCGCTCGCCGGTTTCGGGTAAAATTCGCATCCGAGTATCAACATGACAGAGCTCGTTTCATCTGTGGCAGATAAGATCGATCGCGCTGTGCAGCGGGTGACCCCCTTTGCATATCGGGTGCGGCGAACTGGTCGCCGTTGGATGCGGCGGGCATTGCGCAAGCCCCGCAGCGTTTCGGAGGGGCCAAATCTGTTGCCATTATTGATCCAGGTTTTGGCAAGTTTCACAAAGGCTGACGGCGTCATAATGGAGGAGGAGATCGACTCGAGCCTCGGTTTCCTCCGTTACGATTATCCAGAGGCGGTTTACTCCGAGCTGCGACAGTTGTTCCGGCAAGCGCTTTACGAGCAGCAAGACCTCGCCGTGATGGCGCAAAAACTCGGCGCGCAACTGAGCACTGAACGCAAGATCATGCTCGGAGTGCAGCTTTACGACCTGATTTCGCAAGCTGGTTTGAAACAGGAAGAGGTGGTGGCGTTCTATTCGTTCATGTCGCAAATGGGCATGGCTGCGCAGGCGATCGACATCGTTTATCAACTCAACGCGTCAGAGGACTCCGACCCGTCGATTTATCAGCATGGCGCCTCGCCGCTCGAATCGCTCTCTTTCGGGCGCGACGGCAAGGCGGACATAATTCTCAAGAACATCAGCGAAACGGATCGCCTGATGGCCTTTCGTTATCACGACCTGATTTTGTTGAAAAATTACAGCGGCCAGAACGTGTCGGTGCGCGGGAGGCCATTGGCGCGCGGCGGCTTTTGCCGAATTTATCCCGGCCAGCGCATTTTGGTAGGCGACCAAGTGCTCAGCTACCAGGAGCTGGCGCAATATTTCAATGCTAAGAAGAACGTTTCGCTTCCGCAGATTTTCATCCGTGTGAACAGAGATTCGGATGAAGTGCAATTGGAACGATCGCGGACCCGTGAGAGCGCGCTCCGGGTGACCTTCGGCTTGAACGTGCGGGTGAAAGCGTTGCGAGATGTGAATGCCGAGCTCAACGGAGTCAGGTTGAAAGCCGGCACACAGGTCGAAGCGACGCTGGAAGACAGAATCATTTTCCACAACGACAGCGAATTGGATTTGAACGACCTTCGCCGGCGAGCTCGCGCGCTGGGCGGCCGGTTCCAACTCAAAGCCTCCAAATCGGAATATTTGGTGTCGAACGACCCGAGCCGGCTGCAAGCTGACGATATCCTGCTTTCCCCGGGCACGAGTGGTGATGTGGTGCTGAAGATTTTCTGCGATTACGATCAGCGCATCGGCCAATTAGAGGTCATCGAAGCGGATCGGCCGATCATGGTCGGCGATGAGCCTGTGCGCACGACCGCGCAGCTCAAGGACGGCGATACGATTCGAATCGACGTCGGACAGATTCTGCGGTGCAACTTTTCAGAGCGCATCATCGAGGAAGAACGCAACATCATTCGTACCCTCGAGGTCAACGAAATCACGCACCGTTTTAGCAAAGGCGAGATTGGCCTCGATGGAATCTCATTTGACATCACGCGCGGCGAGCTTGTTTGCGTAATGGGGGCGAGCGGCTCGGGAAAAAGCACGCTGCTGCGAGTGCTTGCCGGTCAGCTGCAGCCCACCAGCGGGGATGTCTTTCTCAACGGGCAGTCGCTCTATCAGAATGTCGACGCGTTGAAGCAATACGTCAGTTACATGCCCCAGCAGGACGCCTTCGACGAACACCTGACCATTGGCGAAAATCTGCTGTTTGCCGCGGCGATTCGTGCGCCGCACCTCTCACGGCGTGATCGAAGCCGGCGTCTGGATGCAAAACTAGTTGAGCTTGGATTGGGCGAACGCCGGGATGCTGTCGTCGGCAGCCCGGAGAGAAAACTATTGAGTGGTGGCGAACGGAAACGCCTGAACATTGGGCTCGATATGATCGGGATGTCGGACGTTTATCTGTTCGACGAACCGACTTCGGGCCTTTCCTCGAAGGACTCCGAGCACGTCATGGAAATTATTCGAGGCCTGGCGCACAACAAAATCGTCATTGTAACGATTCATCAGCCAAGCTCGAAAATCTTTCAGATGTTTCACAAAGCGATCCTGCTCGACAAGGGCGGGCGCCTCGCCTTTTTCGGAACGCCGTCCGACATGTTGCGCTATTTCGCGGAGGCGGAACACCAGCATCAGTTCGGCGCGGAATTGGGCGCGTGTCCATCGTGTGGAACCACCCGGCCCGAATTCATTTTTGATGTGCTGGAGACGCCGCTGCGCGATTTAAGCGGCGATATCATCTACGAAGAAAACAGCCGCGGCCAGCTCGTCGCATCGCGCCGTTATTCGCCGGACTTCTGGCGTGACAAGTACGAGGCGTTCCGATTGATTCAGGACGTCAAGCAAGTTTCTTTGCGCCAGGAACCGGCCGCACCATTGCCTGTTGCGCCAGTCGAAAGAAAGCGGCTCCCATTTCGCTGGCACGATGAGTGGACGCAATTTCGCACCCTGCTGCGCCGCTCTTTTATAAGCAAACTGCGCAATCGCGCCAACCTCGTCATTACGATTGGGGTTTCGCCCGTCCTAGCGCTGCTGATTGCGACCATCCTGCGCTATTCAGAGAATGGGACATACGATTTCGCTTCTGCCTATCACATTCCGACGTTTCTCTTTCTCGGGCTGATCGTCGCGATGTTTCTCGGCCTGACCAATAGCGCCGATGACATCATCCGCGATCGGCCTGTGCTGCAGCGCGAGCGCAATATCAAGGTTCGCTTATCGTACTACGTCATTTCGAAGACGCTAACCCTTGGCGTCTTTGCCCTCGTTCAATGCATTCTTTATGTCCTGATCGGCAATTCGCTACTGCAAATCCGGGGAATGTTCTGGATCGATCTCGGGATCATGTTCATGACTGCGATGAGCGGTGTGGCGCTGGGTCTGCTCATCTCTTCGTTAGTGGCCGATCCGAAAACGGCGGCCAACATCGTGCCGCTCGTTTTGATTCCGCAGATCATCATGGGTGGCGCACTGATCAAATACGAGGACATGAACCGGAACCTCGGTCTGCTTTACTCGCTCTCACATTGGTTGACCGAACATCCGGAAACGGACAAAACCATAAAGTCGGAGAGCAAGCTGCAGGTGCCGTTTGTCTGTCAATTCATCGCCATGCGCTGGTCCTACGAAGAGATGATTGTCGCCCAGGCGAAGCTCAATCCGCTCACACGCAGGCAGGATCGCGCCAATGATGAAATTCAAAAGCTCGCGCCCAAAGCAAACACGCCCGAGCAACGCGCGCGTCTCAATGATTTGAAGGACGCTTTGGCATTTCTCTCGGGCCTCGAAGGCCGTTCAACGAAAGAAATCGCTCACTACCTAAAGCTGGTGGATCCCGTTATCGCCGGGAAACAGAGGTTCGATAGCTCGCTCCTTAAGGACGCAAAGGGCCCGATCACAGCCGAACAACTCTACGTTAACCAGAAGGTGTCCGACCTGATCTCAAAGGCTGAGATGGAGCAGAACGATTATCGCCGCGGTAAAAAGCCGAATGTGTTCTTCGGCCTGCAGAAACGTTATTTCGGGGAAAAATTTGGCGTGAAATTTGGCGTGTTTACGTTCGACACGAGTGTCCTGATTGTATCCATGCTTGGATTACTCGTGCTGCTGCATTGGATTTTGCGAAAGCAACTGGAAGTGCGAAGGAGCTGATCTCCCGCAGGGTTTCCACGCTGTCATCCTGAGCGAAGCGAAGCGGAGTCGAAGGATCTCTCGAATCCATGCGAACTCGCACTTCGCATCTCACGCTTGATCATTTGAATGTAAGCGAGCTACTGTGAGGTTCCTCGCTTTCGCTGGGGATGACACGCATCACGAGCGGGCGTAAAAGTAGTCATAACAATATGAGCAAAACAAAAACGAAAGCCGGCCGCCTGATCGTCGCGGCCAGCGAGACCGACCCAGACATGCTGTATGCGACGAAATTTTGGGCGCCTGATCCGTTCATTTTTCTCGAGCGCAACGGCAAGCGCACGCTGGTCTTGAGCGATTTGGAAATCGATCGCGGTCGCAAACAGGCCAACGCGGATGAGTTCATCATGTTCAGCGAGCTCGAGCGCGAAGTGCAGGGAAAATCAAGAAAGGCGCCGCCATATGAAAAAGTTCTCGCCCATTTTCTCAAAAAACGCGGCGTAAGATCCGCAATCGTTCCCGCAAATTTCCCGCTTGGTTACGCGGAGGAGCTCGCCGCGAACAAAGTCCGTGTCCGCGCGACGAACGGATTGTTTTGGCCGGAGCGGGAAGCGAAGTCGAACAAGGAAGTCGAAATGATGGGGCAGGCCCTGCGGATCACGGAGCGTGGACTCAAACGCGCGATCGAAGTCTTAAAAGCGTCCAAACCTGGTTCTGGAAAACGATTGCGCTGGCGCGGTAAAACCCTGACTTCGGAAATGCTTCGCGCGGAAATTGATTCCGCGATTTTGCGCGCGGGCGGCGTTCCGACAGGCACAATTGTCGCCGGTGGCGACCAGGCGTGCGACCCGCACGAGCGCGGCTACGGCCCGCTTTACGCAAACTCCCTGATTATCCTGGATGTCTTTCCGCGCGACGGGAAGACCGGATATTTCGGCGACATGACTCGCACGGTTTTGCGCGGACGCGCGAGCGACGTGCAACTAAAACTTTGGAACACGGTGAAAGCCGGGCAAGCACTGGCTCTGAAAAAGGTCAAAGCGGGCGTGGACGGGATGACGATTCATAAGGCCATACAGGAATTTTTCGCCAGCCGCGGTTTTCCGACCGGGGTTCGCAAGGGCAGACGAGTGGGATTTTTTCACGGGACTGGTCACGGACTCGGATTGGAAATTCACGAGCATCCGCGTTTGCAAAAAGTCACATTGAAAGATCGACAAGTGCTTACGGTTGAGCCGGGCCTTTACTATCCTGGTCTGGGCGGAGTGCGCCTGGAAGATGTGGTTTTGGTTACGAAAACGGGTTGCAGGATTCTCTCACGGTTCCCGAAGCAATTGGAAGTTTGACCACGCATGCACGGGTGGTCATCCTGAGCGGAGCGCGAAGGATCCCACGAGTTTGCGACACACTGACGCCGGAGCGTGATCCATTTACCCTTTGGGAGGTTCCTCTCCCGCCCCGGCGGGATCGGAATGACATTTGGCGAATGAACGCGCAATGCGGCCGAGCGTCTAATTGTTCCAGCGGCAAAGTGACAAGTCGCTTTGCCGCGTTAAATTAAGACACGCATGTTTTCTCCATCTGGTTTTGGGTTAGGGTCTCACTGGCTCCTCTACATCGGCGTCCCGTTGATCCTCGGAATTTGGGCACAGTTCCGTGTCACCGGCGCGTTCCGCAAGTGGGGCGAGGTGCGGGCAAGCTCGAACATTACTGGCTCAGAGTGTGCGCGCGAAATTCTCCAAGCGGCCCAAATTCATGATGTGAATGTCGTCGAGACGAACGATTTTCTCGGCGACCATTACGATCCGAGGGACAAGAAACTGCACCTTTCGAGCAATGTTTATCACACGCCTTCGGTAGCGGCGCTGGGCATTGCTGCGCACGAGACCGGCCACGCCATCCAACACGCCAGAGCGTATGCGCCGCTTAAGGCGCGCATGGCGATTGTGCCGGTGACGATGGTGGCGTCGCAGATGTTGCCGTTCATCATTATCGGCGGCCTTTTCTTCCGAATCACCGGTCTGATTACGCTCGGGATTTACTGTTACCTGGTCCTGGTGGTTTTCCAGTTGATTACGTTACCGGTGGAATTTGATGCTTCGCGCAGAGCAAAAATTATCTTGCGCGAAATGGGAATCGTGCAGCCGGGACAGGAAGCGGCCGGCGTAAACAGCGTGTTGAACGCGGCCGCGCTGACTTATGTGGCAGCATTTATCGCTGCGCTGGGGAACTTGCTCTGGTTGATGTCGCTCCGCGATCGGCGGTGATTGCCCATCCCCTTGCTGAAAATGGATTCTGCTCTCGCATTACCCGCTCGCCGGATTTCTGATTTGTTATCGTCCGGTTTGCAGGCTCGTGGTAAATCTAAGCGCGAGCCGATGGACCAGCCAAGAACTGACCCAGATCAGCAGTTGGTGAAGCGCACGCAAGCGGGCGAAGCGGTCGCTTTTGACGAACTGGTCATCAAATACACGCCGCGCCTCTACGGTCTGGTCTATAACATGACCTCGAACCACGAGGACACGAACGATCTTTTGCAGGACATTTTCGCCAAAGCTTACAAAGCCATCCGCGGTTTCCGTGGGAAATCGTCGTTCTACACCTGGATCCACTCCATCGCGGTAAATATGACGCTCAATTTTCTCAAGAAACGCGGCCGCCGGTTTCAATTGAGCCTGGACGACGTGGACGCCAGTATCCAGAACGACAAGGAATTCATGGAAGCCACGGCCACCAGCAGTCCGGTGCGCGAAGCCGACCTCTCCGAGCTACAGCGAAGATTGAACGAGGCCATGATGAAATTGTCTGATGACCACAGAGCTGTGGTCACCATGTTTCATATCCAGGGGATGCCTCACGCGGAAATCAGTAAAATCTTGCGCGTTTCGGAAGGAACGGTACGTTCCAGGCTCTTCTACGCGAATCGGCAGTTGCAAAATTATCTGGACGAATTTCGGAAAAATCCTGTTTCTTAACCGCCGCTAAAAATGGACGAATTTGACGATAGGGAAATCGCGAGGCTTCTTCGGTTGAAGCGACACGAGCAACCGCCACCAGGCTATTTTGAAAATTTCCTTCACGAATTTCATCGCCGGCAGCGCGATGAATTGCTTCGCCAGCCGCTTTGGCGGATTTGCCTGGAACGCGCCCACAGCTTCATGTTGCAACTGGATGTTCGTACGTTGGCCTCCTATCCCGCTGCTGTCAGCGCGGTCCTCGTTTGCGCCGCTATCATTTCACTAAAGATTTATCAGCAACCCGACACGGCTCGCGTCGCTCTCCAGAGTCCGGCAGCCTTGTCGGCGCCGGTGGATGCGGAGGCAGAATGGACCCTTGCATCTCCGCCGGTCGCCCCGCAGATTCTCAGGACGCAACCGGTTCGCAGTTTTCGTGAAAGCGCCCAGACTCACCGAGCCGCCCCTCCGCGTTACGTGCTCGATAGCATCCCCGTGAGTTATGAGCCCACTTTCAGGTTCTAAGCACAGCGTAATTGCACTCGCGCTGATTTTCTGCTCAGGCGGGAGTCTGCTTCTTGCTCAGGAGCAGCCCGCCACGGCGATTAGCCATCAGGTTAAAGAAATCTTTGAGCGCTGTGCCAAAGCGGTGGTGAAGATTCATGGCGTTGATGAACACAGCGAAATTTGCGGTACGGGATTTTTCATTGATCCCACAGGCACGCTTTACACTGCATATACAGTGGGAGGTGAAGCGGACAATTTCACCATCGAATTTGAGGGTAAGAAATATCCGGCGCGCCAACTTCTCGCAGACATCCGTAGCGGGATGGCCATGTTAAAGGTGGATGAGACCACGCCGGCCCTGCCAATTGGTAAATCAGAAGAACTGGAAGTGGCGACTCCTGTCGTGGCAGTCGGTTATCCTTTGGATTTGCGGAAAACGCCCAGTTTTGGGATGGTCGCAGGATTCGACCGAAAATGTCTCGGCCGCTATTTTTCGACAACGCATCTGCGAGTGAATATTCCGACACAACGCGGAGAAGCCGGGGCGCCGCTGTTGAACATGAACGGCGAGGTCGTCGGCATTGTGGTCAGCAGTCTGGAAAATAATTCAGCCTGCTATGCCGTCCCGATCGAAGCTGCAGAGAAAATCCGCAGCGATTTTGTTCGTTTCGGCGAGGCCAGGCACGGCTGGATCGGGGGCAATGTTTCGGAGGCGCCTGAACCGGTGGAAGGTTCGCGCGCGGAAATGACGCAGATTATGGAGGACACGCCGGCCGCCCGTGCTGGAATCAAACGCGGAGACATTCTTTTACAAGTGGGCCGGAAAAAAGTGACTCAACCAGAAGATGTGCTCGATGCGTCGTTTTTCATCACCGCGGGTGACAACGTTCCCATCACGGTGATGCGAGGAAATCAGAAGCTGACTTTCCATGTGCAAGCCGAACTTCATCCGGCCAGCAAAAACGTGCCGATGCTCTCCGACGGCACGCGCGTTCCCGCGGCAGCCGACGCGAACCGTTCGATTCCTCTGAAGCTTGAGTCCGCAGCGCAAACCACGCCGTAGCGGGCGTGAGCATTGCGTGGGACAGCGACGCGGCTACAGCATTTTCCGAAACTGCTCTTCATCGATGATCCGAATGCTGAGTTCTTTTGCCTTGTCGAATTTGCTGCCCGGTTCGGCACCGGCCAGGACGTAATCGGTTTTCTTGCTCACGCTGCCGGTGACGTGACCGCCGAGCGCTTCGATTTTTTCCGTCGCTTCCTCGCGCGTCATCGACGATAGCGTCCCAGTCAGGACAAAAGTTTGTCCGGCCAACGGCAGTTCGGCCGCTTTTTTTGCCGAAACTTTTTCGCTCTTTGGATGAATCCCCAGTTCCTTTATCCGTCGCAGGATTTTCTTGCCGGCCGCCGAGGCAAAGAAATCAAGAACGCTTTCAGCGACGACTGGCCCAACTTCGGTGACGATGCTGTCCTTTTCCGCTTTGCTTTTGGATCGCTTGGCAAACCCGGCCTTGATCAATCGTTCGGCGATTTGTTTGGCGGATTCTTTGTGGTCCCGCTTCTCGTGATAATCCAACACGCCATGGAGCAATTCTGAATTGGCTACGTCCTCGATCGTTTCGTGGAAACGGGCGAGCTGCGTTGCGGTGGTTTTTCCCACATCGGGAATGGCAAGAGCGAAAAGCCATCGTGATAGCGGCAACGTCCTGGCGTCATCGATTGTGTTAATCGCTTTGGTCGCGTTTTTCTCACCAAAAACACGCGGCGCTTCCTCAGTGCCGAGATTCAATTTTGCCAATTGCTCGACTCTTAACTCGAAAAGATCGAGGGGTTCGCGCACCAAACCGCGTTCGACTAGCTTGTCTGCCACAATTCCGCCCACGCTTTCGATGTCGAGCGCGCCGCGCGCTGCGAAGAATTCCACGCGGCGCGTGGTCTGCGCCGGACAATGCAGGTTTTCGCAACGCCATGCTACGAACTCCGGATCGCGCCGGATGGGACCGCCGCACACCGGGCATTTGCCGTGAATGTGTCGTGCAAAATCAAACGGCTTCGCACCACGCGGGCGTTTTGATTTCACTACTTCCACGACAGCAGGAATCACTTCGCCCGCTTTTTCGATTACGACCATGCCGCCGATTCGGATGTCCTTTCGTTTGATTTCGTCCTCGTTGTGCAATGTGGCGCGGCCGACGGTGCTTCCGCTCACGAGCACAGGTTCGAGCACAGCAACCGGTGTGAGAATTCCAGTACGGCCGACTTGAATGATAATGTCGTTGAGCCGCGTCTGGACGCGTTCGGCCGCGTATTTGTAAGCGATTGCCCAGCGCGGCGATTTGGCGGTGAAGCCCAGCCGCTCGCGCTGCGCGAACGAGTTCACTTTCACGACCGCGCCGTCGGTTTGATAAGCAAACTTGTGGCGGATTCCGTCCAGCTCGTGAATCGCATCCAAAATTTCCTCAACCGACTCGGACACCCACCAGCGCTCGGTAACCGGCAAGCCTAGCTTCTTCAGCAGCGGAAAAACTTCTGAGTGCAGATCGACGTCCACTCCTTCGGTTGCCCCGGTTCCGTAAAGCACGATTCCAAGCGGGCGTTTTGCCACGATCGCCGGGTCTAGTTGTTTGAGTGAGCCGGCTGCGGCGTTGCGCGGATTTGCAAACAGCGGCAGGCCTTGCTTCTTGCGTTCGTCATTCAGTTTTTCGAACCCTTTCCTGTCCATGTAAACTTCGCCGCGCACTTCCAAAAGTTTCGGCGCACCGTCGCGCAAGCGCTCCGACACCGAGCGGATGGTTCGGATGTTTTGCGTGATATTGTCGCCCACGTTGCCGTCTCCACGCGTCGCTGCCTGGCGTAGCTTGCCGTTCTCGTAAATGAGTGAAACCGCAACGCCGTCAACCTTGGGCTCGATCACCACAGGGATTTTTTCGTAAGGCAACAGCCGCTGGACGCGGGCGTAGAAACTTTTCACTTCTTCTTCCGAGTAAGTGTTGTCGAGGCTAAGCATCGGGATGAGATGCGATACCTGCTCGAATGCCTTGAGCGGTTTTCCGCCGACGCGCTGGGTGGGCGAATCTGGCGTGACAAGATCTGGAAACTGCCTCTCCAGATCGACCAGCTCCTTGTAAAGCCGATCGTAGTCGCGGTCGCTAATTATCGGGGCGGCTTCGTCGTAGTAGAGCCGGTCGTGTTTGCGGATTTCTTCCCACAGCTGTTCGATACGCTTCGCGGCGTGCGCCTTGTCGTTAGCCATGGAGCACGATACAAACGGGCAAAAACTCGGCAATCACCCTGAAGCGTGTCATTCCGCCCAGCTACTTGCCGCGTTAAAAACGCCCAATCATGAGGGAATCGGATCAAGTAGCTTGGGAAAAACCTCACCTTCGAAGCTGTGGTCACACTGGCTAGCTTGCGTAATGCCACCGCGAGTTGCTGGGGTCCTGCGCTTCGCTCAGGATGACCGCGGCAGCATTTGTAGAGCAAGCGCATCGCTTGCCTTTTTCCACCGCCAATCATAAAGAGACTCGCGGCAGGCGGTGCGCCTGCCCTACAATAACAATCGTGAAACCCGGCGAGCGCATCCTCGGCGTTGAAGGCGGTGGCACGAAAACCGCCTGGGTGCTCATAGAAGCCGTAGCTGAGGTTGGTGCGCCCGGCTGGGAATTTCGCGTTATCGATCAGGGGAAGCTGCCCCCGTCAAATTTCAGGCTAACCACGCCGGAGCGTCTGCGCGCAATTCTCGGCGAGCTGCCAAAGCAAATCAATCGCGCGGGAGTTTTTCTTGCCGGTTGCGCCACGGAGGAAGATCGCCGTTCGCTCAAGCAAATCTGTCTCGAAATCTGGCCGAACGCGACGATCGCCACGGGCAGCGACCGCGACTCTGGCCTCGCAGCCGCCCTCGATCATGGAGACGGCATTGTCGTCAACGCCGGCAGCGGTTCCTCTGTGACTGGACACCGTGCCGACCGAATCGAGAGAGCGGGCGGGTGGGGACACATTTTAGGCGACGCTGGAGGCGGTTATTTTCTTTCCATCCAGGCGCTCCGCCTGGTCTTGCGCGAGCACGATCTGCATCACAGCGAGATGCAGTTCACTGCGAGAATCCTGCACGCGCTTTCGTTGAACAATCTTGATGAACTGGTTCGCTGGGTCCAAACAGCGGACAAAATGGAGATCGCGATGCTTGCGCCCGTGGTCTTTGAAGCCGCAACTGGAGGGGATCCGCGCATGATGGAAATCATCGAAGAAGGCGCGCGTGTTCTCTGCGAATACACCGAGGCCGTCGCTTCCCGTCTGCATCTGCTTGCGCCCAAGGTCGTGCTGATCGGCGGCCTGTTTCATCGCGACTCGATCTATACTCATGCATTCCGGCGCAGGCTAAAAAAGAATCTTCCTGATGCGCGCGTAGCAATCGCAGAGCGAGCTCCTGAACTTGGCGCCGCATGGCTGGCAACAGAAGCGGGGGATCACGCCGCGTTTCAGCCAGCGCCATCTCAAAACGAAATCGACAGTTTGGCGGCGGCGCTTACTGAGCAGCGCAACCCGCGCTCCGAGAACTTGGAAAAAATGAGGGCACAACAGCTCGTTGAGGTGTTCGTCGAGGAAGAAAAGTTCGTTCAAGAAGCGTTGCGCGCCGCGGTCGGCGACCTGACCAAAGCGATTGAGATCGTGGCTGAATCGCTGCGAAATGGTGGCCGCCTGTTTTATGTCGGTGCTGGGAGCAGCGGGCGCATCGGCGTTCTCGATGCGAGCGAAGTTCCGCCCACTTTCGGCGCGCCGCGCGATCTTGTGCAAGGCGTGATCGCTGGTGGTGCGACGGCGCTTTATCGCAGCGTGGAAGGTGCGGAAGACGAGGAAAATGTCGGCGCATTGGCTTTGGATGAGCGCAAAATAAAAAACCCCGATGTTGTGATTGGAATTACGGCCAGCGGCCGGACGCCCTTTGTGCTCGGCGCGCTCGCCCGGGCAAAGTCCTTAGGCGCAAAAACGATCTTGCTCACCTGCAATCCAACTGTAGCCGGAGTCGCTGACTCCGGTCGGCCGCGGTCAACGCCCGCGGCTACAGAAAATGTCGATCTGGTGATCACGCTCGCGGTTGGGCCAGAACTCTTGGCTGGATCGACCAGATTAAAGGCTGGGACAGTGACGAAGGTTGCCCTCAACATCATCAGCACCGGGGCCATGGTCGCGCTGGGTAAAGTGCGCGGCAATCTGATGATCGATCTGCACGCTACGAGCACGAAATTGCGTGATCGCGCAGTGCGGGTTCTCGCCGAACTGGCGCAGTGCGACTACGAGTCCGCCCGCAATTTACTGGAAGCGAACAGCTGGAATTTGCGCGCGGCGCTGAAGAAGCTGTAGAAATTTCTGTTTCTCATAAGCGCAGCGGAAGTGGCTCGTGCGAAGCTAGGTGTGACTTAACCGAAAGGAACAACCCTATGCTCTGGACAATATTTGTTATTCTGCTGGTCCTGTGGCTGCTTGGATTGGTCAGTTCGTACACGCTCGGCGGGTTTATTCACATCCTGCTCGTCATCGCGATTGTGGTGCTGATTATCAATTTGATCCAAGGCCGGCGGCCATTGTAAGCTCGAACTAATGAAACCAGCCGTGGTCGTCGGCATTGTGCTGATCATCGTCGGTGTGATCGGATTTGCCTGGGGTGGACTGGGTTGGACGACACAAAAGAAAGACGCTCAGCTAGGTCCACTTGAAATTACGCACAAGGAAAGTCACGGGATCGCTTTTCCCCCGGTCGCAAGCGGCATTTGCTTGGTCGGCGGGATCGTCCTTTTAGTATTCGGCAGTCGAAAAGGCTAGCACGTGTTGCTGTAGTGTGCGCTGTCCTCAGCGCATCCGCTTTCGAAATGCAACATCTGACCGTCCGCCGAGGACAGCGGACGCTACAGCTCTAGCCGCCGGCTTTTAGCACGGCGAAGGTCTTAGTGCCTTTGCGATCGAGGTACAGAAGGACGCCGCGCTTCGGATCGGCTTTGTTCAGGGCCTCACGGAATGATTGCAGGTTCGTAACAGGTTTGCCGTCCACTTCCGTAATGACGTCTTCGCGCTGAATGTCCTGGGCCGCGGCGATGCTGTTGTCCTCCACGTCCGTTACAACCACACCTTGCTGGACTGGGACGTGCAGACGTTCCGCAACTTCCTTCGTCAATTCCTGCACCTGCAATCCAAATTTGCCGATCCCGGCGTCGCGGGACTGGCCTGGTTGAACTGGCCGGACCGGTTCATTTGATGCTCGCGTAATCTCGTTAGGCAATTCACCGGTCTTGATGGGGACTTTAATAGTCTGGCCTTTGCGCCAGACCGTCAGCTGGACATTTTGGCCGATCTTTTTTTTCAAAATCTCATGCTGAAGCTCTGAATCGGTTTCGATAGGTGTTCCATCGACCTGCGTAATCAGATCGAACGGCCGCAGATCGCTCTTGGAAGCGGGCGCATCGGCTTCAATCGTGCGCACCACAACACCTTTGTCAGCGCCTTTGAACAAATCACGGGTCGTCGGGTCGTCGCCCAGAGTCTCGATTCGAATGCCCAGCCATGGGCGCATGATCTTGTGACCGGCGACGAGCTCGGCCCCGATTTCTTTTGCCATGTTAATTGGAATGGCGAAGCCCAGCCCGCGGTTCATCCCGTTGATCAGCGTGTTCATCCCGATCACTTTGCCGTCGATATCGCAGAGAGGGCCGCCGCTGTTCCCCGGATTAATCGAGGCATCGGTCTGCAAATAATCAGAGATGGAGTAGCCGCCTGACTGAAACAATTTGCTTCGGCCTTTGCCGCTGATCACGCCGTAGGTAAATGTGTAATCGAGCCTGAACGGCGCGCCGATCGCAAACGCAAACTGCCCGACCCGCACAGCGTCGCTGTCGCCGAGCTGGACGACCGGCAGATCTTTCGCGTCGATCTTGATCACGGCAATATCGGTTTTCTCATCGGTGCCTACCATCCGCGCCGGAAAATTCCGTCCGTCCCTCAACTTCACATCGATCTTGTCTGCGCCTTCGACCACGTGAAAGTTCGTGAAGATGTAGCCATCGGGCCGCACGATAAAACCGGAGCCTTCGCTTTGTACCGGGCGTGGCGAGCCTGGATTTCGCCGCGGATTATTTTCATCGGGCGGCCCCTGAAAGAACAGGTCGTCGAGCGGCGAGCTTTCGCTGATGTCGTTTTTCTTGGAAATCTCAATAATGACAACGCTGGGCGCCACGGTTTCGAAGACTTTTGCAAAGGCATTGTTCAATTGATGAACCACGTCCTTCCCTGCTTCCGCCGCAGCGGCAGGAACGCTGGAGGTGGGGACGGCCTCTGGTATCGCCGCAAACGATGTACTGAGTGCAACGCACAGGGTCAAAATGGATAAACGCATCGGTTGGAATTTGGACAGCACTCAAGATGCAACGTTCAACTGGATACGTCCAATCCCAGTTCGCCACGGCGAATCCGTCCAGTGGCGGACTTACTCAAAGAGCCGCTCGCAGTTTAGTCGCAGAAGTAATACATTCCTTGACGAAACTCGTATAATCTCTGGCCCAACCCTGTTTATGCGCGCGTTTAAGAAGCGATTCGTCTTTGCGGCAGGCGTTGTGCTTTTGGTATTGTTTTGGGCGATCGCCGTTGGCCCCGAGCCGCCTGCCCTAATCTCGATCTCGCCCGAGGAACTGGTTCGGGCTGTCACCATTCAGCGTGATTCGCTGATCGACTTGTGCCTGATCGAGCATGTCGATCCAAACGGGCGCGACGCGCAAGGGCGCACGCCGCTACTGATCGCAACGTCACGACAGGATTGGAAAACGGCGCGCCGGCTCGTGGATGCCGGTGCGAAGGTTGATCTTGCCGATAAGAACGGCTTTACGCCGCTTATGGCGGCAGCGATGCACGGCAATGTTGCGATGTTCCAGTTGCTCTTGGCGCGCTCAACCAATCTTCATGCCGAAGCTCAGACGAAGGACGGGCAGGATCTCGTGGGATTGGCGCTCGACGGAGGAGATCCGGAGATCATCAAGACCGTGGTCGAGCGCTTACCGCCGATGCCCCAGTGGAAAACTAGTACGCGGCGCGCTCTGAATGCAGCGCTGCAAGCCGGGAATAAGCAACAGATCCGATCACTGCTTGGCAAACATGCAACGCCTCCCACGCCCGAAGGCAGGAACGTGCCGTTTCTTGCTTATTCTATCGCGGGAAACAACTCCTCTCTTTTTAGCACATTGCTCGAATGCGGTGCAGATCCCAACACCGTTCTGCCGTCGCGTTGTGACAAGGACTTTCTTGCGCTGCTGTCGTCAAAATCGCTGCGTAGTTACGTCGAAGAAGACCGGAATCTTACGGTCGTGATGCTTGCCGCTGGACTTGGACAGGACGATTACCTGCGCGCTCTGCTGGATGCAGGCGCCAAACGGAACCGGCTGACGAGCCGGGACAAGATGTCTGCGTTGGATATTGCGGCAGAAACGGGTCACTGGCGGGCCGCACAAATTCTTCTCGGCGGCGGGCCATCGCCGGATCGGTTGCGCCTCGAAATTTCTCTCGCTTTGCAACGAGTCGCGCTCGTTAAGGACGGCGTGCCTGTATATCGCACGCAATGTTCGACCGGCCGACCAGGGTACTCGACGAAACGGGGCGAATTTGTGATTACCAACAAGGAACGCAACCATCGTTCCACCATTTACCATGTGGAGATGCCGTATTTCATGCGACTGAGCTGTCTCGACTTTGGAATGCACGCCGGCTACGTGGCGAATCATCCAGTGTCGCATGGCTGCATCCGACTGCCGGAGGAGGCTGCTCGCAAATTTTTCTCCGAAATTCCGGTCGGAACGCTTGTGACGGTCCAATAAGGCGACAGGCGATTGCCTGCCGGAAATTCGACGTCGCGGAGAGATGTCTCGGATTTTCTTGAATCCAAACTGTGCCTTGCGGCATCTTAATGGAATCGATGGAAACGGAGAATCTCGGCACGCCTTTCGCTGTCACGCCCAACCGGCGGTTGGTTCGCACGAAAACTTCGCGCGCTACATGGGCTGGACTGTTCGTCTCCCTTTTTGCGATGGTC
>DATEZD010000238.1:0-2857 GCA_035255865.1 Candidatus Udaeobacter sp.
ACCGAGCGCGTGCACACTCAGATCGACTGCGCTCCCGAACGTCTCGCGATAGACATCGGTCACGCCTTTGCGCAGCAACTCGTAGGCGTGCTGGCGACTCGTAGCACGCGCGAGGATGCGGAGCTTCGGGAAGTTTTCTTGCACGAGATCAACGACCTCCAGTGCCTTCTCCTCGTTATCTATTGCGATGATGAAAATGCGCGCGCGCGCTGCGCCGGCGGTGTGCAACAGGTCGAGGCGGGTCGCATCGCCGTAAAACGATTTGATCCCGAAACGTCCTAGCGTCTCCACCTGCTCAGCATCGTTATCCAGCACGGTTGTGCCGAAACCATTGACCACCAGCAACCGCGCGACGATGTGCCCGAACCGTCCGACGCCGGCTAGGATCACAGGATTGTCGCGCTCTTCGATTTCATCCGGCTCGCGTGCGGGCAACACGCTCCGGAAGCGCGGCTGAACGAAACGTTCGTTGATCATCATGAGCAGGGGCGCAGCTGCCATCGTGAGCGCAATGGTCACGCCGAGCAAATTCGCCATCTGCGCGACTAGCACGCCGCCTTGTGTGGCAAAGGAACAGAGAACGAAAGCGAACTCGCCACCTTGGGCGAGCGCAAACGCGAAGAGATAGCGCTGCGAAGGTTCCAAACGCGAAACGCGGCTCACTGCGAGTAGAACAATGAACTTCAATGCGAGCACCGCCACCACGAGTAGTGCAATGGTGGCAGGCTGATCCACGATCACCGCGAAATCGATACCAGCCCCGACTGAGATAAAAAATAAACCTAGCAAAAGCCCTTTGAACGGCTCGATATCAGTCTCGAGCTGGTGCCGATACTTGCTCTCAGCAAGCACAACTCCGGCTAAGAACGCGCCTAGCGCCGGCGACAAGCCCACGCGTTGCATCAATAACGCAATCGCGACAACAAGCAGCAGCGCCGTCACGGTGAACATCTCGCGCAGATGCGTCGCGGCGATGTATCGGAAAAACGGTCCCAGCAGATAACGCCCGCCCAAGATGACGGCAGCGATAGCCGCCACGACCACAAGTGCATGTTGCCATCCGGGCAAATCACTTATCGCGTTCTTCGCATGATCGGCTCCTCCCGTTGGCGCGACGGTGGCGAGCAGCGGGAGCAAGGCGAGGATTGGGAGGACCGCAATGTCCTGAAACAACAGGACCGCGAAGGCCGATTTCCCACCCGCCGTCCGCATCTGATCCTTCTCGCTTAACAACTGCAAAACGATTGCTGTCGATGACATCGCAACGATGAACCCAACCGCAACAGCCATCTGCCAACGGAGACCGAGCCAGGTTGCCAAGACTGCTACGGCCCCTGCCGTGCCGAGCATTTGCGCGCCACCGAGACCGACGATCGGGCCGCGCAATTTCCAGAGCACTGCCGGTCGTAACTCCAGTCCAATCACGAACAGCATCATGACGACACCAAACTCCGCGATGTGCATCACGTCGCCGTGCGCGGAGCCAACCAGTCGCAATCCGAATGGCCCGATCACGATTCCGGCAAGGAGATAACCCAGCACCGAACCGAGCCCGAGTCGTTTTGCGAGCGGCACGGAAATCACCGCCGCCAGCAGATATACGAAAACTTGGAAAAAGCTCATCCGGTCAGGTGCTCAAAGGATTTCAAGTCTAAGCAGGACGTAAAAGAATTTATCGGGGCGAGACTCATCGGCTCACGGTTGTTGTTCTTGCTCATCTGAGTAAGCCCAATTTTGTCGTCCCCGCGGCGATTTGCCTATAGGACTTTAGGGCATCAAACTCCCGTCGTCACCGTTACTGGCAAAGTGTTTTTCGATGTCGGCCATTCTCTTAAAGATCAACGGGCAAACCGGAGAAGCCATCTTTCCGGCTATGCTGCGTTGGAAATACCAGGAATGTGTGGGGCGGGCGTCATTATTCCCGTCTCTATTTTGTAGGTGTGGTGAAAATGCAGTGGACGGTGCATTCCAATGACGGTCAGGTGGCGTTCGAGATGGGCGACAGTCCCAGAGTGATCAAAATCACTAGCTTGAAATTGTCGATCAGCGAATGCTGGTCAATCAACCGCTGCCGGAAGCTCGTTGCGACGTCGTGAGCCATCACGTAGTTTTTCTTGTATCGCGCTGCCAGTTGAGACGAGTTCCCATGATTCCGCTTTTATCGGTTTACCACAAGGACCGCGAGCGGATCGGGCGGCATAATTCCTCACATATCTCGCCAGGCAATTCTTCGCGTCCCGTGAGAACAACGACCTTAGTCTTTGTGTTTTCAGTGCTCCTTCTAGCTGGCTGTGCATCCAATCGTTCGTCCGAGCAGCACCCATCTAACCGGAGCTTCTTCGACTCTCCAGATGTTGACAGTCTTCATTAGCTCGATTTCGGAGATCCGCAGCGCGGCCTCACGTAGTGGACATTCACCCACGAACCTACAGCGTCGCGCTCAAATTCGAAACAGATTCCACCTGCGCGTAAGGCCAAACGATTTTCGCAGCGCCGGATGCTACTTGCTCAACAACTTCTTTTTCGCTGCGGCGAGTTCCTTGAGTTTTCCTTCATCCACTTTCGGATACGCCAGATCGAGTGAGGCGAGGGTTTCGATGACTGCCCCCGCGACTACGACACGAGTGAACCATTTGTTATCCGCCGGCACCACATACCACGGCGCGTCCTTCGTCGCCGTTTCCTGAATCATTTCTTCGTACGCTTCCATGTAATCATCCCAAAAGTCGCGCTCCTTGGCGTCGTTGGACGAGAATTTCCAGTTCTTAAGCGGATCATCGATTCGCTCGAGGAATCGACGTTTCTGTTCCTTTTTTGAAACGTGAAGAAAGAATTTTCGCACTACTACCCCATTCCT
>DATEZD010000239.1:0-6231 GCA_035255865.1 Candidatus Udaeobacter sp.
CCGCTCAGCAACATTTTCGGGACGCTTCAGACTTATCTTGGATCGACATACGTGAACGATCTCACGCTGTTTGGTCGCACCTATCGGGTCACGGCACAGGCCGACTCGCAATTCCGTTTGAGTCCGGACGACATTCGCTTGCTGAAAACACGCAATAACTCGGGCGGAATTGTTCCGCTCGGGTCGGTCGCGACCGTGAAGGAGGTAAGCGGCGCCGACCAAATTACGCGCTACAACATGTTTACCGCGGCCGACCTCAGCGGTCAGCCTGCACCGGGCGCCAGCAGCGGCCAGGCACTCTCTGCCGTCGAACATCTCGCCAAACAAACTCTACCAACCAGTTTCACGACCGAATGGACTGAGATAGCACTGCAACAAAAGCTCGCAGGCAACAGCGCGATTTATATTTTCCCGCTTTGCGTTCTGTTCGTTTTTCTGCTGCTCTCGGCACTTTACGAGAGCTGGTCGTTGCCACTCGCAATCATTCTCATCGTCCCCATGTGCTTGTTCAGCTCGATCTACGGTGTCTGGCTGCGTTCGATGGAGAACAACATCTTCACGCAGATCGGCTTCATTGTGCTTGTTGGGCTGGCTTGTAAGAACGCCATCCTGATCGTCGAATTCGCAAAACAGATTCAGGACCGCGACCACAAAGACCGTTTCACCGCCGCGGTCGAGGCGTGTCGTCTCCGACTGCGTCCCATCTTGATGACTTCATTCGCGTTCATCTTCGGTGTTGTTCCACTTGTTGTTAGTTCCGGTGCCGGCGCTGAAATGCGGCAGGCGCTTGGCACCGCCGTCTTTTTCGGAATGCTCGGAGTAACCGGCTTTGGCCTTTTTCTTACGCCGGTGTTCTACGTCGTAATCATGTGGTTCAAAGAGCGCCGTGACAAAAGGCGTGCGCCTGCACCAACACAAGCTGCGCCACCGTTAGCCGCGGAACCAGCGCTTCATTAGCAACATGAACGCGAACCTCATCACCGCATCGGCCGCTATGCCCGACTCAGTGAGTGGCACTTCGCGCCAAATGGGAAACGCAAGCGCGAGGGGCGGTACGGCGATATTGAACAGAACGACAAATTAAAACGGGTAATCGATGGGTCCCAGGGCGAAGGGTGGAAAAGTTCAGTTGATTCTCAACGGCAAAGCGGCCGGCAATGACGCGCTCCAGACAGCGGTCGCTCGGCAACGAGCGATCGGGCATACCATCGAAGTAAGAGTGACTTCGGAAAAGGGAGACGCGCGACGATTTGTGGCGGGAGCAGGCGAAGCGGATTTGCTGATTGCGGCGGGGGGCGATGGTACATTGAACGAGGTGGTTCACGGCTTGATGGATCTTTCTGAAGGCGCGCGGCCTGTTTTGGGGGTGGTACCGCTAGGGACCGCGAATGACTTCGCCACCGGATGTGGCATTCCGCGTGATCCGGAGCAGGCGCTGGCGCTCTGTATGGAAGGGAAAGGGGTACCTGTCGACGTCGGCAAAGCCAATGAATACTGGTTCCTGAATGCAGCTAGCATCGGCTTTGGCGCGGAGATCACAGCGACCACTCCACCAGAGCTTAAACACCTGCTTGGCCCTGCCGCTTACGCTGTAATGGGTGCGATTCTGGCAATGAACGTTCATCATTATCGAGGGAAGCTCACTTTGCCAGATCGCGAAATCACTGGAAGCGGCCCGGTAGCGATCGTCGGCAACGGGCGCCAGGCAGGCGGTCTCCAAGTTACTCCTCGAGCACGCGTTGACGACGGTTTACTGGACATTTTCACAGTTCGTGACATCCCGGCGCTGGCGTTGCTAACGGCTGCGCGCGAGTTACAAGAGCTTTCTCCGGATGGCGAGTATATCAACTATTGGCAAACGCCTTGGGCCGAGGTCCACACCGAAGAAGAGATTCCGGTCAACCTGGATGGCGAGCCGGTGCGGTTTTCGAGCGTCAGATATGAAGCCGTACCGAGAGCAATTCGCCTCGTTGTTCCGCCGAATTGTCCATTGTTATCGGCGCAACCGTGAGGGGGCGTTCGAGATGAAAAACATCCGATAACAAAGGAAGCGGTTCCCATACCATGATTAAGGCGCCCGCTTCGCTGCAGTTTTAATCGAGCAGCCTGCCTTGTTCGGGCACCCAACCTCGCCCATGACCTTTTCATCACGGTGCGGGAGACGAATCTTAACATCTCTGAAAATCTCAGCGCGCCAATGCTTGAGAAACAAGTAGTCTAACGGATCACCGAACAAGTCCGTCTTTAAAACGCAATCAATTCAGTCAAATTCGCCTTAGTCTTATATCGAGCCGTCGCGTAAGCACTGAAATTCATATGAGCAAAGAAACGAGAAGCGACATTGTCCTGATTGTTATCTTCTCTTTGGTTTCGGCAATTGGCATGACATCTGTTTTTTGCGGTTGTCGGTTTCTTGCCTGGATCGTGATAGCGATTTCGGACTTATATCTGTTCAGTGTATTGCTGCTCGCGGCACTTCGCTCGGATGACGATGGCTTTTTGGACAAGCACTCATGGGTAACACGCTTTTTCCCTAGAAAGACGACTGGCATTTTAGTCATTACACTGCTTTTTTTGAGCGTTCTTTCTGGCTTTGCAGGTCTTTATGTTGGAGTAGAAGTCTTTCCATCCGCCAAAACACCGCTAGACGCGCTTTACATCAGCTTCTTCACCTTGGGTTTTACCGACTACTCACCGAAGCCTGGTTATGGTCAGCTTGTGGTGATTGCTCAGCTTGTCAGTGGAATTCTTTTGCTGGCTGCACTGTTTCCCATCCACATCTCACGAATTTCCACTTTCAAAAGCCCATGAACGCCATTGGCTGTTCAGAGCATCCATGAGAAGATTGCCGTGATCAGTTCATCGCCTCTCTTCCGTTGGGTTCCCGCTTTCACCTGGCTGCGCGCTTATGATCGGAGCTGGCTGCGCGGCGACGTTCTCGCCAGTGTTACCCTTGCCGCATACTTGCTTCCGGCAGCGTTAGGCGACGCATCTCTAGCCAATTTGCCTCCCGAAACGGGCCTTTACGCTTGCTTGTTCGGCAGCCTTGTCTTCTGGATCTTTTGCGGTTCGCGCTTCACGGCCGTTTCCGTTACATCCGCTATCTCACTGGTCATCGGCACGTCGCTTGGCGAAACGGCGGGCGGCAATACGATGCGCTTTGGCGCGCTCGCGGCCGGCACTGCGTTGCTGATCTCGCTCATCGCTTTTATCGCCTGGCTGGCGAAAGCCGGAGTCATGGTGCATTTCATTTCAGAAAGTGTTATGACCGGCTTCAAATGCGGCGTGGCGCTTTTCCTAGCCAGCACGCAGTTGCCAAAGCTTTTCGGTTTTCATAGTGCCCATGGCAGCTTTTGGGGAAACATGGGTTTCTTCTTTAAGCATCTGAGTGAGACGAATTCGATGGGACTTCTGGTTGGAGGAATCGCGCTGGCGCTCCTCATTCTTGGTAAAATTTTTCTCAACCATAAACCGGTCGCGCTTTTCATTGTGGTCGGAGGCATTGTCGCCGCATCGGCGCTTTCGCTGGAGACACGCGGCGTGAAACTGATTGGGACCGTGCCGCAGGGAATACCTCCGTTCAGAGTTCCTGCCGTACATTGGCATGACCTGAATCAATTGCTTCCGCTTGCGCTTGCATGTTTTCTTCTCGGCGCAGTCGAAACGGCCGCGATTGGCCGCATGTTTGCCGCGAAGCATGGCGGACGATTCGATGCCAATCAGGAAAATCTGGCGCTTGCGGCGTCGAACCTCGCTGCCGGACTCGGTGGCGGTCTTCCCGTTAGCGGCGGTACGTCGCAGTCGCTCGTCAATGAGGAGGGCGGCGCGCGCACACCACTCTCTACTGCGCTCGCTGCACTTTTCATCCTCGTCGTTGTTCTTTTTTTCTCGCATCTCCTGAGCGCCCTGCCCCAACCTGTCCTCGCAGCCGTGGTGTTGGTTGCGATAGCGGGTCTGCTCAAGCTTTCAACCTTGAAAGAACTCTGGCGCAGTGATCGATCCGAGTTTGTCGTGGCGCTGGCAGCTTTCGGCGGCGTGCTCACTTTCGGCCTGCTCCGCGGCGTGATGATCGGCGCAGCGATCTCGCTGGTGCAGTTGGTGCGCACATCGTCTCGTCCGCACGTCGCTCTACTCGGACGAATTCCCGGCACGCGCCGTTTCTCGGATCGCGACCGGCATGCAGACAACGAACTGATTCCAAACGTAATGATTTTCCGGCCCGAATCAGCCCTCGTTTACTTCAATGTGGACAATGTTTACGATGCGATCCTGAACCGTGTGCGCGCCGAGCCGACACTGCCGAAGCTGGTAGTGCTCGATCTTTCTGCCGCAGCGCTTGTGGACATGCAGAGTGCCTACGCACTAGCCAGCATGGCTGACGAACTCACTGCCGAGGGTATCGAATTCCATGCGGTCGAGCCGCGCTCATCAGTGCGCGACCGGCTCCGTCACGAAGGCGTCGACGGGAAATTGGGCGGCGTAAACCGCTTCACCACCGTGGCCGATGTGATCGATCACTTTCTGGGCGAACCCGCGCCATCCGCGGTCGCGATCAAATCGCCGCTCTAAATTCAACGACGTTTTACAATAAACAGAGTTGCGAAAGACTATGTTTCTTGCCTCGTAATAATTGGAAGGTATAAAGTCCTCTTCAGTGGAACTTCGGCATCTGCGCTATTTCGTCCGCGTCGCCGAAGCGGAAAACGTCTCACGCGCCGCACTCAAGCTTCATATCTCCCAACCGGCAGTGAGCCGGCAGATCCGCGATCTGGAAAATGAGATTGGATTGCCTTTGTTGAAACGCGTCGGGAAGTCAGTGAGGCTGACGGAGGCGGGGCGTGTGTTTCTCAATGAAGCGCGCGCCATATTGGAACGAACAGACGAAGCACTGAAAAATGTGCGTGCGCTCGATGAGCACCAGCATATGGATCTGCATGTCGGCTACTCGTCCTGGGGGATTGATCGTCTGTTTCATATTATCTTGAATGCCCATAGCTGCGCGGTGCCGAACGTCCACGTGCGTCTGCACGACCGTCGCGTTGAGGACAACGTGGATGCGCTGCTCGCGGGCAAACTGGAGCTCGCCTTCATCTTCGTGGCGCCAAAACCCGGCGCGCTCCGCGGCCTTCGTTTCCTTGAGCTCAGCCGGGAGCATATTCGTCTCGCCGTCTCGCCGACGCACCCATTCGCACGCCGGCGCGCTGTTTCAGTCGAGGACGCCGCGCGTCAACCCTTCATCGTTTTGGTGCCGCAGGAGTTCCCTGACTATCATTTCTTCATTGACGCGGTTTTCGCTTCGCCAAAGAACAAGCCGACGATCGTGGAGGAACACGACAGCGTCGCCAGCCTCATTTCCGCAGTAGAAGGTGGCAGGGGAGTAGGGCTGGCTGGCGACGGCTTCGGTTATGTCTTCGGGAACCGGGTAAAAATATTGCCGCTTACGCCTGATCCGAAAATGATCTCCATTGGACTTGCGGCGCGAAAGGGACCACTTAGTCCCACCGCGGAAACGTTCTGGCAATGCGCGAAACAAGCGCGTTCAGCTGTGAGTCTTACTTCTTCTAACTTGCTTCGATAAGATTCTGCCAGAGAGGTAGACGCCGAATCGCTTTGAGCAACGCATCAGTTGTGATTACGGCGAGGAATAGAAATCGAACCGCATAACTGAACTCCTCATGACGGAAGCACTGTAGCTGGCGCGCCGTCTGGTTGCTGCTGTGGTGCTGGAGCGGTGGCGTGCTCGCGTGAAGAGAATCGCTCCACAACATAGAAGGTTAGCGGGATGAGAAAGATCGCAATGCCTGACGCGGCGAGCATTCCACCAATTACGGTGAAGCCAACCCGTTTCGTCGGCGCGACCGGCGGGCGTCGCGGGGTGTGGCGACGCGGACTTCGGTTCGGCAGTTTGCGGAGTTGCGGTCATTTGTTTGCCTTGGGTGCGGTGCGTATCGGCCTGGCGGAGGCGGGGTCATTTCAAATCCGTTGCGGCTGGCTGAAGGATCTCGCTGTCGGGCTGCGGGTTCTTTGATTGATTGATTGACGCATAATGGACGTGGGTGATTCGATTCATTAGACCGCTACTGCGGCCGAACCTTGCATCTGGACGCTGGTCGAAGGGGTCCGTTCTCCGTCTGGCCGGATTTTGAACCAGGTGATATAGAGCGAGGGCAGCGCGATCAGCGTCAGCAGCGTGGCGACGGCGAGGCCGCCCATGATGGCGTAGGCCATGGG